>JALVPN010000031.1:13684-34613 GCA_027031765.1 Promethearchaeota archaeon | reverse complement strand
ACGGTACGCCATGCCCGCGAACGCCGTGGCAGGGACAGGGCACGGCTCCAGCAGATAGTGGAGTCATTCGACAACCTTGCCAACAGGGCAGGCTCAATCCGACTGATGATGGAACACCTTGAACGGATGGCTGCAAGTGGTGGCCCAATGTCGTCGCAGGGGGTGGACGCATAGTGCGGGTGGTCATCGTCGGTGCAGGTGCCATTGGGAGCCTCTACGGTGGGATGCTCGCGGCGGCAGGTGCTGCTGATGTCGTCCTTGTTGGCCGTGCACCACACGTCACGACAATAGCGGCGCGTGGCCTTGAGATCAGGGGTGTCCTCGGCAACCACACGGTCAGTGTTGATGCCACGGATGAGCCGGGGGAGGTGAGATCTGCTGACCTCGTAGTCCTCACTACAAAGGCATACGATGCGGTCCCGGCTGCGCTGAGCGTCCGCCACCTCGTCGACGGTGGGGCGACTGTGTTCAGTCTTCAGAACGGCTTGGGCATTGAGCGCCGCGTCGCGGCAGCACTTGGCACGCGACGGGTGCTGCGCGGTACCACATGTATGGGTGCACTGGTCACTGCCCCGGGCCAGGTCACCGCCACCGGCATCGGCCTGACCGAGGTCGGTACTATTGACCCGCAGTACTCTGAGACCGTGGACAGTGTGGTCAAGATGTTGCACCACGCCGGCTTTGAGACGCGGGCCTCAGACAATATTGAGGGTGTTGTGTGGACGAAGACGATTGTGAACTGCGGGCTGAACCCGGTTGCAGCGCTGACGGGCCTGTCGAACGGGGAGATACATGCTGACCCGGGCCTGCGCCGTGTTGTGATTGGACTTGTCAACGAGGCCACCGCGGTGGCGCACGCCCTGGGGGTGCGCCTGACAACCGAGAACCCGATTGGCTATACGCTGGGTACCGCAAAGGCAACGGCGCAGAACATCAACTCCATGCTACGGGATGTGCTGGCACAGAAGCGCACCGAGATTGACAGCATCACCGGTGAGGTTGTGGCTGCTGCACGCAGGGTGGGTGTACCGACGCCTCTGAACGAGACCGTGTATGCCCTCGTCAAGGCCGTGGAGTCCAGCTATCTCCGTGGGTCGGGCCTTGTGCCCCCGAAACGCAGGTATGCACCCGGTGAACTGGCCGCCCTCCTCCCTACAACATGAACATGCTCTTTGCCATGCGGTACGAGTGCAGTGCTGCGTTCGTGCCATCGCCAGTCACCGGGCTCATGTGGCCCGGCAGCGCAAAGTCGAACTCTATCTCTGATAGCCTCTTCAACGACTCGACCAGCTGGCGTGGGTCGCCTGTGGGAAAGTCCACCCTCCCAAAGCTGCCACCTGCAAACATGGTGTCGCCGGTGATCATGACCCGCTGCCGCTCCTCGTAGAAGCACGAGCTACCTGCTGAGTGCCCCGGCGTGTGGACTACGCGGAGCTGCACGTCCCCAAAGTCGAGGACATCACCGTCCCGTACGGGCGTGCTGATGCGGAACGGTGGGAGTTCGACCCCGAACGTTTCGGCGAGTGTCAGCGTCATGTCGCCGCTGTTGATACGGTCGGCCTCGTCCTTGTGGAGGTATGTCCTGCCATCGAATGCCGGCATCTTCACTATGCCCCCCACATGGTCAATGTGGCTGTGTGTGAGGATGATGTCGGTGATGTCATCCAGGGAGGTGCCGACGTTGCGCAGGGCCCTGTCAAGGCCCTCCACGTACATACCCGTGCCGGTGTCAACAATCACATGGTGGTCGTCGCTCTCAAAATAGACTATGTTGCTGTCAAAGTAGTTGCTGACAATGATATAGAACGGTCCTGTTATGTGTCTTGGCGGTCCGAACATCCCATCACCTCAGGGCATCAAGCAGTTTCTCAATGTCCTCGCGGTCGTTGTATATATACGGTGAGACCCTCAGCCGTCCCTGTCGCACTGAGCAGTGGACACTGTGTGCTCTCAGTCGCTCCTTGAGTGCCTTGGCGTCCTGCACAGCACACGACACTATCGGTGAGTAGCCGTCGGGACCGAAGTCATAGTACTCGACTCCCATGTCAGTGAGTGCATCCCTGAGGTGTGCAGCGAGTCCCATGGCCAGCCCCTCGCGTTCTGCCGCTGGAATGTCCAGCAGAAGCCTCAGTGACCGGACCAGGCCGACATAGGTCACGAGTGCCGGCATCCCGAGCTGGAACACCCTTGCGTCCCCGGCCGGTCTCTTCTCCCCGTACTTGAGGTCTAGCATGTCCTCTACGCTCCACCACCCGTACAGCCTTGGTGTGACCTCTCTCATGGCCTCCCGCCTCGCAAACACAAACCCGGTACCGTTGGGCGCAAGTAGCCACTTGGAACCCTGGGCAGCCGCAAAGTCCACCCCCATCTTGTCCAGGTCCATGTCCATCCACCCTGCTGACTGGATGATATCGGACACTAGGACGCCGCCCACCTCGTGGACTGTGCGTGCCAGTACCTCCAGGTCCACCCTATAGCCAGTCCCGAACTGGACATGACTGACCGCAACGACCCTTGTCCTGTCGTCTATCAGCTCTGCGAACTGTTCCGCGGATGCAGCGCCGTCCTCTGACCTCACAACCCTGAGTTCCAGGCCCCTCTGTCTGCACACACTCTGCCACGGCAGGAAGTTCGCCGGGAACTCGAGGTCGCAGAGCACAATGTTCGCCCCCTCGGGGTACTCGATTGCCTGTGCGATGGCGTTGAGGCCCGCTGACGTACTGGCGACAAGCCCGTACTCTGAGGCATCCCCCCCAAGGAACCTCGTCAGTAGTTCACGGCACGAGTCAACAATCTCAAAGGTCTTCTCAAAACTCCACCTGACATGCATCCTGTCGTGCATGTACTGGTACATGGCCTCCACCGTGGACTTGGGTGGCAGGCCTGCAAAGGCTGTGTTCAGGTACGTGAGTGACGAGAGAGCAGGGAACTCTTGCTCTATCAGCCCCCGACCGACTGGCACTGGCATAGCCTCTTCACCACGACCCCTCGAAATAAGTGTGACGAACACGGTCCTCTGAGCGGACAGGCACTCCTGTCCCGCCCGTGACGGGGTACCTACAGCCCAGACCCGATGTGCTCCGCTCCGTGTAGTGCTCGGGTCATGTGGTCTGTAGTCCGCACCGTGTAGGGGTCTTCTGATGGCGTGTTACCCCCCATAGTGAGAGGTGTCGGGTGCGCGCCCAGTGCGGTCGCAGCCCCGGTCTACAGGCGTGATGCCCGAAGATTTAAGTCATAGTCTCTTCCGTTAGAGCAAGGAGAGAGTGGATTGTCTCTACTGCGACGTCTTGCGGAACGCCTGAGACGGGGGAAGGACCGTGCGGAGGAGTCACACGGCCCATCACAGGCGTCTGCCGGGCAAGGGCCGAGTGACACAGTGGAAACGTTCAACACCGAGCCTACTGACCAAGGGACATCCTATGTTACAAGACCGACAGAGAGCCTTGTTGTGACACCCGACAACGTACAGGTCACGGGTGTGGCGCCGGCAATGCATGTCCCACCACAGCGTACAGTTGAGGTCGTGCCTGGACGTGCTCTCAGACGTGATGCCCTCGGACGGATCCACCTCAAGATTGTGTTCTACGGCCCCTCTCTCTCAGGCAAGACCACTGCCCTGAGGTGGCTCTTCGCGAACGTGCGCTCACTGGGCAAGGGCCGCATTGTAGAGATTTCTGACGACCTGGGGCGGACGACGTTCTTCGACTTCGTGCCTGTCACTGCCAGCAGCAAGGTGGTCTTTGATGTGTTCACCGTGGCCGGACAGCGCAGACACGCCAGCAACCGCATTGCTGTCCTCCGTGGTGTCGACGGCATAATCTTCATGGCTGACAGTGCGCCCGAGCAGATGGCTGAGAACATGGCATCAATCGAGGAGCTGCGTATCGCCCTCGGGACCGACCGCATGGCAATGATGCCGTTGGTGGTGGCCCTGAACAAGCGTGACCTGCCGAACGCCCTGCCGGTGGACTACATGATTGACATGCTGGATTTGCAGGGACACCCTGTGTTCGAGACCATCGCCACACAGGGCACGAACCTGCTCCGGATGTTCCAGCGCATTCTGCGCGACTCGCTCATATTCAAAGTGGGCCTCTAGTATCCCTGTCGTATCTCGATTGGGATTTCACCACGCTCGAGCGTTTCTATGAGTTCTATGAGCTCGTCAATTGCAGCCTCCACTATCGCACGGCCCTTCTCGGCCGTAGCAGGCCTGGGGTCACCGTGGACAGCCGACGGGTAGAGCTCGCTCCTGTAGTTCGCCGACACCACTATGTACTTTGAGTCTGACACTGCGGGCTGAGCGCTCTTCATGTCCACGAGCTCCGGCCGGACGTACAACATCTCTGACGTCTCGTCCTCAGCCGCATGTCCGTCGATGGTCTCGATGACGTTCCTCCTGGCCTCCTTGCCTAGGTCGTGCCACCAGTTCACTATGATAACTGCCCTGTCGCCACCGTCCGTCGCCCGTTTTGCAGCGTCCCTCAGGTGTGACACATTGCCCCCGTGCCCGTTCACGACGACTATGAACCTGAAGCCATGCCTGAACACGGACTCCATGACGTCCGCATAGAAGGCGATGAGTGTCACCGGCCGTACGCTCACCGTCCCCTGGTACGGCTCGAATATCCAGCTGTCCCCGAATGGCACTGGGGGGAGTACGAGGGCCTTTGTCCTCTTGGCAACCGTTTCCGTGATGTACGTCGGCAAGATCACGTCCGTGCCCAGCGGCATGTGGGTACCGTGGGCCTCGACCGCCCCGGTCACCATGACCGCCACCTCGGTCTCTTCGGCTGCCCGTATGAAGCCAATCCGAGTCAGCTCCGCCCAAAGAGGCATCTTCTCACCACTCACGGTGGCCACGCCCCTTGCTAATTAATCGGTCGGTCTGTGAAGCCATGTCCCCATCGTATACGAACTGGTGTATGGGCCTCAAGAATCGGGGCGAGAAGATGTGGGAGTGGTAGCCCCGCCAGGACTCGAACCTGGGTCCAGGGGGCCAGAACCCCTGATGCTGGACCGCTACACCACGGGGCTTCGAGCAGTACCACTCAGCAATCCGTATTTTTACTTTATGGCTGGGACACCAGCCGTCGACCCACCTGTTCAGCGGTGGGCCTCTCAGGGGTGTGGTAGTCGCAGGTCTTACCGACCATGCGTCTGCATACGGACTGCACAACTGCTGGTGGCGGTGGCTGGGCCCGGCGTAGTCATACGCCACACGTCATGCGGTACGGCCCTGCTGTCACGGCCCTGCGACTGGCCCTGTCGTCCCACCGGTTGTGCCACTGAACGTGAGCAGCTCGTATGAATGTGCGTCCAGTTCGAGGACGAAGGAGTTGAGTCTGAAGACCGGCACTACCGGCACCCCATCATGCACGTAGAGGTCTTCGGTCAGCCACGTCACGACCACAGGTAGGACATGGTATGTTTCCTGGGGTGCGAGTGGCAGTCTGTCTGCAAGCCGGTCGAGGTGCGTGGCCAGCCGCTGGGCCCGTAGCACCTGTCGTTCCACTGCCTGCCTAAGTGCCGACGCCTTGCCACCCCGCACGCCCCACATCTTCGCATCAATGGCCAGCACGGTGTTGTCACGTACACCCACCACATCGATTTCCATCCCCGGTCTGTCCTCCCGTCCCCTCTCCCTGAAGCTCTCAAGGCACTCGTAGTCGTTCAGACGCAGCACCTCTGCTACGAAGGACTCGAAGTCCTTCCATGTGAGGTACCTGACTGCGTCCTCTATGTCCGCACCCGCGGTAACCGCCTCGACTGCAAGACGCACCCTGTGGTAGCGTCTGACATGCCAGGCCCCACCTACGCACTCTACTCCGACCTGTTCGAGTGCAGCCATCTCCTGCTCCGTGACGTCGGTCAGGACGGGGCTCTCCCGTGTCACCCTCAGTAGTCGCATTATCGTCCCGGTCGACACACCCGTTCCTGTGAGCCCGTAGTTTATATCTTGAGCTGCCCATTGACAGGGCGGGAGAGCTCATGTCCGACACTGAAGAAGGCTGGAAGCGCGTGCTGGCCGCGTTTGATGACTGGATTGACTACGAGGTCTCCGAGTTCGGACCATGGACCGCTTACTTCTCACGTGAGAACCTAGAGTCACTGACAGACAACGAGCGTCTCGGTTGGATGCACTCCATGTATGACAAGGTCATCCCGGGACGTGTCGATGCCTGCAGGAATGTGCGCGTGGCGCTGGAAGACTTCCTCCCCCATATGCCGGATCCTGACTCGATACAGACTGTACGTTCCATGCTCGACCTGAGCGTCGTAATTGAGGAGCTCATGCTCAGGATGAGTGACATCATTGCGGACATGCTCGAGTCGTACAGTGGTGGCGGACTTGCTGACATCTCCTCGCAACTGCGTGGCCTTGCAGAAGCTGAAGAAGAGATCCGTCACCACATGAGCGTGTACAGTCAGGGCTTTGCCAGACTGCGGGCCCTAGGCCTAGAGGTCCCCGAGGAGTGACTGTGTGGCCCGTATGATGTGAACCGGATAACCTTTAAGTGCAGTGGCGACGCCGGTATGAATACCCAACAGATACAGGTGAGGTGAAAAACTAAATGGGTGAGACTGATTATGTCCCCCATCAGTGTCGGGTCGCACATGCGGGACGTGGCCACGAAATCCTGTCCCGTGGTGTGTGTGTTCTCCAGTGGCGACGAGGTCGATAGGCTAGGTCCCCTGGGAGATGACATGCCTTCTTTTGACTCGCTTGTGCAGGCATTCCTGAGCCTTGCAGAGGCGCGTATGACGGACACGCAGAAGACCGTGCTAGTCCATAGTGCCGAGCTCCTCGACGGCGCTCCCATGACGCTCACTGGGCTTGCTGATGTGCTCTCCAAAAAGGCCTCTCTCCCATACTCCACTGTCAAGTGGAACCTCAAGTCATTGAGGAGCATGGGCCTACTCGTGGGTGGCGACTCCAAGAACCGTGGCCGGCTCGCGTGGCTGACACCACCGGCACTGATGTTAGCAAGACATCTCCAGCGCATTACGTGGAAGACGTGACACCAGTATCAGTCCCCACATGGCATGGCGTACTGACCAGGCCTATCACGCCACAGTGCTGTCGTCAGTGGTCGCTCCGGCCCCTGTGGGACCCCGCATTCCCGGCCCGGGGCCCTTCGTCATAGAGGACTGCTGTGAACTGCCAGTCCAGCCACGGCTGGCGGGGAGTGTGACCTACTCGACAGCCCCGTCCACCCACCGTCCATCTGGACGGCGCTGTGCTGTGATAGTGTCTGCGACATGCAGAGTGGGCGTGCTGGGAGCAGCCGGCACATGCCTGGCTGCTCTTCTTCTCTCTGGGCCCATGGGGGTGCTACCCCTTCTCCGTCTGCGCTGCAATGCTTTACGCACAGACATCATCGGAGCTCTCTACTGGACAGTTCCCAGGCCTCAGCGACTGCACTCAGTGCACCACTGTACGTCCGGGCTGCGGTGACTGCGACATCGACCATTGTCGTTGTCCCTGGTCCCAGGTCGCCGTGGTCCCACTGGAGGGCGGCTGCTACGTCGCCCGGCCCGTACTGGCTGTTGTTCCCGAGGTCGGGCCTGTCCCGGTCGACTGCAAGCCTGATGGCTGACCCGACATCCCAGCGGCTGGCCCGCGGCCTTGATGCCATGAGGACATGCACGGGGCACTCATCGCTCAGGTGGACCATGGCCGAGACGGTATCGAATGTGGCCGTGTCGTCGCGGCAGGACTCGTAGCCACCAAGGTCCAGGTCCATGAGGAAGTACGTCTTCACGTCACGGACGGTGTCCCTGCTGATGTTTGTCAGGCGGCTCCTGGCCAGCAGTACCGGTCGGTCATAGCTCCAGGCCGTGACCTCCTGACGGAACACTGGCCCGGGGTGGGCTGCTGGGGTGTGTTCCAGGGTGACATCCACTCTGCCCCTGTGACTGTCTGATGAGACCAGCCTTGTCCCGTCCTTCGACATCGACTCCCAGACGACTCTGGTGTTGTTGACGGTGTATGTCACCCAGAAGCCTCCCTTGTAGTCTGCTGGCCGTGAGAGCAGCACACACTCCTTCCGCGCCTCGTCGACAAGTCCGAGCCTCATGATATAGAACCCGACCCGTGAAACACCTCACGATGCGCAGTCGAGGTCGTAGGCCACGTCAAACCTGGGGGCCCGGCCCCCTGTGTCCAGGACTCTTGGCATGTTCGTCTCACACCTCTGTGGTGTGTGCTCACTCGACAGTCCCTGATATAAACTCGTCACTACGGCTGCGGTGACGACCGGGGCACGTCAAGGAGAAAGTTGATAAGCTGCACGAAGCGCTGATAATCGAATCTGGGTGTGGCCTCCTCATGACGACCCTGACCGTTGAGCAGTTGGAAAAATGGTATCGTAAGCAGCTGGCCAAGAGGTCCAAGGACTTTGTGAAGCAGGCTGAGAAGAGCTACCGGATTGTGGAGAGTGCACTGAAAGACATCCAAGAGGTCTCTAAGAGCCTCCGCGACTCTGATGTCGAGGACTCGTCCGACTCTGTTGGCATTGCGGCCCGCTTTGCCATGAAGATCGAGGAGATTGTGAACAGCTTCTACGTCACGAAGGAGATCTCCTACGAGTCGACCGAGATGCTCCAAGAGGAGGTGCAGCGGTTCATCCAGGAGCTCTGGGGTGCCGGGGCCCGCTGGATCCGGCGGATGGACAAGCGCCACAAGGGTACCATCAAGCAGCTGGACGTCTACATGAAGGAGCTTGCACGTGAGATGAAGCGGATTGGAAAGCTCCTCTACGAGTTCAGCTGGCTGAAAGACCTTGAGAGGATTGGCACCCGTATCGATACCCTTCGGGAGTTGGGCCGCGCTAGGGAGTCCTTTGAGGAGCAGATACGTCAGGTGCGCCAGAAGATAGAGCAGGCACGCAGGGAGTACGAGCTGGCAAAGCAGGCGTACGACGAGTTCAC
The DNA here is from genome assembly GCA_027031765.1 of Promethearchaeota archaeon. Lineage (GTDB taxonomy): Archaea > Asgardarchaeota > Thorarchaeia > Thorarchaeales > Thorarchaeaceae > JALVPN01. The sequence continues at coordinate 25,679 of JALVPN010000031.1, read as the reverse complement.
CCGCGAGTCCAACGTGGCCGAGCTGCTGAACCTTGACCAGGAGGCTGACCACTTGGCTGCGGTCCTGCGTATGAAGCTCAACCCGCTGAAGAAACAGGTGAAGAAGTTCCTCCAGCACGACCATGGTGTCCGCGTGCCGCCAGAGGGTCTGAGGGCTCTCACTGACTACTTCGAGGACCCGTACACCGCAATTGTCAACGAGCCGGATGGGCATCCGGGTCTGGTCGAGGGCCTTAGCGCGCTGCGTACCGCAATCGAGCAGGGACGTCTCCCACTGAAGGACCGCCTTGCCCGACGGGCCATCGAGGAAATCGAAGCAATATCGCGTGGCTCACTGCGGGAGCTCCAGGTCCAGGCAAAGTCCATTGAGGAACGACGCCGCAGGTTCGCCGGTTCAGATGTCTATGCAGAGAACCGCCGTCTGCAAGAGGCCCTTGAGGAGGCACGCAAGAACCTCGAGTACCATACGAACGACCTCCTGCGGATACGCGACGAGATCAAGCGTCAGCTGGAACGCATCGAGGAGTACCGCACCAGGATTGAGTCCGAAATCCTCGATGCCTTTGGCGAGAAGGTCAGGTTGAAGGTGGATGCCCGGCTCGAGCCGCTGCTGGAACTGTGCGAAGCTGAACGGGGTGAGGCCGTGTGAGGGTGCTGGTCACATCGCAACGTGACCTGGCCAGCCAGACAATCAAGGACGTCCTCATCCACGAGCATGGTTTCGAGGAGACCGGCGAACACTTCGAGGGCAGCCCTGTGTACTCGTGCGACAGGGGGACACTGCTGATAACTACTGAGAGGGACCTCATTTTTGCAGGTCATCTTGAGGAACACTTTCACCCTGATGTCTTCATCTTCTGCTCTCGTCACCGGTCAGAGTCCGGTCGTCCGGCCCTACTTGTACACAGTACGGGCAACCTCACCTCCGATGCAGAGTACGGCGGCAACCCACGTGAGGTGTCCTGTTCTGTCGCCAGCCTGGTGGCGGTGGCCCTACAGACCCTACACGAACAGCGTGATGCCCTGTCACTTGACGCATTTGATGTGACCCTTGAGGTCACACACCATGGCCCGACCTCGATGGACACCCCCCTCTTGTTCGTAGAGCTCGGCAGCGATGAGGCACACTGGCGGGACATCAAGGGGGCACAGGCTGTGGCCGCAGCGGTGATGGAGTGTGCCCGGGCCAAGGTTGGACGGACTGCAGCCATTGGCTTTGGTGGTCCACACTACGCCTCAAAGTTCAACCGGGTGGTACTGGAGAGTGATGTTGTGGTCGGTCACATCGCCCCGAAATACGTCATTGAGGGGCTGGACGAGTCGCTGGTGCGGCAGATGGTCACTAGGGCTGCTGAACAGGTCGACCTTGCAGTCATTGACTGGAAGGGGACGAACGCCCCGCAGAAGGCCCGCCTCTTCTCACTGCTGGAGTCGCTCGGCATCGAGGTCGTCCGTGCCAGCAGGCTATGATGTGGTCACGGTGCCCTGTGACCCGTCAGCAACTGCCGTATAGGGGATGCGCTACCCTCGCGAGGACAGCATAGCGAAACGCTAAATACGTGTGTGCGTGGTCAGTTAACTGCTCAACTACGCCATAGGTAGGAGTACTATGTCTGAAAGTCCTGACTCACCAGATATTGCTGGCCTAATGGACAAGATTGACAGGGTTGCACAGGAGATTGCAGCAATACGTGGGGTCATCAAGGTCCTGGCCGCGGTGCCAGCAATTGAAGAGCGGCTCGGCTCTCTGGAGTCTGCGGTGGCAGAGATTGGGCGTTCCATAGCACCTGTCGAGAGGCTTGAGGGTATCGAGTCCTCTCTGAAGGCTGTGAATGATGCGCTGAAGAAGGTGCCGAGCGCCAAGACTACAGCAGCAATATCGAAGAAAGTGGACGGCATTGATAGCAAGCTCCAGGGCATTGGCGCGTCACTGAACAAGATTGGCAACTCGGGCAAGGCTGTGAGGGAGGGCATCGAGTCGACCCACTCGTCTGTGAAGGCACTTGCAGAACAGCTGGCCGACATCCAGCAGTCAATGGGTACTGAAGTCCTCCTGAAGAAGATGGACGACACGCTCGCCTCCGTAAGCTCGGTGGCCAGCGTCGTGGATGGCCTACGTGACCCACCCTATGTCGAGACGATGACAAAGAAGATTGACTCGCTTGAAGAGTACGTCGCCAGTGTGTCACAGATCAGTGACAACGTCAGCGAGCTCGGCGAGTCCCTCAACGAGACCCGCGAGATTGTGAGCATAATAGTGCGGCAACTGGACGATATCGAGAGAAAGTACAACAAGGCCCTTGAAGAGGTTGCAGAGGCACTGTTACTCGTCAGGGAGGTGGCACAGTCCGTGCAGCCTGTCCGTGAGTCTACGCCGGTGGTCACTACCACTGACGAGGCCCCAGTCACCACCGCCCGTCATCCTGTGGCTCCGGACGAGCCACTGCCGACCACGATTGATGGCCTTATGGACTACCTCCTTGAGATGGTCACTCCACACACCGAGGCATATGAGATGGCCGCGGCACTCGAGCGTGTCAGGGATCAGATCACCACAATGATAAAGGGCCACACCCCTGTCCTGTTCCAGTTCGGAAAGCGTGCCCGCGAACTCAAGTCCTACCCGCCCACGGCCACGCTGAACGAGAACGACATAGCACGGCTCAGCAAGGAGATCCGTACGTGGGGTGCAAAGCTTAAGGAGATGGCCCGGAACAGCTGACCCACCCACCACTTGATACATGCCGGCGGCGGGCCCATAGTTGTCCCGCCAACGTACTGGTGCTGTGTGCCCAACGTGGTGTGCAGCCCGCCTCTATGGTCGACTGGCCCAAATGACGTGTTACGCTGATGAGATGAGACAACATTATAATCATGCGGTCACTGTCTGACCCGGTAGTGTGACCAGAAGGACCTGGAGACCACTGCTACTCACACGGACGTGGCCGCTCCCCCTGCATTACAGACCGAGATGAGAGTCCATGGAGCTGAAGAAGCACAGTAAAGAACTGAGCGAGAGGCTGAACCTGCTCAACCCCTCCGCTGACGCAGAGCTCGCAAGAGAACTCATCGAGCTCCATGAAGAGAAGTGCAGGGTCTGTCAGGACGACCGTCTTGGCTGCACGCTCCGTCCAGCATGCAAGAACCGCAACTTCCTCAATGTCCTTATCGACCTTGGTGTCGACCCGCAGGACTTGCCGTCGTTCTGTTACAGCCAGTACCTCGAACAGATCCGGCGTTTCGTCCTTGAGGACAAGGGTACCAACATGGATGACCGCCACATGCCCATACATGGCCTCCTCTCTGCACTCCGCATGAGCTCGATACGTCAGTTCACATCGAGGCTGCGCAAGATCCGGAAGAAGATGTCTGTAGTGCGGAAACACGACCTGCTGCTCGTGGCACTCGACGACCTGCTGTTCCACTTTGACTTTGGGCGCGGGATTGTGACCATGAACCCGGTCCACAAGTCCATAGAGTCCTTTGAGACCCTCTCAATGTACGTGGAGCTGTTCTCACAGCACTATGGTGTGACGGCTGACGCGAAGGACTTCACACAGGACTGGTGGGGTGTCTTGGTCATAGTGCCCGGGGTCAAGACCGGTGCAATCCGACGGGTACTGAAGGAGTCCGTGTCCCAGAGCTTCGAGTCTGTTTCTGTCAGTAGTACTGACGAGGGGGTTGAGGTGCTGCTGGAAATAGTCGGTGACGGTACCCGCGTCCCCGTGGAGGTGGGCGACATCCGTCAGGTGTTCGTAGCGGTGTCCCAGGCCATGGCGTCGAAATAGCCGGTGTGTCCATCCACTGCTGGGCGTAGGAGGCCCAGCCTGAGCGAGGTGACCTGAACATTGAGCATTCGTGAGCTGGAACGTGTCGTGTCAGTACTGACATCCGCTATGGGTGTGTCAAAGACAGAGGCGAAGGTCCTGGTCCCCATCTATCTTGGGGGCCACATGACTGCAGGGGCTGTTGCGTTGATCACTGGTGAGCCCCTCTCACGCGTCGGGAACGCACTGAAGCGGCTTGTCAAGAAGGGGCTTGTCATCCAACTGGAAGGGGTCGTCCCTGTGTACCGGGCTCTCCCCCCATACCTGGGTGTCGGTGGCCTCCTCAAGTCGTTGGTCGACAGCCTGGCGGCCTCACAGTCATCAATCATCACAGCACTGAAGGAGTACTCGGGCCAGCTCGACTCGATAGTGGCAGAGTCGGCGCGCACCTCTGCTGAGGCCGCCGATGAGGTGCGGGGCGTCATGGACGGGTACGAGGAGAACATCGCGTCCTTGGCCCAGACACAGGTCGAGAAGGTGGTCGATGCCGCCAATGGGGCCCTCTCCAGTATGTCGGACAGGGTCAGCGACATGGTCTCAGGCTTGAACTCGCTCATCGATGACAGCTTCGGCAGCGGCCTTGAGCGCCTGCAGGCCGACCTTGACAGGGTGCAGCAGGACCTTACTGCAGAGCTCGGTGCAGTACGTGCCAGTTTCGACAAGTGGCTTGCGGGGGCGCGTCCGGGGCCGGCCGTAGCCATTACAAGGCTTGACGAGGAGGCCCGTGCGGTAGTGGAGGGCACACGTGCTGCTGTCGACTCGGCACTGTCCTCTTTCGAGGCGGCCCTGGAAGCGGTGCTGAAGAGGTTCGTCGACGCCCTGCACACGCAGACCGGTAACGTTGTGACCGCTGGCGTCGGTGTCCTCGATGCTGTTTCCACTGACCTGTCACAGGTGCGTTCAACATTTGACGACGAGGTCGACAGTGCGTACCAGGCTGCCCACGAGGCCTTGGACGAGCTGTTGCGACGTGGCCGTGAGGAGGTCGCGGCCCTGAGGGAGTTTGTCATGGTATCAGTGCAGCAGGCTGCCGAAAAGGTCGCAGCTGCCGACGCTGACATTGCCACCTGGTCGCAGGACGCCAAGAATGCGGTCGAGTCGGGGCGACGCTCCGTCATGACCCACCTGGACCAGGTCGCGTCGATTGACAACGCCTACATCCAAGCCGTACGGAACAGCCTGACCGGGTTCCTCGACAAGGTGAACTCTGAACTCGCACGGGAATATGGTGCCCTCCGCACGATGTCCTCAAGCATAGCCACAGACTTTGAGTCCCGACTTGGTGAGGCAAAGGGCGACATCATACGACTGGTCGGACGACACATGAAGTCTACACTGAGGCGCGTAGAGGGGACGGGGAACAACATCAAGGGTCAGCTCGACGAGTGGGCCGAACAGACCACTACCATGCTCGACGACAGGTTCAGGGCTGCTCTTGAAGACATAGCATCAATCTTGGACACTGAGGCCACAGAGTTCGTGAACTTGGCGGAGAACATGAGCAGCCGCCTCAAATCGGCATTCAGCAACGTACTGGTGTCGACCACAACACGCCACGAGACCGCAATCACTGGTATGAAACAGTCGCTACACGACTTCGAGTCAAGTGTGGGGGCCCGTCTGAATGAGGTCCTCTCGGAGCTCGACACTGCTGCTGAGAAGCACTTGGACGAGGCCCGGACAATATATGAGAGCGTGAGCAAGCGTTTCGACGAGCGGGTGGCCTCCAGCATTGGCCGTCTGAACTCTCTGGCAGAGGGCATGGAGGAGCGGGTGGAACAGAACATCTCCGAGCAGGTGGCCAGCATTGAGGAGCAGGCCCGGGGCATCCGTGAGGAGTTCCACATGCGCCTTGAGGACATCACCCGCCAGTTCATCAACCTGACCCAGAGCATGGAGGCCACTTTCAACGGCCTCATCGCAAGCCAGACCATCGAGGCACATGAGCTCATTGCAACGGCACACGCAGAGTTCAAGAACGCACTCAAGAACGAGCTCGCGTCACTCGGCGAGGACTCGGCCAAGATGAGGACTGAGTTCAAGTCCTTCGTCGCGCAGCGGATTGACGAGGCCACAAGGTCACTGCGGGCAGTAAAGGAGGCGCTTGAGAGCTTCACGGCAGAGAAACGCCATGAGATGTCGGAGGCCATGGCCAGGGTGCTCCAGCAGGTGGAGGGTGCGATACGGGGCACTGAGGAGGCCCTGCGTGAGGTCGAGAGCGGTACCGTGCAGCAACTCGGGGACAGCATGGTGCAGATGTCAAGGGAGTTTGAGGCATCGGTGAAGAGCGCCCGGGACAACGTCACTGGCCGCCTCCAGGGCACCCGGGATGCGCTCCATACCTCTCTCCAAGCGACGCTGTCTGCAACAGAGTCGGAGGTCGAGCGCCTAACATCTGAAGAGAGTGATGCCGGCAAGCGGACCGTCACCAGTGTGAGCAAGGCCCTCGACAAGATTGCGTCGGACATGGCCAAGAGCGCAGCAGCACTTGTCGAGTCGTACCATGCCTCCCTTGTGAAGAGCGAGACCTCTGGCGTGAAAGCGCGTGCTTCAGCCAGAGAGGCAGTATCTACAGAGGTGGACGGCCACAAGCTGGAGGCCTCAATGGCGTTCGATGCGGTGTCCATGGCAGTCGACAACGCGGCCTCGCAACTCACCGCTGACCTCGAAGGCCTGGCAACGAAGATAAGGGAGTACATTGAGGGCATGCGTCAGTACCTTACAGATGCATCTCGTGAGGCTGCGTCTCGCGTGGAGCAGAGGGGCAATGCCCAGGTAGAGAGCCTCGGGTCAATTGCGGAGGAGATGTTCCAACAGGCACAGGGTGTCCTCCACAGCCATGCGGACAAGTTCGCTGCAACGAGTGCCGATGCCCTTGACAATGCCCGGGGCCTGCTGGACACGCTCACACAGTCCATAAGTGATGTCACCACTGCTATTGCTGAAGAGGCCTCCATCAGCACTGGACAGGAGAAGAATGAGGTGCTGAGACAGCTCGATGCCCGGGCCGAAGAGTACCAGACGGCCCTCGAGGCCGCTGTGAAGGAGGCCAACACTTTCACAGACTCGTGGATCAGGGAGGCCCTCGGGGCGCGCGACCACGTGCTGGAGTCTGCGCTCCAGGCCGCACTTACCAGCAACCAAACGGCATCTAGGAGGTTCGAGTCGATTGGCCTTGGCCTGAAGAGCGACTTCAGTGACAGGTCGCATGCGCTCATGAAGGACCTACGTGGGAACGTCGTACAGGCCGGTCACGAGCTGTCGGATGCCGTGACGGCAGTGACCAATGCCACGACAGAGGCAACCGCCGATGAACGACAGCGCCGGAACGAGATACTAAACAAGCTCGGTGCGAAGATTGAGAGGGTGTTCCGCGAGTGGTCTAGGGGTCAGAAGGAGGCCCTTGAACTACTGTCCAACGAGGTCACAGAGCTGATAGAGTCCACAACGTCGTCCGTGGAACAGTCGGCCTCGGCGCTCGCATCGGTACAGGAGGCCGTAGAACTACTCCAGTCCGTGTCGCCGGAGCACTCGTGGTTCATCACTGGCCGAGAGGAGATCCGTGCGCACATGATGGACATGGCAAGTCGTGCATCTGACTCGGTGCTCCTCTCGGTGACGGATGTCGGGTTCGTCGACATGAAGCGCCTTGCCAAGGTCAAGGCAAGACACCGCAGGGTGCTGGTGCTGCCGGAGGGCACAGAGCTCCCGGAGGGCACGGAGCTCCCGAAGGGGTGGCGCATATGGTGGGTGCGGGTTCCCATGCTCATGGCAGTGGCTGACGACCGCGAGGTGTTGGTGGGTGGTGCCACTGAGTCTGAGCGCCCTCTGGCCCTTGTCTCGACAGACGCATCGTACCTGCGTCTCTACCACGACATCTTGGGGCCACGCCTGACGAGGAGTCGGGTCAGACAGTAGTGCTCCCATACTGCTCCCGACAACCCGGGGACTGGACATGCAGTCCTCACACCGCCCCGCGTCTGGCAGGCGCCACGGCCCCGGGGCTACTGTCATGGGATCATATACTGTCGAGGTCGATGCCGTACACGAGGGCGTCCTCATCACCGTAGTATTCTGGCACCCGTCCCACAGGCGTCATCCCCATCTTCCTGTAGAGCGCTTGGGCTGCACGGTTACTCTCACGTACCTGCAGCACACAGGACATGGCACTGTCCTCCTTCATGAGCCTGAGTGCAAGTCGGAGGAGGCGTGTCCCAATACCCTTGCGGCGCCACTCGGCGCTGACCGCAATGTTGTCCACCTGTCCCTCCCTCGACTGCCTGTCCACTCTCCACGCGACGTACCCGATGACCTCAGCCCCCTCAACCGCAACTCTGAGGTAGTATGTCACCACGTCCCAGTTGTAGTCCCCTCTACACGCGGCCAGTAGCTCGAACGCCTCTCTGTCCCAAGGCCTGGCGAATGACTGCTGCTCAATCTCAAAGACCCGGTCAACGTCTGCCGGTGTCGGACGCCTTATCTCCACGGTACCCCACTCCCCGGCCCCCTTCACATGTCCCAGTGCTCCGTGTCGCTGTCCACTTGGGTGCCACAGGTGGGGCAGAACCTGTGGTCTGGTGCAAGAGGGCGTCCGCACACCGGACATGTACGCCAGACGGCATCGCGGTGCATGGAGAAGGGTGTCCGGTCGTCCTCTCCCGCCCCATAGGGGGGTGCTGGCCCGACCATCATCGCCCTCATGAAATAGAATACCATGAATATCGTGATGGCCAGCATGATGGTGCCCAGCACAATGCCTGCGGGGCCGCTGGTACTCACGAAGAAGAAGGGGAACACAAAGATCCCGCCGTCCCCACCGCCGCCCGAGATGGCAAGCACGACCAGTCCCACAAGCATGAGGAACATGCCGGCCAGGAGCACTGACTCCGGGTCCCTACTCACAAGGGCCCACCCCATTGAGAGCTGTTGTCCGTCGACAGGACTCGGCCAAGTGCATCAGAGCATGCCCCGTGCCTTGAGCTGCTCGACCACCTGGTTGTACCTCTCGTCGTTGTTTATCATCTCGTTGACAGCTTCTTCCATCGTGTGCGAGTTTGGTATGAGGAGGACCTGCACACGGTTGTCAGGGAAGACCTGCTCGAGTCTGTACCTGATGAGCACGCCAATCAGTCCACCCATGGGACAGCTGGGCACCGTAGGCCTGAAACGCACTCTGATCAGTCCGTCAAGCACCTTGATGTACTCGGGCCGCACTATACCAATCTGGGGGTCAGTGACTGCAATCGGGTGTTCCGGGTCGTAGACCGTCTTCAGAGTGTCAAAGACTTCCTCGACTGTTACCACGTTCAATCCCAAGTTGGCAGTCCCTCCGGGAAGGCTTAAGAATCTATGTCTACGTCTCCCCCGGTCCAACTGCCCCACCGCCTGTCCTCCGACCGGCCACGTGTCCGTCCGGTCAGTACACATCACCACCACCCGTCCCGACCCGGTTGTCCGCCCGCACGGATATGCACACAACACATATCAATGCGAAGTACGGTGGTTGCTCAGATACGAGAAGGACGGCGTCGGCCCATGAGCCCCCAGAACAATGACAGCAAGCCCTCCGCCCACAGGCGCTACCTATTCAAGATTACAGTTGTGGGACCAGATGACAGTCTGCTCGAAGAGATACTTGAGGTCTTTGGGACAAAAGTGGTGTCGGTCGACGGTATCCGGATTGGCGCCGCTGGTCTTGAGACCGATGACACGAAGATCCGCACGCTGATAATGTCCCCACAGGACTCAGCACTTGACGTCCTCCTGTCAATGACGTATGCTGGGGCGAACGCCGTGATAATCGTCCTCAGAGAGGCGGACCCGGAGGTCGAGGCACACTACCGCAACGAGGTTCGTGAGAATGTTGGCAGCAGCGTGCCCACACGCGTTGCTGTCGTCGGTGAGAGGCTTGACGAGCAGAAACGCAATGAGATGAGCCGGCTCTTCACCGAGCTCGTAGAGGAGATCCTCCAGTCCCGCCAGTGAAACACATGCAGGCAGCTGCTGGGATCACCACCTTCTCAGTGCCCAACAGTCCTCTCTCCCTAGGTGCCGTCCCACCGCTGGGGCCCAGGTGCCCCGGTCATACAAAGCCTTTTTTCGGTTCTGCACGCATTCTCATGCGGTGTGAACCGTGGGTAACTCCAGACGTGACTCCGAAGACTACTGGCTTGGCGTACGTGACGCGCTGCGGATGATTGACTCGTTCCTGAACTGGTCGCGCAGGCATCCTGACCGGGCGAAGACCCTCGACGAGTTCATCGAGGAGGGGCTGCTCGCTGCAGCCAAGCGGTGCGAGTCCTGCCTCAGTCAGGAACTCGGGCTGAGCTTTTCACAGGACGACGGCCATGTGACTGTCACTCGTGGTCGGGGCGTCCTCCAGGCGGGCGAAGAGGTGCCTGTAGTGTTCGAGGACGAGCCCGGGCCTGTGCCTGGGCCTGAGCCTGCAGTCCCGCCAACGACCGGTCGTCCCATATCGGCCGGCCTCCCAGAGTCGGTGGTCGCGCCCCCCATGCATGAGGACACACTAATGGCCGGCCATGAGACACCGCCATCTGAGGGATTACTGATGGGGTCACCACCGGCACCACCAGAAATGCCGGAGGGGATGCTGGGGCCTGAGCTCACAGCCCCACCTGTAGTCGGTGAGTCGCCCGAGACGTCCGGTGCTGACCGGAGTCCACCTGCGGTCTACGTGGAGCGGGACACATACCCCGGAGTGGAGCGCTCCCAACTACATGCCACTCACGGGCCGAGCACGAGCACTGCTCAGCCAGACGCGGACACGGACGCCTATGGTCCTCTCCTGTCCGATGTACCCCCCTCACCGTCGGACACCTCTGGCGTGCCGCCTGAAGGGCCGTTTGGAGACGAGGGTGTGAGTGGAGTTGAGGGTGCCCGTACCATCCCGGCGACCGCTGAGGACCAGTCCGATATTCCCGCTGAGGAGCTGCCAGCGAGTGGGGTGCCCCTATTCCCAGAGGAGCCGCCTGGTCAGGCCACGGAGCGCATGCCTTGGTCACACACCACCCCGGGTGCCGAGTCCGGCCCGTCCTTCGCTGGAGATGATGTCACCATGTCCGGGTCACCTGCGTCGGGTCTGGACACTGACAATGTACCGACAGCAGACCTGGTCTCTCACGGGGCCACCGGATCCGAAACGGCGCTGCCCACGAGCGGTGACGAGGGGCTGGGCATGTTTCCGGAGTGGTCTTCAGCCCCCGCAACGGGCGGGCAGGAGGAGGACACGGTCGGGCTGGGGCCACCACTGGAGCTGGAGTCACCTGAGGACACCGATGATGCCCGCGTGATACTGGGCCCCGACCATGGTGCTGATGGTGCACCAACCGGTACCGGGCACGAGGGCACGGCCCCGTCCCGCGGCCTGCTTGACGACCTGACATTTGAGGAGCCACGTGACTTCAGTGAAGAGTTCGAGCTCGTAGAGCCGAGGCCCCTTGGTGTGGAACCGCTGCGCCGAGATTCCGAAGTGCCGCCATTCCCGTTGACCGGTGCGGGCGAAAGCGTAGAGGGTGCTCCAAGTCCTGAGAGTACAAGACCAGCCGGGCTGGAGGACGAGACGGCACGGGTCGTTGATACCACACCTGTGAGCGAGGAGGACACGGACGCCGGGATGTTCTCTGTGGTCGCGCCACCCGACACCGGTCCTGGTGACAGAGATGTGACAGGTCCCACCGGGGGCGAGGAGGTGCCCCGTACCACGGGTGCCTTCACGTGGCGTGACTATGAGGAGGAGCTGTCCCACGTCCCCGAGGTCCCCGACGAGGTCTCCCCCGAGGGGCGTGGTGCGGAGGAAGGCCCTGTCCCCGAGGCAGAGGCCCCGTCGTCCCCAGAGGCAGCGTCAGCGGGCCGTGACCACACAGCTGGGCCCACGACATCACGGGCCTGGCCTGCAGGCCCCCGGAGGTGGAGCCCCTATGACGAGCCCTCCCTGTCTGAGGAGGAGGGTGCTGGGAGCGGCCCCTCAGAGCCCACGGATACGCCTGTTGAACCGCCACCACCGCCACCACCCGAGAGCGATGAGTCGGAGGAAGAACGGAAGCGGAGGATGCGCAGGCTATACCTCAGGTTCTAGAGGCCTCAGTGGGCGTCCCTAGAAGTCTAGCGGGTCGCAGTCGTGGCCGGGACGTTGACGATAGGCCTAGTAG
>JALVPN010000031.1:3298-13674 GCA_027031765.1 Promethearchaeota archaeon | reverse complement strand
GGGTGACTGGTTGTCAGGAATGGTGGACGTTGCGGTCGCTGTGCGTCGCAACCCAAAGGAGGCTATCAGTACAGCCCTGCGAAGACTAGGCACACCGCTGCCCGTTCATGGCGGACGGCAGCGCATTGTCTTCAAGCCCGCAGCATACGACCCGTCCCTCCCAGGGAACACGAGTGCCGAGCTGCTCCACACGCTTGTGAGGACCTTCAGTGGACTCGGGGAGCAGTTCATTGTGGAGAGTGACAACCCGGTCCGCCCGGCCGAACTGGCATTTCTTGAGTGCGGATATACGTCGCTGGAGGGACTGGGGGCACATCTTGTCAACCTGTCAGCACACCCAACGGTGCCGGTCTCGTTCTCCTCCCCACATCTGGGCCAGGTACAGATGCCGGCCCTCCTGACCGAGATGACATTCTTCGTAAATGTGGCCACACTAAAGTTCAGTCCACGCACTCACCGCATGAGCGCAGCAATAAAGAACTTGTTCGGCCTGCTACCCGTACAGGACAAGTCCGTGTACCACCCCTACCTCGACGAGGTCATTGTCTCCATTCTCGAACGCTTCCCTCCAGACCTCACGGTGGTTGACCTGACCGAGGTCGTGGTCGGGTCACGTCGGAGTGGTGATGTCCGCAATGTTTTCGGTACAGTCATAAGCCTCGACCCAGTGGCAGCCGATGCTTTCTGCGCAAGCCTTTTTGGGATGGAACCACTAGATATTCCCTACATCCGTACTGCATATGAGAAGGGCCTCGGTCAGGGCCTGCTCGACAGGATCCGGGTCCGCGGGACTGACCACCAGCTCGCACTGCTACGGGAGTTGTGCCGGCCCTGATGGCCCATCCGGAAGTGATAAATCATGAACACGGTGCTCACTGCGCCCACGACCACTCCGGGCAGGGACTGCCACTCCAGTTGGTGACTCGTCGAATGGACTGGACCTCTCATCACATGGACCTGATCCCACCCTCCGGGACCCTCAAGATATTTGACCTTGCAAGCCAGCTTGAGCGTGAGGGCAAGAGGATATACCATTTCGAGGTCGGACAGCCTGACTTTGCGACCCCGACAAATGTCGTGGACGCTGCCATACAGGCGCTGCGACGTGGTGAGACCCGCTATACTCCGGCACGCGGCATCCCAGAGCTGCTGGAAGCCATCAGTGAGATGTATGCCCGTCGCAACCTCTATGTCTCAGCCAATGAGAACGTGATAGTCACACCTGGCGCCAAGATGGCACTGTTCATGGGCTTCCTCTCGACAATCGATGTCAATGATGATGTCCTCCTCGTGACCCCCGCGTGGCCCACCTATCACGTGATGATCCGCACTGCGGGCGGCATCCCTGTGGAAGTCCCGACCGACGTGTACTATACGCTTGACGAGGAGGCCCTGAAAGAAGCGATAACACGGGACTGTCGCTGCCTGGTCATCAATAGTCCGAACAACCCGTCCGGTGGCGTCTTGTCACGGGACGACCTGCGGCTAGTCCATGACCTTGCTGTTGACTACGACTTTGTTGTGTTCAGTGACGAGATCTACGAGATGCTCGTATACGACGGGTTCACCCAGACCTCGATGCTTGAGATTGACCCCTCTCTAGAACACACTCTGATAATAAACGGGTTCTCGAAGGCCTACTCCATGACCGGCTGGCGTCTGGGATACGCCATTGGCAACCCTGAGACCATCAACAACATGATCCGGATACAGCAGAATACGACGTCCTGCGCCGCCTCGTTCGTCCAGTGGGGCGGTGTCGAGGCGCTCACGGGCAACCAGGACTTCATCAATCAGATGCGGGCCGAGTACAAGCGCCGTCGTGACCTGACGACCCGTCTGCTCTGTGAGATGAACGGCGTGAGTTGTGTCCGGCCACTTGGTGCGTTCTACGTGTTCCCCGACTTCTCCCAGCTGGGCATCCCCAGCAAGGAACTTGCAGAGATGCTCCTCCGGGAGGTCGGTGTAACGGCTGTGCCAGGCGTGGTGTTCGGACGCGAGTTTGACGGGCACCTCAGGTTCTCGTATGCCACGTCCCCGGACGTGATAAGTGAGGGCCTTGCCCGCATGAGTGCGTTCCTTGAGCGCTTCCAGCCGGTGCCTGTGAGAGTGGTACGTAGACGGTCGTGAGACGTGTTGTCGGGTGCACGAGTAGTGGACGGCCCACTGCCCCGGGGTTCTGTCCGTTTTGAGTGTACGATGTGTGGCGCCTGCTGTCGCGAGCCGCTGATGATCGTGGTCGTCACATCTGAGGACATCCGACGCATCGCTCACGGCCTTGGCCTCTCGGCCCCGGAGCTCCTCCGGGCACTCGACTTCTACGTGTTGCCTGAGGGACGCGGTGTCCCCGACGGTCTCCGCGGCATCCCACGACCGGCCACTGAGGAGGGCCTCGCCATCGTGGCGCTGAGGAAGCTGGAGGACGGCTCCTGTGTGTTCCTCCATGAGAACGCGTGTCTGATATATGACATCCGTCCGTCCGTCTGCACTGCCTTCCCCTTCGTGTTCAGGGACGAGGGTGACCACTTTACGTGGGAGCTACACGCACGTCACGATATCTGTCCCGGCCTGGGGGCTGGTCCGGTGCTCGACAACGACACGCTTGTCCAGCTCACGGTGCCCGCTGTCTGGGAGATGGAGCTGTACCAGCGTGACGTGGAGGTGTGGAACCTGCGGGAGGACAGGCCGACGGCACTTGGCTTCCTTGAGTTCATCCTCAGCCGGACATGAGGGCACCACTTTCCCGTCACCACTGTGGAGTGCTCGCTGGAGTCTCTCCTGTCCGCAAGATGTCTGGTGCTGCCGCATGTGGGCAGGTGGCGTCATAGCCTGCCCAGGATCTGGAGAATGTTACCGAAGTTGTGTTCGATGAGCCTGCTCTTCTCCGCGTACTTTGCAAGTCTGGCAAACCTGGGGTCTGACTCTACAAGTCTCCTGAACCTGTCAGTGCGGATGGCGTCGTGGATCTCTTTGTTCAGGGTCAGTATCTGGTCTGCCGTCTTCAGGATGAACTGCAGCATCCTTACCATCAGGTTGAAGTCATAGATGTCCCGGAGTTGCAGTGTCTGACTGTAGAACTGGAACTCCAGTCTTGCCAGCAGCAGCCGCAGTCTTGCCAGCCGGCACTGCCACTCGTTGCAGTCACCATGGTTGAGGTCCCCAAGGACTGTAGACCAGTACTCCTGCTCCTCAAGTTGCCGGACCAGGTATTCTTGGAGGAATGCGAAGTGGTCGACACCTTCTTCTATCTCGTCGCCGGCATCAGCAGGAAGGAGCCCCTCGATCTGGCTGTGCTTCTTCGCAATCATCAGTGAGAACTTGTCCACATACCGTTTCACCTCGTCCGTCCTGTCACGCGGCGACATTTCGTCGGTGAACGCGTCGCTGAGGGTGAGGAGGAACTTGTACAGGCACTCGCTGCAGATCTCAGCGCTTGCTGACAGGTCCTTTGTCGAGAGGAACTGGAGTGCGTCCTCCAGGTCTGTCCCGGGGACGTGCCGACCGTGTATCCTGAGCTCCCATCCCTGTGAGACACAGTACACCCTGTTGTCGGGGTAGTTGACATAGATGGACACGTAGCAGATGTTGTCCTCGTGTGCCTGTTCCTGGAGTATGTCCTCGCGGGTGGTGTGGAATGAGAAGAGGGAGGGGTCCACCTCTATCACTTCGACTTCGAGCACGTTGTCATCATTCACGCAGAGCTTCTCGTCACCGAACCTCTTGAAACAGGGACATCCCCTGATGACCCGTATCTCTCTCTCAATCCCGTCTGCCTGTTGTTGCGCGAACCCCAACTCTCTTGGCTCCAGTCCTTCGTCCAGCTGACGGCAGAATCAGCTGCCAGGTGGACTTCGAATCTTCTCTATACTTACTCAAGCTACACTAGGTTATAGAGGTTATTATGTAGGTCTATTGACAATCTCGCCCAGCAGGAGGCCTATGTTCGCGAACCTGTCAGCTGCAGCCCTGCGCCTCTGCTCATGCTCCATGATCTCGTCGGTGCTGTCGGGTGTCAGCAGTCCCTTCCTTGTGAGCGAGTCGGCAATCGTGTCAATTTCTCTGTTCAGCTCGAGCACCCTGTCGGTGAGCCCGGCCATGAACCTCATGGTCTCAATGGCGCCGCGCCTATTGTCCTGTGTCCGGAGCGCTAACACTTGGTTGAGGAACACCGACTCCAGTCTGCACAGCCGTCTATAACACCCATAGAGCCTGATGACCTCTTCATGTGCCCCCTCAATGCGCGCGCGCACAATCCGCGACACCCACTCGGTGCTCATTCTCCCGAGTGCCTCTATGTGCTCACGAATGGAGGTACAGAACGCATCGTCGTCATCACCAATGTCTTCAGAGCCCTGCCCCAGCCACGCTGCGGTGCGTACCATCAGCCGTCTGACATATTCCTCGATGAGTCCCACCCTCTCAGACTCCGTCAGCAGGCCGTCAATGGCACTCCCAAGTGTGACCAGGTACCTGTACAGGCACGCCGAGCATACCCTGCCGTCCTGCGTCTGACCGGTCGTCACGAATGTGAGTGCAGTGCGTACATCCGAGGCCCTGACATTCTTACTGTCAATGCTTACCGGTCGGCCCATGCTAATGCAGTAAAGGATGTTTCTGTCGTCGTCGAGAAATGTGAGCAGGTAGCACATGTCCTCCCTGTCACTTCTCAGGTCCTGGAGGTCTGCCGGGTCACGCACATCCCCGAGGAGCGAAGGGTTCAGTTCAATGACCCTTACAGGACGCACATCGTCGTCATTGAGACATACGCACTCGTTGCCGAACTCCTTGTAACAGGGGCATCCCCTGACTAGGCGTATGTCCATGTCCTGTGCACTCCTATGGGGGCCGACCAGCCCCAACAGACCTGTGCTATGCGCGTCTACTCTATGGCACGCTCCACAGTGTCGTTCTGGCATCTCAATGGAGTGTTCATATTAGATAATAAGGTTTCTCGGATGTGGGCTGTGCCCGGTCGTCACCGTGACCCCCGCCGCTGTGGCTTGCTGCACGGGTCATCACGCAGTCATGGTCCTGTGGCAGGACCCCTCGTATCCCGCCATGCCATGCCCAGTCGCACCACACCACATCCCGTTCCTGTGGTCACCCGTGGGACATGGTACCCCAGGCCATTGATAGGAGGGGCCCAGCACAGGGGCCCGCGGCTGCCACTGGACTGCTGCTGCGACGACTGCAGTCATCACTGTCCCTGGGCCTGCTGTACTCCCCACAGTTCGCGCTTCAGTAGATCCCTTATTGCTATCCTTATTGCCTCGCTGCGGTTCGGGTAGAGTTTCAGGTCTACAAGCTGCTCGAGCCCGTCAATATACTGCTCGGGGACATGTAGTGTCACGAGTTTCATCATCACTCCTCCTTCTTGCTATCAGGACTGCTTGGAGCCCGGACTGCGGCCACTGGGGCAGCATGTCTGATGTCTGAATCCCTCGTATCCTGCATGGCCCTGCCGGATGCGTCAAGGTATCTGTCTGGTGGGCACGCAGTCACGGGTCCAGTCAACCATATCACCTGCTCACTGTCAGGTGCAATACCAGAATATGGGTGTGTGTAATACGGGGCTCGACGAATCCTGTCGTGGGCCGGCTGTAGGACGACACCGCACCTGTGGCAGGTGCCGTACCGACGGGAAAGTGCTGTCACCACAGTGGGCCCTGATGGCCGGGGTGCCATGTGGCAAGCAGCAAGAGCAAGGGCCTGGTGTTCACGGAGGTGCGCCAGAAGGTGTCGGCGAGCTGTTCATGCGTGCTCAGTCCCCATGGCCCCTGTGGGTACTCCTCGTAGGCGCGCTCCAGTTCACGGCCCTGCTCGTCCATCAGCACCGACCACATGCCGGTCGTCCCCACGTCAAAGACTGCCACCACCTGCTGCTAACTGTTCCCACTGTTGGGCGCCTCACACTACTGGTATCACTCCCACTATGAACCGTATTGTCCCGGGCCAACTGTTTGCCCCAGGCACAGAGTTATGAGGCCGCACTGTACCCTCCCCATCGATGTCGGACTACCCGGTGCGCACACAGGTCGCACACCACGTACACCTCGTACGCGGGGCGCGTCGGGCGCGGTTTCCCGAGGCGAACTCGCTGCTCATTGATGACGAGCTCCTCGTGCTGGTCGACGCCGGCGCTGCCATGGCCCACATCCGGAGGGCACTGTACGAGCTCGACCACACCCCTGAAGACCTCGACATGATCGTCCTCTCTCACTTCCACATAGACCACAAGGGCCATGCAGCCGAGCTCCACCGAATGTCTGACTGTGAGGTCCTGTGTCACCCGCTTGCTGAGAAGGGGGTCCGGACGTTCGAGGGCATGGTCGACTACTATGGGACACGCGGACACCGCCTCTTTGAGATGTGGCGCCACCTGATACGGGAGTACCTGCCACACACAATGGACGAGTATGAGGTCACAGGTCACTTCTCCGATGGCCGGCCAATCGACTGTGGCGAGACCGAACTGCTCCCAGTGCATGCCCCCGGCCACACACTGGACCACACGGTGTTCGGTATCGACGGCACAGACATGCTGTTCCTAGTGGACATCGACCTGACCCGGTTCGGCCCCTGGTACGGCAACCGTGTGAGCGACATAGCCGCCTTTGAGGAGTCCATAGAGCGGGTCATTGCACTCGCCCCCAGAGTGGGCATCAGTGGCCACCTCCTTGACCCCGTCACGGACGACCTTGTCGGGCGCCTCACACGCTACTGTCGGGCCTTCGAGGAACGCGAGGCCCGTATACTGGAACACGTCGCTAGGGGCTATGATACTGTGGAGCGTCTGGCATCAGTGCCCATCATCTACCCACGGATACCTCAGCCTGCGTACCTCGTCTTCGAGGAGATGATGTTGCAGAAACACATAGAGCGGTTGCAGGCCCGGGGCCTCGTGGATGTGGAGGGTGGACGGGTCCGCCTCTCGCAGGGGTAGCGTCCTCCCCGGGCTACCCGTCCACTGCACGTCCACACCCGCGTTTCACCGGTGCTTGAACTGGGGCTCGCGCTTGTTCAGGAACGCGTCCACACCCTCGTCCTTGTCCTCGGTGTCGAAGGTCTGACAGAACACGTCGACCTCGAAAGACAGGTTCTCGCTGAGCGGCATGCTCCACGCGTTGTTCAACGACTGCTTGGCCAGCTTCACAGCAACACCGGGCTTCTTTGCTAGCTTCTCTGCGAGCTCCATGACGCCCTTGCGCAGGGCCTCGACAGAGTCGAACACACGCTCCACAAGGCCGATGCGCAGTGCCTCTTCCGCCTTGATGTGGTCGCCTGTGAGCACGAGTTCTTTTGCCTTCCCGAGCCCAACGAGTCGTGGCAGTCTCACCGTGCCACCGAAGCCTGGGATTATGCCGAGGTTGATCTCTGGCTGTCCGAGTCTTGCGTTTGCCGACGCATACCTGATGTCGCATGCCATGGCGACCTCGCAGCCACCGCCTAGTGCAAAGCCGTTGATGGCTGCAATCACTGGTTTGCTCATGGACTCGATATACCTGCACAGCTCCTGTCCGTTCTCCGCAAGGGGCCTCACGGTCTCCGAGTCTCGGTCCTTGAACTCGGTAATGTCAGCGCCTGCCGCAAAGGCCTTGTCACCGGCGCCCGTGAGTACCACAACGCGTACTCCGCTGTCCTTCTCCGCACGCTCCATCAGCTCACGGAGTGTCCTCACGACCTCCATGTTGAGCGCATTGTACTTCTTGGGCCTGTTGATTGTGATGGTCACAACTCCATCCTTGACTTCGTATAGCACTCCTTCTTCGGACATGGCCACTCCACTCCAGTTGTCTGTCTGTTGGCGTCGTCGACACCCACAATAATAATCATTCGAATGGCCCGCTGACATGCACCTCCCCTGAGTGGACTGTGCAGCAACCCCCCGCACCTTGGACAGCCCGGGCCGCCCGCAATGGTGTCCCACGCCCGCTGTCCTAGCCCGTGTTGTACTAACACTTATCTGTCCACCAGTGTGACCCTTTTCTGTCTGGATGAAGTGTAGAGGATGGAACCGGACGAGAGGAAGCGCCTCTGGACAAAGTCCCTGTCCTCAATGCGCTCTTTCCTTGAGAGCCGACTTGCAGTAGACACGGGGACGGGCGTACCGGGGGTCAAGACATCAGTAGATGGAACTGCAGTCAATGCCACCGTGACCCGGCCGCCACTCTCCGAGTCCGAACGCCAGCGGATCCGCACTCTGATCCGGATGATAGACTCGGCCATTGCAGAGATTGAGGGCTGTGACATGCACCGTGCTGCAAGGGTGTACGTAGAGGCGTTCAGACGTGTGGCCCGGTACTCGCGGGCTGCTGCAGCAGCTGGTGGCCTTGGCCCGGGATGACCCGACCGTGCCGGGCTGTGATTGGCACTATACCTCGTCACAGCCAGTGGACGGGGCTGCGTCTGTCGGGACCCCAACGTGTCAGGGATACACTCCACCGCGCCGTGTCGTGCCAGTCAGGTCGCATTGCACCAGCCAGTCGTATCACTCTCACACCTACGTCCCCTACACTGTTTCGAAGGATATTAATACGACCGCGACCCCTCATGTGGACCTATGAACACCGATGCGTGGCGGAAATCACTGGAGTCCATGAGGGATGCGTTGCTCTCGTCCTTCGAGTTCAATGTGCTGCGTGAGGAACAGGAACAGTTCCTCAGGGCATGGGAGTCCGGGGAGGACCTGACGTTCATCGGGTACAAGCACAACGACGGTCGTCGAAGGATTGAGGACGTTGCCGAGATAATCGACCAGGCCCTCCAGGCTATGGACGGGTGCGACTTCAGGACAGGTGCTAGGATATATCACGACACACTGCGCATGGTTTCCATGTGTACGATGTGGGCGCGTGTGCTCGAAGTGGGCACAGGCAACAGTGATTTGTGGACGTGGTGACCCGAGCCCCGCAAGGTGTCCACACCGGATGCGTTACCTGCTGACAGGTCCACCCCACTGGGTCGGTTCTGAGTAGTCCGGACAGGCCTGCATGTCGGGGAGTGGGTGCAAGAGGGTCGGGTGTTGGAGAACATTCCCGCTGTCGGTCGGGGGTGGCCGAAAAGTGGTCAGAGGGTTGCCACGGTGGTATTGCCGCCCCCCATGTGGAGTGCGCGGGTACCTGCTATACCAGCCACTTGTATGTTATCTTCTTCTCGTCTATGCGGTCGAACGCCAGTTTCAGTTTCATGCCGACTTGGGGCATGCTCATTGCATTCGTGATGTGTGCTGTGAGGCGGAGTCCTGAGGGGAACTCGCCAATTGCCACGATGTAGGGTGCACGTGAGGTGAGGCTCTCGGGTGCAAAGTCGACTATGACGTATGACCTTAGCTCCGCCTCTCTCTCTGTGAACTCTTGCAGCCCGCACTCGCTCAGGCACTTCTGACAGTGCTGACGCGGCGGGAGGTACTCGGCCCCGCAGCGCTTGCAGACGCTCTTCATGAGGCGCTCCTGCTCCAGGTTCTCAAGGAACTCTTGGAAGAACGGCGTCACTGCCTTGTCCGTTGTGTATCCGAGGTATAGCTCCTTCTTGTCCTTGCCCGTCACTACTACCATCCCCTCTCATAGATTATGACGTTCACGAACTGTCCGGACTGCCCAACATTGTGGACGAGCCCGTACTGCACATCCTTGATCTGTCGCGACGGCCTGTCCGCCTCACCACGCATCTGCTTCAGCACCTCGTAGGTCATAGAGAGACCCGTGGCCCCAAGTGGGTGGCCCTTGCTCTTGAGGCCGCCGTCGCAGTTGACGGGTATCCTCCCGTCATGGTACACCTCTCTGTCCTCTATCAGCTGCCTGCCCTTCCCGGGCTCCGCGAAGCCGAGGTCCTCGTATGCTATCAGCTCTGCAATGCTGAAACAGTCGTGTACCTCCGCCATGTCGATGTCGTCAGGCCCCACGCCAGCCATCTCGTACGCGGCCTTTGCGGCACGGCGTGCCCCGGGGATTGACGTCAGCGACTCCCTGTCCTGTATCATCATCGCGGACGCACCGGCACCGATACCCTTTATCCAGACGGGCTGGTCGGTGAACTCCTTGACGCGCTCCTCGGCGGCGAGGACAACGGCAGCAGCCCCGTCTGTTATGAGGCTACAGTCGTATAGGTTGAGTGGCCGGCAAATCGGCACGGCATTGTTCGCCTCTTCGAGGCTGACCTCTCGTCCCAGATGTGCTTTTGGGTTCTGCGCACCGTAGTGGTGTGACTTGACCGATATCATGGACAGGACCTCGTGTGGCAGGTCGTACTCGTGCATGTAGCGTGTCGCCATGAGCGCGTAGAACGCTGGGAAACTTATCCCGTAGGGGTACTCCCAGCGCATGTCGCCTGCCCGGGACATGAACTCTGTGGCCGTGGCTGACGAGACCCGGTTCATC
>JALVPN010000031.1:0-3288 GCA_027031765.1 Promethearchaeota archaeon | reverse complement strand
GTTCGACACCCAGTACGAGCATGACATCATACAGTCCCGATGCTATCATCCCGTAGGCTGCCCTGATGGAGGCGGTGCCCGTGGCGCAGGCGGACTCGACCCTGAGGTGCGGCTTGTCGTGAAGTCCCAGGTAGTCGGCTATCAGGGCGGAGCCAGCCCCCTGTCCTGTGAACTGGGACGCTGCGTACGACAGCACGCTCGCATCTATCCTGTCCTGTGTGACCCCTGCATCATAGATGGGCTTGTACGCCTCTGCACAGAGCTCTCTCATGGTGGCGTCGTATCTCTTTCCGAACTTGCTGTGGCCACCAGCAACAACTGCAACTCTCCTTGCCATCTTCAGTGTCCTCCGTAGGAAGGCCAGGTACTACTGTCCAGTGCAGCTCTCTCGTCTTCGTTGACTGAGTAGGGGCCGCACTGCTTCCGCGCCTATTAACTTGACGATTTGGAGGCCTCCACCGTCCACCACAGTGCTCCTCTCGTCAGACGGACGGCCCCACTACTCCCACATGTACCGCATGGTGACCACAACGGCCCCAGTCCTGCTGTGTGGGCGCGTACCGTGGTGCCCCTGACCACCTCCTGCCAGCACCGTAGCTGACTGATGCACAAAAGGAAAAGGGCAGACGGTGGGCCCGGGACACTGGCCCCGGAGGCCCACATCTGGTCTGCTCTTCTACTCACCCGTGAACTTACCGCGGCGCTTCTCGAACACTGCAGTGATGCCCTCTGCAAGGTCCTTCGTCTCGAAGCACTTGACCGCGAACTCACGCTCCTTCTCAAGGTTGTCCTCGTAGTCGTCCTCGAAGGCCTCATGGGTCGCAATCTTGGCGTACTTGAGGGCGACTGGAGCGTTGGAACCGAGTTTCGCACCATACCACATGGCCTGGCTCAGGAGCTCGTCCGGCGACGTGACCTTGCTGACCAGCCCACACTCAAGTGCCTCCTGCGCGGTCAACTGCCCGCCAGTGAGGATAAGCTCCAGGGCCTTCCCAAGACCTATGATGCGGGGCAGCCTAACACAACCACCCCATGCCGGTATCAGGCCAAGGCTCACTTCAGGCGTCCCAATCTTCGCCTCCGTGTCGCAGATCCTTATGTCACAGGCCAGTGCTATCTCCGTCCCACCACCCAGACACAGCCCGTGGATGGCTGCTATCACCGGCTTGCTCAGCCTCGCTATCTTGTCAATCGCCTTCTGCCCCTCCTCAATCAGCTGCCGCGCCGTGTCCGGGTCCCCCAAGAGCCCCTGTGCCATCTTCAGGTCGGCACCCGTACAGAAGACCTTGTCATGGTTCGACGCAAGCACAACTGACCGTACGTCAGGGTCACTCTCTGCCTCGTCAAGCGCCGCAACGAGGTCCCTTATGAACTGGTCATTTATTGCGTTCAGCGCATCAAGGCGGTTGAACTTGATGACCGCCACGTTCTTCACAGGTGAGAGGAACGAGCCCTCCTTCGAGTACAGCATTGTTTCAAACTCTGGCATGTCTTCACCTCGTTTCTATGGATGATGCGCATTGGCGCAACCACTCTATTAATGTTCACCCTGCTGCAGCCCCCCCGTCAACAGTCCCATTGACTCCAGCAAGGACTGCCCCCCAGATACCTGCTCTACTCCCAGTCGAAAGAAGTCCCTAGCTCTCGATCACGACGTTGAGGGCTGTCTGTTTCGACCCTGGCCCTAGTCTGATTGAAACGTCGTAGGATACGCTGTGTTGGGGGTATTGGGTGGTGCAGACGGTGTCTGTGTTGTGTCTGCACTCCCTGTGGGTTGTGTGCTGGTCTACTGGAGCATCTTGGGCAGGCTGTAGCAGTCGCCCAGTTCCTTGTGTAGCTCCTCAATCTTGGCGCGGACGACGTCGAGGCCATACTTCTCGGCCATCTCGAAGGGGCCGGCTGGGAAGTTGGCGCCGAGTTTCATTGCGAGGTCGATGTCCTCGCGTGTTGCGATGCCCTCATCGACGAGGACCATTGCTTCCCTGATTACGGGTACTGTGATCCTGTCGACAATCCACTGTGGGTCAGCGCCTTTTGGTGTCTCGGTCTCGGACTTTGTGCCGCCGTACTCGTAGAAGCCCTTCTTGGTCTTTGTACCGAGGGCCCCGGAGTCGACGAGTTGTTTGAGGGTGTCGGGTGGCCTGAAGCAGTCGCCGAGTTCTCTATAGAGGGTGTTCATTGTGTGGTATGCGATGTCGAGTCCGACGAAGTCGCCGAGGGTGAAGGGTCCTGCTGGGAACCTGGCAACTGTGGTGAGGGCCGCATCGATCTCCTCCTTTGTGGCGAGGCCCTGTTCGTAGAGGAGTATTGCCTCGCGGAGGACGGGCATGAGGATACGGTTGACGATGAAGCCCGGGCTGTTCTTTGCCTTGACTGGCGTCTTGCCCTGTTTCTTGCCGACCTCGATGGCGGTCTGTACGGTCTCGTCGCTGGTCTTCTCTCCGATGACTATCTCGATGAGTCTCATTGCTGCCACTGGGGAGAAGTAGTGCATGCCGATGAACTTGTCTGGGCGGCTGGTGGCGGAGGCCAGCTCGTCGATGCTCAGTGACGAGGTGTTCGTTGCAAGGACGGTGTGGGGTGGGGCGAGGCTGTCGACCTTGGCGAACGTCTCCTTCTTGACGTCCATGTCCTCGAATATGGCCTCAATGACCAGGTCTGCGTCCCTGACGGCCTCTTCGAGGTCTGTGGTGGTCTTGAGCCGTGCCATCAGGCCCTCGGCCTCAGAGATGGTCATCTTGCCCTTGTCAATGCCCGTCATGACATCGGACCTGATACGGTCGAGGCCCCGCTCGACGAACTCGGGCTTGATGTCCATCATCTTTACCTCGAAGCCGTTCCAGGCCGAGACGTAGGCTATGCCCGACCCCATCAGGCCCGCGCCAATGACCGCAATCCGTTTCACTTCCATGGCGGGACACCTCGCCTCAGAGTGCTCCAGTCATGGCCTCAAGGATGAGGTTGGCGAGGGCATCGCTCTCGTGCGCGTTGCCGATGACCTCGAGCCGTCCGTCCTTCATGGTGTCCTTGAACCGCACCTCGCCGGTGAATATCCCGAGCAGCACCTCCGACTTGGCCTTGTAGATCACGTCTGGGCTCGGGTACTCGCCGTTGTGGAGGGTCATGCTGTCCTTGGTGACGACGATGTACTGGGGGCCGTCCTCGGTGTAGACCTGGAGGATCTTCCCGTGGTATGGGCCGACCCACTCTGCGAGGCGCTTCTTGAGGGACTCCTTTTCACGCACCTGTGCCAGTAGGAACTTGAAGAACTCTTGGAGCTGTGACATC
>JALVPN010000030.1 GCA_027031765.1 Promethearchaeota archaeon | reverse complement strand
ATGCCGAACAGGGCATCCACAGAGGACGGCACCAAGGCCATGTGCATCCGGGACTCTCGGCTGTGACCATCTGGCGGCAGCAGCGACCTGAATAGACATGGAGCGGGGCATCGGATGGAGGAGGAGGGGCGTGCAGGTCTGTTGATATGGGCATGCCCCTGTGCTGCGGAGGCCACCTGCCGAGATACCCTAGTGGCGGCGCCTCATCCATACGACGGCCAGCGCCAGTACTGCAACGACTGCAATGCCAGCCACTGCTATCAACGTGACTGGTGGCACCTGGCCGGTACCAGTAGGCGTTTCGGTCTGTGCTGTCCAAGCGACATGCAGTGGTGTGAACACGGCCCTGTTGCCATGGGTGTCATACGCGATGAGTGTGAGGTCGAGGGCGGTGTTGTCCATTGCGGGGACTGTGACGTTGAACACATCGCCAGACCCTGTCAGGACAAGCGTGTGTTCTGTCCCGTTGAGTGAATAGGAGAGGGTCACATTCTCGACGCCGGAGGCATCCAGCACCCTGACACTGAACACCACATCGTGGCCATTTGCCGCCTCGGTGCTCTTCCAGCTCAGCTCTGTGAAACGTGGCCCCATCTCGTCCTCCGCAGGTACCGGGCGCTCAGCCCGGTCGCCCACTGCCCACTCGACGAGGTCCTCAAAGAGCTTCACGTTGTCGAATGCGGACTTGCCGTAGTCATAGTCGCTGAAGAACGTTGTCCCGGCCACAATCACGCGGAGGTTGCCGACCTCCTCGACCGCCAGCAGCGGGATCTGCTCGCCATTGGCACCATCGTCTGACATATCGTAGTAGACGACCGGAGCAGGGGCATTCTGGTCAGTCTGGTATGCGGAGTTGTCTGCAAAGATGACAGGGAGCACCGGGCCCTCATCGGTGAAGTACAGACTCGCGGGGGAGAACATGGTCATCGAGAACACTAGGTCGGTGAGGCCGAGCGTGGCCTCGGGTGCCGGGATGTCGTATAGGTCATTGTACCACGGCTGGTGCGTCCCCAGCATGTAGATGTTGTCGTCATTGAACCGGATGTGAGAGCCAATTGCTTCGAGAACATGGTTCGGGCGGGCAATGTCCTGTTCTTCCGAGTAGTCGCCGCGACCACAGAGGAGGACTGCATGGTCACCCGAGGACGCCCAGTCAGCAATCGCGCTCAGTTCCGCACTGGTGTATGCATCGAGGGCGCAGGTCATCACCAGCAGGTCAACACCGGAGAGGGCGTCTGCTGTGATGGGGGTCTCTTGGCGCCGCATCTCAACGTGCAGACGGGCAAGCGTCTGGTTGACCGAGTTGAGCTTGTCGACAACATAGTCATTGGAGTGGGCACAGTCGAACAGGGCGACATAGTCATAGGTGACCTCGACATCTGGTGGCTCGATGCCCTGCGTCAGAGTATAGAACAGGGACAGACAGCCACTGAGTGCCATGGTCAGACAGTCCTCCGTGATTGTTAGTACTGTCGAGTTGGTCAGGGCACGTGAGGACTCGTCCTCGTATGCGTCATGTATTGTGTCGAAGTACTGGTGGCTATACGTTGCGCACTGGATTACCAGCTCTGTGACGTTGTCGATTGTGGACTCCTCATAGGGGCCCAGTGTCATGAACTGCAGCTTCTCATTGATCTCGGTCTCGTAGCCCGTGTGACCGGGCCAGTACTCGCCGGTGTGGACAGGGATGCACGGGTCACTGAAGTAGTGTGACACGACGCCGGCGGCAAAGAACCCGTCCTCCCAGTTGCCAGCACTGAAGTTGGCCCTTGCAAAGCCGAACCACTTCTGTGCCGCCCACGGCGCATTGTGTTCGCCCGTTTCAGGATAGTACAGGTGGTTGTCCCAGTCCTGCCAGACCTGGTCGGGCGTGGTAGCACCGGACAGGAGCTCGGGGGTGTAGAACTGGAACACGCGTCGCCATGTGGCGTTGCTCATCTGTTCGATTGCCGTGGACACCATGAACATGTGTGTCGAGAGGCCCCAGGCCTTCACTCTCGTTGTGAGCGGGGCAACGACCACCATGGGCATGAGAGTTATGACGAGCAACACGAGTGCTGTGTTTTTCTTCCTCATACAGATAGCAACACCACTGTCGGGTATTAAGTGGTATGCCACCCTGTCAGCCGACACCGGTCGGACTGGAGCTGTGCGCCCGGGGGGACAGGGGGAGGAGAGGGGAGA
>JALVPN010000029.1:4148-6830 GCA_027031765.1 Promethearchaeota archaeon | reverse complement strand
CCATACAATACAGCAATTGCAGGGAGGTTCCGTCCTTCGAGGGGTACAGACCCGGAAGTGCCTAGGAAGACTATGTCCAGCAACCGGACACACCATGGCCAGTACACTCCGCACCACAATATCAAGTATATGTATTGACATACCATGTGAGGAACTCACGGAAAGCACGAGTCCTGTGCGATATCCGGGTCTTCTCTGAGAGGGACAGCTGCGCGTATGTCCGGTCCTCACCCTCCGGGACAAAGATGGGGTCGTATCCAAAGCCACCGGAACCAATGGGACGGTCAGAAATGTGCCCCCGCATCTCTCCAACGAACGTCTCTACTACGCCATCGTCTGCAAAACCAACTGCTGTGACGAACCGTGCGCTCCGGTCCTCAATACCGTCCATCAGTCTGAGTACACCGTCCACCCCGATGGTCTGTAGGACAAAGGCCGGGTACGTCCGTGGGAACCCGTTCAGGGCGTCAATGAACAGGGCGGTGTCGTCCACCACAATGGGACGACCGAGCTGCTCAAAGGCATGGACAGCAGCCGTCCGTGCTATCTCCACCACACTGTCAGAACGGATCTCGAACTTCTTCACGGGTACGGTCTCGAAGGGTACACCGTACTCTGTGAGGAGTGGTCTGAGCTCCCTGACCTTGTGCTTGTTGGATGTCAACAACACCACGACAGACAACAGACGGCACACCTCCGGGCCCGCCCTGAGTGGGAGCCCACACGGATAAGTAGTATGGTGGGTGTCAGGCGAGGTCAACAGGTGGGACATCCTCCGCGTGCCCAAAGACAGAGATGAGGGGCTGCGCATCGAGTAGGCCCACATTCCAGCGCCACTGGTGACTGTAGTGGTCATACAGTTGCGAGACCCGTATGGGCTGGACGACTGCGGCCTGCACCTGACCGAGGATGTACCACTTGATATGGGGGCTCTCCGAGACAAGTGTGGCGGACAGGTCACGCGTCATGCCGGCAGGCACGCGGGCCAGCAGCACCACGGTCCGGTCACGGCTGTCCTCGACACCGACCGCCTGTGAAACAAATGACAGGGGCAGGACACGCCAGGCCTGCAGGAGCTCCCCTGCGTGCTGTGCCGGGAGTACACCGACAATCGTTTCTGTCAGCTGCCAGTGACGTACATCCCCGCGGGGGATGACACAGCGACGTCCCATTATGAGCGCACGTGTACGTGAGGCCATTGACGGGCTGACAGATGTCATCTCGGCAAGTCTGGCAACAGACATGCCCGGTTCCTCCTGGAGCAGGTCGATGATGCTGCAGGCTCTCTTCGACAGCGGCACACGGTCATCAGCACCGGGTACGGGAGATGCCACAACGAGGTCGCTACCACCACCGCGCAGCAGTAGACGCCAGTGAACGAGGTCGGGGTGCCACCGATGCGTCCGCACATTGTAGTACGTACCTGAAAAGGAGAGAGTGCCGGTGCCCAGCTGCCATGCCATCACATGTGAGGCCACGTTCCTCAGAGAGCGGACAGCATTCAGTAGTTCGGGCATGCGACGTGACGGCAGCGTGATGACGGAGAGTGTGCTGTGATGGATGTCGCCGACCAGGAGGGTCTTCCGGACGTACGGGCCGGCCAGCACGAACTCTGGTGAGTGGGCGAGGACAAGGACGCGTACGAGGCCGAGGGGCCTGCAGTCCAATACGCCATATTCCCTGAGCACACCCGAAATCCTGAGGCGGTTCAGAGAGCGCCGGGTCTTTGAGTAGCTCAGGCCTGCATCACGAGCAGTCTGGTCAACACTTTCACCCGGGGCACGCACTGCTGCTCTCAACACCTGGAGGTCGTTTTCTGAGAGACGCCCGGCGTCCTCCTGCCACACAGCCCGGACAATTGCCATCACGTCCTGTTGGGTTATGGTCGCGACCCCACCGTGTCCGACCACGCTGCCAATCCGTTCCATGACGGCATCATGGAGGCACCCGCGAAAGGTGCTGAGGTGGGCCCGGATCTCAGTGGCCTCTGCCGCCTCGCCCCACTGGTCTGGTCCGGAGTTGTGTTCCATCCGGCGTATTGCTCGTAGTAGTGCGGCTGCGGAGGGCGACAGTACGTACTGGGTTGCTGCATCAGCCACAGTTCACATGCTCCTGCGTAAGGCACAAGGCGGTCGGTCATGTTCATGCATGGGGCGTGGCCCACACGTCATCTACAAGGTGCACTACCTGGTGTTGGGAGGAGGACTTAAGCCCCACCAACAAGGCCCATCGAGTATACAGTATAGAATGCGTCTGTGTTACGTTGGCGGCACCGAGGCCTAACCTAATAAGGGCACGTGGCGACCTTGGACTGTGTGAACAATGTCAGCAAGCGAGGGGACAATCAAGGCCCTAAAGGAGTTTGGCCTGACGGAGTACGAAACGGCAGCATACCTGACCCTGATTGAGGGGGGACAGATGGCGGCTTCGGACATAAGCATCCGCAGCAAGGTGCCGTACAGTCGGATCTACGACGTACTCGGGCGGCTACAGGACAAGGGGTTCATCCAGACAATAAAGGGCCGTCCGACAATGTACAGACCACGGGCACCAGTTGAAGTCGTCCGACTGGTCAGACTCAACTGGGAGGAGAGGATTGACAGGGCAAGCCGGCTCGTCGTCGAGGAGTTGCAGCCCAAGTTCGAGCGGCAGACGCCTGCAACAACAAGGGACGTATGGTTG
>JALVPN010000029.1:0-4138 GCA_027031765.1 Promethearchaeota archaeon | reverse complement strand
CACGGACGTACGGCGATCCTCGCAAAGGCGACCGAGATGATAGAGTCTGCACGTGAGGAGATACTGCTGTCAGTACCACGACTGGACGCCCATATTGAGGACCTGAGCCAGATTATTGGTAAGACCCTCAAGGTGCGGGCACAGGTCAAGGTGCTGACCGCGGACATGCCAGAAACCCTCAGGAGAGCGATGCCCCGACACATTGAGGTCAGGACGAGGGACAAGGTCTTCGGCGCCGGACTGGTGACCGACCAGAGGCACACACTGATAATGCTACCCGGCACCGGACTGGCGGAGGGGTTCTTGGGCATATACTCGTCCCACGCAATCTTTGCGGACATGGCGTCAGCCTACTTTGCCTCGCTATGGGCAGACTCTAGGCCGGCCTGAAAACCTTAGACTTAAAGGCCGGCGCCCCGAATGTGATACATTGCATGTGTGCCAGTCTGCGCACTCGGAAACGTGTGTAAGGCGAGGTGCGGACGATGATTGAGATTGATGACGACACTAAAGAGAAGATTGCCGAGATGTTCGGAACACTGGAGGACAGTGTCACGCTCCACGTCTTTGTGGAAGACCACGACTGCCTGTACTGTAACGACACCGCAGACCTTGTGACACAGGTCGCCGGGGTCTCGGAACAGGTTGAGGTCGTGATGCACAGGGGGACACTTGACAGCAGGGCTGCAGTTGAGATGGGGGTACGGTTCACCCCGGCAATCGTGGTCCACGGTAGACAGGAGTACAGGGTGAGGTTCTACGGCATCCCTGCCGGGCACGAGTTCGGTGCACTTGTCGGTACCATCATGGATGCGGGTACCGGGCTCCCAGACCTGCCACCAGATGTCATCTCGGACATAGCGTCAATCGACAGACCAGTGCACATCCAAGTATTCACTACGCCCCAGTGTCCATACTGTCCCGGCATGGTACGGCTCTCGCACCAGGCCGCCATCCTGAACCAGAACATCGAGTCAGATATGATTGAGGCACTTGAGTTCCAGGACCTCGCCCGGAAGTACGAGGTGTTTGGTGTCCCGAAGACCGTGATCAACGAGTCTGTGGGCCTTGAGGGACTGGCACCACCGGAGCTGTTCGTTGAGAAGCTGTTCGAGGCGGTGGACTAGTCGACATCCGAGGGGCCATGATGGGGGCGGTGGCCGTGACAGGAGGCCGGGGCATCAGGAGACCGCCGGACAACCACCACCCGTGGCCTGTGTATGGTGGACGGTACCAGTCCAGCCTACAGTGACCCCTCCATCTGGTCAGCCATGCACCCATCAGAGCGTATGAGGACTGGTTCGAAAGCCTTAAGTCAGAGGGGCGGCCGGCAGCCTAGCGTCCCGCATTTCGAAAAAGGGGTATGAACAGGATGGCCCAGACGATACCACCGGCACTGGAGCAGGAGCTCCAGAAGTTTGACACTATGCGCCGCAACTACGAGACCCTCCAGGCGATGCTCCAGACCATGCAGAGCGAGCTCAGCGAGACCCGTGCCACACTCGACGAGCTGAAGAAACAGCCCGATGATGTCACGACGTACAAGACTGTCGGACAGGTGATGTTCAGGATTGACAAGGCGAAGGTCGTGGAGGAGCTCACTGACCGTGAGAAGACCCTTGAGATGAGGATAGCGTCCACGACCCGACAGATCCAGACGCTGGCTGAGAAGCTCAAGGAGTTGCAGGACAAACTGCAGGTCGAGCTGAGCAAGCACAACC
This sequence comes from Promethearchaeota archaeon, assembly GCA_027031765.1. Lineage (GTDB taxonomy): Archaea > Asgardarchaeota > Thorarchaeia > Thorarchaeales > Thorarchaeaceae > JALVPN01. The sequence continues at coordinate 2,417 of JALVPN010000029.1, read as the reverse complement.
TGAGGCTCCAGTGAGAGAGATGGACTCGGGGCCGGTCAATATTGGCATCCCGGACTTGACAGAGGAGCAGGTGGAGGCACTTGCTGAGCAGTGTGAGGAGCATGTCAGCCGCTTCATCATGCGCCGGGTACCAAAGAAGAGCATCGAGGAGTTGAGGGTCACCTGTTCGCTAGACCTTGCAGAGCAGCTGGATGTGGACATCGAGATAGAGCTGACCCAGAAATATGACACAGGTGTAGACATCGATAATATCCTGGACGAGGCAGCAGCAAAGGGAATGGAGTGGCTGGAGAAACAACTGAGGGAGATGAGTGAATAGTGGATCTGAGGGGCCTGCTCACCCAGGCAAGAAGGGTACTTATAGCCGGACACCACAATGCAGACCCCGATGCCGTCTGCTCAATGGTAGCGTTCCGCAGGCTCCTCCACGAGGTCAACGCGGCAGCGGCCGCACAGATGGTGTGCGATGATGTGAGCAGGGTGGCTGCACAGGTGCTCAGCCTCTTTGCACCCGACGCCGAGATACTGGACAGCCCAGAAGGAGAGTACGACCTTGTGGTGTTGCTCGACACGAGTAGCAGGCTCCAGCTGGGAGGACAGGCCCAGCTCTGTCTGGACGACCCGTCACGTGTCCTGATAGTCGACCACCACCAGGAACCAGAGGACGTCCACAGGCTCGCTGAGCACAGGGTGATCATCTCGGAGAGGTCATCGACCTGCGAGGTGCTGGTGTCCTTGTTCCACGAGCTCGGTGTGGAAATCACCCCAGACACTGCAAACCTCCTCCTAACGGGGATGATATTCGACACACGGCGGTTCTACTATGCAGACAGGCAGACACTGGGCACCGCACTGGAACTCGTAGACCTCGGTGCAGACTATTACGCATGTGTGTCCTCGCTTGTCACCCAGCCCGACAGGTCCGAGCGCATAGCAAGACTCAAGGCAGCGTCCAGGCTGAAAATACACGACATAGAGGGGTGGATTGTTGTCACATCACGGGTCGGGGCCTTTGAGGCAAGTGCATGCAGGGCACTACTGGACCTCGGTGCTGATGTCGCAGTCGTCGGTGGGGCGCCGTCAAAGGGCACGGTCAGGCTCAGCTCACGGAGCACGGCACGGTTCTACAGGGAGACCGGTGTGAACCTGAGCACGGATGTCATGGTCCCTCTCGGTACGGTCATTGGCGGCACGGGCGGCGGACACCCCAACGCAGCCGGGGCCAACGGTACGAAGAACAGGGATGAGGCACTCCGCCGCGCCGTGCGACTAATCCGCGAGGCCATCCGGCGGCACGCACAACAGGACACGGGACGAGGCGAATAGAGAGATGGCGCTCGTCGAGTGCAAGAACTTCAGCTTCAAGTACCTCGGTAGCGAGAGACTTGCACTCAGGAAGGTCAACCTGACAATAGAGGAGGGGGAGTATGTGGTCATCACCGGCCCGTCAGGGTGTGGAAAGACCACCCTGTGCAGGGCAATCAACGGTCTTGTGCCGCACTTTCACCGCGGCTATGTGGGCGGCCACATCTATGTGGACTCCATGGACACACGCGAGCACACTGTGGCGGAGTTCGCATCTGTTGTTGGGCTCGTCTTCCAAGAGCCAGAGAACCAGCTCGTGACCCTGAACGTGGAGAGAGAGATTGCTTTCGGCCCTGAGAACTTGGGCGTCGACCCGGCGGAGATCCGGAGGCGGGTAGAGGAGCTCATCGACCTCCTGAAACTGGAGCACCTGAGGGACAAACACCCGCACGAGATGTCAGGGGGCGAGCAACAGCGTGTGGCCATGGCAGCGACACTCGCCCTGAAACCGCGCATCCTGGTGGCTGACGAACCGACATCAAACCTGGACCCGAAGAGCGCCGAGCGGATACTCGACATAATATCATTCCTGAACAAGAAGGGGATGACCGTAGTCCTCGTGGAGCACAGGCTCGACCTCGTGGCCAAGGACGCAACACGGGTCGTCCTGATGGAGGACGGCGGGATTGTCGCTGACGGGCCGCCACGTGAGGTGCTGGCACAGGACATCTGTGAGAGGATTGGGGTCGGCGTACCAAAAGCAACGCTCGTATACAAGAGGCTGAGGGACAAGGGGATAGTGTTGCCATGGGTGCCCCTGACGGGCGAGGAACTGGCAAGGGCTGTGAAGGAGGCCTTGGGACATGATAATGCTTGAGGATGTCCACTATACCTATGATGGCATCTACCCTGCTCTTCGGGGGGTGTCGCTCCAGATTGACGACGGGGAAAGGGTCGCAGTGGTGGGCTCTAATGGTGCAGGGAAGACAACAATGGTCAAGCACATGAACGGGCTGCTGCGACCACAGAGGGGACGCGTGTTCCTCAACGGGCGCGACACGTGTGAAATGTCGGTCGCTGAGATTGCCAGGACTGTCGGGATGGTCTTCCAG
>JALVPN010000028.1:14511-19416 GCA_027031765.1 Promethearchaeota archaeon | reverse complement strand
AGACCACAGTGTGTACGCACTTGACGGTGCCACTGGCGCCACCCTCTGGTCACACCAGACCGGGTGGAATGTGTACTCCTCGCCTGCGCTGGGGGACGTGGACGGTGACGGCGACCTAGACGTGGTCGTCGGCAGCGGAGACCACAGTGTGTACGCACTTGACGGTGCCACTGGCGCCACCCTCTGGTCACACCAGACCGGGGGCTCGGTGGACTCCTCGCCTGCGCTGGGGGACGTGGACGGTGACGGCGACCTAGACGTGGTCGTAGGTAGCTACGACGACAGTGTGTACGCGCTGGAGGCGTCAGAAAGTGCGGGCCGGGTGTACTGGCAGGGACTGGGTGGTGAGATGTCTTTCCAGCGTAGGGGATGTATTGACTACATAGACGCGGACGGTGACATGCTGTCGAACTACTCGGAGGCCCTGTACGGTACGGAGAGCAATAACGTTGACACCGACTACGACGGCATGCCTGACGGCTGGGAGGTGACACATGGTCTGGATGCCACAGACCCCGGTGATGCGTCCCTCGACGGTGATGGTGACGGTCTGTCGAACCTTGGGGAGTACCAGAACGGCTGCGACCTGTATGACAGTGACACCGACGACGACGGGCTCCCTGACGGATGGGAGGTTTCCAACGGCCTCGACCCACTGGACAGTGACGCAGACGATGGCGGGCTGCCTGACGGAGGGGGGGGGTCCGACGGCCTCGACCCACGGGACAGTGACAGGGGCGGTGGCGGGCTCCCTGATGGGTGGGAGATAGCCATCGGTCTGAGCCCGGCCACGTATGCGGACGGGTACGTGCTGGAGCTGCTGCTTGGGTCTTTGGCTGTCGTTGCAGTTGCAGCACCTGTGTATCGTGTGTACCGTCGCCGGCATGACGAGCGTGTCAGGCCATGGCGTTACGACCCGGAGGTGACCACTGGGGGTGACGAGGCGCTGCAGGTACTGGACTGGGTGGCGAAACAGGAGGCCCGTGCCGCAGAGTGTGCGGAGAGCGGTGACCATGCCGGTGCCGTGGCTGTGCTGGAAGGACTGCTCCGGGTGCTGCGGGGTGCGCGTGACCAGTTGCAGGTCATCGGTGCGGAGGAGTACGGTGCGCTGATGGCACGTCTGGAACGTGTCCTCGGACGTTACCGTGTCAAGGAGCACCTTGCGGCAGCCACTTCCCGTGTTGAGGCCCTGGAACAACAGGTGGAGGGCCTCCGGGATTCAGCAGCGCTGAAGGAAGCAGCACGGCGCAGTGAACAGGTCATGGTAGAGATACGCAAAGAGCTTGATGCCGCCCGGGCGCTGACGGAGGAGTGTGGCCTGACACCGGAGGTCGGGCTGGTGACGCGCACCGGGGAGGAGCTGCGTGCCAGGGTCGAGGCAGTGGTCAGGCGTGCACAGGAGAAACGTGTCAGGGAGCACCTTGCGGCTGCCACTTCCCTTGTTGAAGCGCTTGAGCGGGAGGTGGAGGGCCTCTGGGACCCGGTGGCGCTTGAGGGAGCAGCACGGCGCAGTGAACAGGTCCTGGTAGAGATACGCAAAGAGCTCGCTGCTGCCCGGGCGCTGGCGGAGGAGTGTGGCTTGACACTGGAGGCCGGGCTGGTGACGCGCACCGGGGAGGAGCTGCGGGCCAGGGTCGAGGCAGTGGCCAGGCGTGTAGAGGAGAGGCGTTCTGCGCTGGCCGCGGTGCAGCGTGCTGTGGGCGCATTACGTGCGGCCCTTGCACAGAGCAGTGACGGCAGCATACCACTCGAGGGACGTGTGACGGAGTTGGAGAGGGCTCTGGAAGGGGTGTTACAGGCCGTGGTGGCCTTGGGTGCGGGGCTTGAGGCCGTGTTGCAGCCCGGTGGAAAGGCGGGGGTACAGCTGGAGGCGTGGCAAGAACGGCTGTTCCAGGAGCTCGGCCTTGATATTGTGGGAGAGGCACGGGCCCGGCTGGAGGAGCTGCGGCGGATGTTGGAGCGAGTGAGGAGCGAGCGTCTGCGTCCTGAGATTGACAGTGCTGAGGAGGCGCGGGCCGCAGTTGAGGGGCTGTTACTGGAGGTGCGCGATGCACTCCGAGGGGTCGAGGCGGCCGGGGAGGTATCCGAGGAGGAGCGGTGGTCGCAGGTGGAGTCTGTACGTGACCGGCTCCTGATGGCCCAGGACCTTGCGCACAAGTTTGGGCTGACAGACCTTGAGGGTGAGGCGACCCGGCTGCTTGAGCGGCTCTACAAGTAGGCCCACTATGACGTTCCAGCGACGCTGGTCGGAGTAGACAGTGGGCCCAACTTGGTGCACAGACCCAAGACGTAGGGGTTGGTCGTCAGACACAGAGCAGTCGTACAGGGGTCGGCGTGAAGTGGCGGTGAGACCGGATTTGTGGCCAGGGCAACTGTTGTAGCTGTGTTGGGCCATGGCCCGCAGGTGTCACTTCCGGGGCATGCATGTCGCGACCTGGCATGGCGATGCATATGGGTGGCGTAGGCTGACAGGTGGTACCTTTGAGGGCGCCATGTCCACACGGCCTCACAGGACAGTGCCGGTGCATTGCAGCCCCAGCTCCGCAACGACGGGCCATGACCACAAGAAGACTTGGATGCCGTCACTAGCAGCGTCGACGGGCGGTGTGTATGTACTGGAGGGGTCTGAGAGCGTGGGCCGGGTGTACTGGCAGGGACTGGGCGGTGACATGTCGTTCCAGCGTAGGAGGTGTATTGACTACATAGACGCGGACTGCGACATGCTGTCGGACTACTCAGAGTCCCTCTATGGGACTGACCCTGGCAACGCGGACACCGACGACGACGCCATGCCTGACGGATGGGAGGTGTCACACGGACTGGACGTGACAGACGGGAGTGATGCGGCCCTCGACCCTGACGGTGACGGCCTAACAAACCTCGAGGAGTACTCAGCCGGGACGTGGCCCCACAGTGCCGACACCGACGGCGACTCCTTCTCTGACAGCATGGAGGTCTGGGCAGGCTCCGACCCGACCGACCCCTCTGATATACCGCCGTTTCCCGTTGTCCTGTATGCGCCGGTCATTATACCGGCACTACTCGTGGGGGTCATCGCTGTCGCCCTGGTGCTCTCACGACACCGCGTGGCATCACTCTTCACGACCATGTCAGCGCGCCGTGAGACCGCCGCCCTGGCAGGGGACGAGGGTGCGGTTGTGGAGTGGCTGATGGACGACACACCCCTCGATGAGTCTGACCCGCGACGTGTCCTGCGGGACATTTACAGGCGTCACCTCAAGGCGGTGGCCCTCATTGAGGACGGCCAGTTTGAGCGTGCTGTCACACTGCTGGAAGGGCTCCTTGTGGAGCTTGGTTCCCGGGAGGAGCTCGGGGCGCTAGACCCGGCGGTGGTGGAGTTCGTACGCAATGAGGTCGAGGCAGCCCTGTCTGTGGCGGTTGTTGGCGGGCGGTAGATGGCCGTCCTGTGACCCATGATAGTCGTCCTGACAGTGACCGTGGGCAGCGTGGCGTTCCTGTGGACCAGCGGGCCCGACCATCCATGGTGTCACACGGCCCGCATCTCAGACAGGGGGCGCGGATGCGAGCGCCTTGGCAACCTTTTTGAGCGGGTACAGACCGCCCAGCAGTGACTGCAAGCAACAGCCGAGGTGTAGTGACTGGTGACGAAGATAACAGTGATTGGCATGGGCTACGTCGGCATCCCCTGCGCAGCCCTCCTAGCGGATGTGGACGGCTTCCAGGTCACCGGCCTCCAGCGTCTCTCTAAGAGATCCGGCTGGAAAATCGATGTGCTCAACAGCGGGAGGTCACCGTTCGAGGGTGTGGAGCCTGGTCTCGACGAGCTCATCGCACGGGTGGTCAAGAAGGGGACGTTCAGGGTCACTGACGACGTGGATGTGCTGGCCGACTCGGACATCATCCTCATCGACGTGCAGACGCCCACTGATATCCGCCATATGCCCAGGTACGCATCACTACGTGAGGTCAGCAGACAGATTGGCCGGCGCATAAAGAAGGGTACACTGGTGGTCGTTGAGTCCACGGTCGCGCCGGGGACGACGCAGAACCTAGTGCAGCGGATCATTGAGGAGGAGTCGGGGCTGAGGGGTGGTGAGGACTTCGACCTGGCCTTCTCGTACGAACGTGTGATGCCGGGCAAGCTCATCAACAACATTGTGAACCTGCCAAGGGTGGTGGGTGGTATCACACCCCGTAGTACTGAACGGGCAAGAGAGCTCTACTCGAAGATAGTGAAGGAGAAGATATACACTACCGACGCCCTGACAGCAGAGGTCGCAAAGACGGTCGAGAACGCCTACAGGGATGTGAACATTGCTTTTGCGAACGAGATAGCGCTTGTGTGCGAGAGCCTCGGCGTGGATGTGTACGAGGTCAGGGAGCTCGTGAATGTCCTCAGCAGCAGGAACATGCACGTCCCAGGGGCCGGTGTCGGCGGACACTGCCTACCAAAGGACTCGTGGCTGCTCAGGTACGGCCTCTTGGAGTACGGGAGCTGGAAGGTCGAGCCAGAGATGCTCTCGCTGGCACGCCGCATCAACGACTACATGCCAGTCCATATGCTCCACCTCGTAGAGGACGCCCTCCAGGCACGTGGTGTCGAGGTGCAGGACGCAGTGGTGGCAGTCTTGGGAGTGGCATACCTTGAGGACTCGGACGACACGCGGAACTCGCCCGCAGCCCCACTGATTGCCATGCTACAGGGCAGGGGCGCAGAGGTCAGGCTGCACGACCCGTACGTCCGGACGTGGGACCTCACAAAGCACGAGTTGTCGAAAGACGTCATGGAGGTCGTCACGGGCGCGGACTGTGTTGTCCTCGTCACCCGGCACTCCGAGTACTACGACCTCGACCTCGACAGACTGAAGGGGACCATGAGGACACCGGTCATCGTCGACGGCAGGAACGTGTTCAGGCCAGAAG
>JALVPN010000028.1:0-14501 GCA_027031765.1 Promethearchaeota archaeon | reverse complement strand
GTGTTGGACGTGCCGGGGTCAGCGCAGGCTGAACGGAGCACCGCCGGGCCAGACCATGGCCAGTCTGTAAGTGCAGTCCTGTGCCGGGACTCGTGGCGCATGCGTCTGCGGCCGTGGTGAACCCGACCATTCGTGCGCCAGTGCGTGTCTGCTGGTGGGGACAGTGACAGAGTGTGCCAGCGGTCGCGACATAGACACCGTGTCCAGTCACCGACCGATGGCTGCACTTGGGCCCGGCGTAGTGTGCTGTAACACGACTGGGGGACGTTTATCCGGCGAGAGGGGCCGTGGCTAGGGGGGCGCCGTTAGCTCCGGCCACGGATATACTTGTATGCGGTGTCGGCTGCTACGGCCCCGTGGCCAACGGCCACCGCAATCTGTTTCAGCCCCTCAACGACATCGCCGGCTGCATACACGCCCTCCACGTTTGTCCTCTGCAGACGGTCCACGATTATCTCGCCGCGCTCATTGGTCTCGACACCGAGCTCTTTTGCAAGACCACTGACAGGGTCTGAGCCCAGTGCAATGAACACGCCGTCCACCTCAAGCTCCGACTCCTCGCCAGTCTTGACATTCTTGAGCCTCAGGGACTTGACCATTGAGTCGCCCTCTATTGCAGTTACAATTGTGTCCCAGAGTACTTCGACCTCCGAGTCGAAGAGCAGCTTCTGCAGGGCGTGTTCGGCACGGAGCTCATCGCGTCGGTGGATCAGGTAGACCTTCTCGGCCAGCTCTACGAGGTACAGGGCCTCAGTGACCGCGGTGTTCCCACCACCCACGACCGCCACGCGCTTGCCCCTGAACAGCGGGCCGTCACAGGTGGCACAGTACGACACCCCACGACCGGTGAGTTCCTTCTCGCCGTCCACCCCGAGTTTCCGGTGTCCACCGCCAGTAGCGATGATGACTGCATGTGCCCTGAACTCACCACGACGTGTTTCAAGGAGGAAGAGGTCGGAGGAGTCGTCCTTCTTGATGCCCTTGACCTCAGTAATCTCTTTTATCGTGGCGCCGGCACGCTTGACCTGCTCCTTCATCTTGTTCGCCAGGTCCATACCAACAATGAACGTGAAGCCAGGATAGTTCTCAATGCCTGGACTTGTCGCCTGGGCACCGCCGAGCACGCCTGCCTCGAAGAGGATGGTCTTCAGGCCGTACCGTGCACCGTAGATTGCGGCGGCCATCCCGGCGGGCCCCCCGCCGACTATTGCCAGGTCCCATATATCGTTCTCACTCATCCACAACACCAACGTCAAAGATTCGTATCGTCTGTCCATCAAACAGGCCTAATCACTCTTTCCTGAGTGTCCCCACCGAGGAGCATGTCAATGACAGGCCCCGGCAGGGGCTGGCCCGGTCGCAGCAGGACCCGTTCGATGGGCCTCACATACTCACAGGCCTTGCTGCAGGTGAGGGCCCTCACTGGCCCGGGCCCATGGTGGAGGACATCCACTGCCCTCCGGAACCGTTCCGGGTCGAGGACAAAGAGGTGTCCCGGCCCGACTGCAAGCACATGGTCGGCCCTGTCAAGGTGTTCCCAGGGCCATGCTGAGTCACCGAACGACTCGATGACGACCACATCAGCAGCTCGTTCCACGACATGAAACGACCGTTCCACAGCGGTGTCGAGGTGTCCTGCCTCGAACTCCATGACCTCCTCCATGGAGGCCACTGGCACCACTTCGGCCCCGCGCACAAGACCGGTCACTACGTCATGGTCAGCGAGCACCCCGCCACTCTCAAGCAGGCCGTCTGCGAGGAGGACCCACGAGTGGTACCCACCATCACGTGCCTCGGTGATCCTCTCAAGGACAAAGGTTGACTCCCAGCCAGCTATTGAGAGGGTGGTGGGCGGGACTCTTGACGGGGTGTCGAGCAGGTGGGGAGCAGTGATACGGTGCACAGGGTTCGCAACTGCGACCGGTACCTCAGAGGAGAACTCGCCACGCACCACCGACGCATCGTAGGAGAACGGTAGTCCTTCCTCCACGCACCGGAGGGTGTGGTCGTGCCTGTACCAGAGGTTGTGACCGCTCACGGGCTTGAAGTACTCGGCACGGATACCGTGCGATGTCGTGGCGCGCATGACCTGCAGGGCAAGGTGTGTCTTCCCGGAGTCGAAGGCGTTCATGCCCACGACCAACACACGCACGGTCACTGGACGTCCACCACCATGTTCCGAGGGCCGGGGTGCTCATCACGACCTTGTCAACACAACCATGGAAAAAAGAGTGGGGGCGGAGCCACAGGGGCTCCTTGTCACATGTACGCTCTGGGCCTTCTGCCACACGGGCTACATCATGCCGCCCATGCCGCCCATGCCGCCCATGCCGCCCATGCCGCCCCTCTCACCTTCCTCAGAGCCTGGCGGTGGGCTGGCCTTCGCAGCAATCACGTCATCAATACGCAGGATCATCTGGGCAGCCTCAGCTGCTGAGAGGATTGCCTGCTTCTTGACGCGGGCGGGCTCGATGACGGCGGACTTCAGCATGTCGACGACCCTGCCCCTGTGGACATCGACGCCGTACCAGATGCCGGTCTCCTTCGCGTGCTCCTTGTTGAGGTCGGCAATGATGTCAATCGGGTCGTGACCGCCGTTCTCAGCGAGGGTCTTGGGCACCACGCGCAGCGCCTCTGCAAAGGCCTCGATCGCGAGCTGCTCGCGGCCGCCGACCTGTGTGGCGTACTCTTCGAGCCGCCTTGCAATCTCTGCCTCGGCAGCACCGCCGCCTGCGACATAGGTGCCGTCCTCGATCACGTTCCGCACGACGCAGAGGGCATCGTGGAGCGCCCTGTCGGCCTCATCAACAACGTGCTCTGTACCGCCGCGGATGACAATGGACACGGCCTTCGGGTCCTTGCAGTTGCGCACGTAGACGAGCTTGTCGTCACCAATCTTGACCTCTTCCACGAGGCCCGCGGTACCGAGGTAGTCGGCCGACAGCTCGTCCAGGCTGCTGGCAATCTTGGCACCGGTGGCCTTTGCGAGCTTCTCGAGGGTGCTCTTCTTGGCGCGCCTCACAGCCATGATGCCCTGCTTTGCAAGGTAGTGCTGTGCGACATCGTCAATGCCCTTCTGGCAGATGAGCACGGTGGCACCGGTGGCCGCAATCTTCTCGGCCATGTCGCGCAGCATCCGCTCCTCCTCGTCCAGGAAGGCCTTGATCTGGTCGGGCGTCTCAATCTTTATCTCGGCATCGAACTCGGTCTTCTCGACCTCGATGGGTGCATTCACGAGGGCAATCTTGGCGTCCTCGATGACGCGTGGCATGGCCGGGTGTACGACCTCCTTGTCAATGACCATGCCCTTCACGAGCTCGGTCTCAGTCAGGCTCTTGCCCTGCTTCTTGATGACCTCAATCATGTCGACGTCAGCCTTGACCTTGCCGTCGACCTCTTCGACGACCTGGAGCACCGCCTCCACAGCGATGTCTGCGAAGTGCTCCTTTGCACCCACAATCGACTTGCTGTTCATGGATGTCATTGCAATGTCGCGCAGGACCTTCTTGTCACGCCCGTCCATCCGCAGTGCGATCTCATCGAGCACCTTTGTTGCATGCTCCGCAGCCTTCTGGTACCCGCTCACAATGATGGTCGGGTGGATCTTCTGGTCGAGGAGCTCCTGGGCCCTCTTCAACAGCTCGCCTGCAATGACCACGGACGTGGTGGTGCCATCGCCGGTCTCCTGGTCCTGGCTCTTGGCCACCTCGACGAGCATCTTGGCCGCCGGGTGCTGGACATCAATCTCTTTGAGGATGGATGCACCGTCATTAGTAATCGTCACGTCGCCCAGTGAGTCCACGAGCATCTTGTCCATGCCACGTGGGCCCAGGGTGGACTTGACCGCATCCGCAATCACAATCCCAGCCATTATGTTGTTGTACTGAGCGCTCCGACCGCGGGTGCGTGTCGTCCCTTCTTTCAGAATCAGCACTGGTGTTCCTGACAGCTGTGCCATTTTCAGTTTCCCCTTTCTTCTTTTTTCGGCCGCCCACCCGTCTTCTCACGGTGGGCTGGCCCCGTTGTCGTTCACAGAACTGTACATGGACTTCGCACTTCCCAATAAAAAGCTGTCGTCATGTCCATAGAGGACTGCCCGCCATTGACGGAGACCTGTGACATCTATAGAGGTCACAGTCCGACCAGCGGCAGCGACCACCAGCGGCATGTGGGAGCCACCCTGCACCACATCGGTGCCCGTGACTAGCACTGGGGCTTGTGCGACCAGTTGCGGCATCAGGCATACTTCAAGCACACAGCTTCTTGGCCATGTCATAGGCCTTTACTATGACGGGTTCGAACCGCTCCCAAGTATAGTGTTCCCTTGCGTAGTGCATGATGTCCTCCGGGCTCTCGTCAGGAAGGTTGTCAATCATAGTCTGCAGCTCGGCGTATGAGTGAAATGGGTACACGTACGGACAGCCCGTGAAAGGACGGAATAGCGAGTCGGTGACCACAGCCTGTAGGCCCGCATGGAGGTACTCGTAGGTCTTGTTGGATGAGCAGTACCTGTGGAAAGGGTGCTGGCGGAACGGGGTCAGGCCCACACGGTAGTGGGTGAGCCTCTCCATCATCCCCCTGTATGGCAGACCGGTGACCACATCGAACTTGAGGTACTGCCTGAGGCCCGTCATGTCCCGGTGTGGTACAAAACGCGAGAGCTTGAAGTCGCCACCAATGTAGACGATGCCGTTCCGGTCGTCCGGCATTGGGAGGCCTTCAACATCAACCAGCCTCGGTACGTTGGGCGTCACGCCCACCCAAGGACACCGTTGCCGGTGATCATTGGCAATAGACTCATTGATGGTCAGGGTCGGGAACTTCCTGAGCACCATGTCCTCGTAGTGGGGGATCTTTAACATGAGCGGCCATGAAGCGAAGCCACGTGGCAACTTCTTTGTCCTATAGAGGAAAGACCTCTGGCTCCAATACTCGTGGTCGTCATAGACAGTTGGGACTCCAAGGTCGTGGATGAACATTGCAACAATGACATTGTGTGCGTGGACGATGTCGGGGTCTAGGCGACGGACAGCGTCCGCCCACCGCCGACGCAACGCACGGCTGAACACGACGTAGAGGTTGTTCCGAATGGGAAGATGATGGGTCTCGCTGAAAGCACCGATATTCTGGAACTCTGCTTTCCGACCACCAATGAAGAGCAACTCATGACCACGACGGGCCATTGTGTACGCCGACTTCTCGATGCGCATGTCAGGCAGCCCGCCATGGGACAGGTGAATTATTCGCATGGTCATACTCCCAGGACATGTTTCTGTTCGCGGCCCTACAAGGACAGGGGTCCATGTAGGTTGTTGGGACGCCTGTGAACCCAATATGTATCTGTCGATTGTGTGTACAGCAACTGTGGGACATGGTGTTGGTACCAGCCCGACAGAGGGGTCAAGAGCGGGTAGACTCGACCACGGTACGCCGTCTCGTACGCTTGAATGGCAGTTGCCCTCTTTTCTGTGTCAGACACGACGACAATCGGTGACCACAACATGTTGTTCGGGGCGCACCACTCCAACAGCGCGCAGGCCAGAGAGCCTGCACATCTAGCAGGTGCATGACAGTGACAACAGCACCACAGCACACTCAACCGAATATCGATAGGAACGTACGGCCCTGCTCTCCACGACCTCCCAGCCGTGCTCCTGTTGGTAGGCACATTGGCGAGCCGCCACCATGGACACACCATCATCCATGCCCACCCCCCACGGTCCTGACCGCTCAGACAGGGGCCGCTTTCACTATGTGACATCTGCAGCATGGCGTGCCGCACACTGCAGACCTGGTATGTCAGTAGCCCCGACCGAACGACGACCGGCCCATGGGCACACTTGGGACTACGACACGGGCACAGGACGTCCGTTCGCTGGCGAGTCTGCACTGGAGCAAGATGACTTATATTGGAGTGCCAGTGCGGCTCCGGCATTCATGGTGGCTGCACGATATGTCATCCAGTAAGCCGGTGAATGAGACGGACGCGGACAGGGGCGTCAATGGGTCAGGAACGGGTGGAGAGGCACAGCCCGAAGAGCCCTATCCATTCCACATACACTGTGACATCTGCAAGAAGGCCGGCAGGTGCCTGGACATCACAGTGGAGCCAGACTACATCCTCGTGACGAACTTCTGGAACGAACGGGAGAACATCGTGCCCACGATCAGGAGGGTTGGCCGGCAGACAAAGAAGCCAAAGGTATGGCTGTTCATTGATGACGGCTCTACTGACGGCTCCGGCGACGTCGTCCGACAACATATGGACTCGATACCCGGGACTGAGGTCTGGCTGGAATCGATGCCAGCCAAGGAGGAGGGGGACCTCGACACCATAGGCCGCGCCTACCAAAAGGTAGTGCCCCGGCTCCGCGACGAGATTGACAGCCTCGGTATCAAGTACTTCGCAGTCATGGATGTCGACACCGAGCCGTGTCCAAACTACTTCGCGCGCATGCTCAGCCTCATGGAGGAGCACACTGATGTAGGCGCAGCGGCAGGGACGCCATTGGGCGAGGAGGGGAAGCGTCACACCGACCTGCCAATGGGAGGCGGAAAGGTCGTCCGCTGGTCAATCGTCAGACAGATTGACAGGTACTGGGACCCGGCACCCGACACCCTCCTCAACATCAAGGCACTCGCTGCTGGGTACAAGGTCAGGACGTGGCCCGTCCCGATGCGGCTGATAAGGCGCACGTCCGGGTTCAGCCGGGGGGGTGCATATCGAGTCGGTCGGCTGAACTACTACGTTGGGAGGCCGTTCTGGGGCGTCTTCTGGCGCGCGGTCTGGAGAGCGGCCACACGTCAGCACGGCACACACATGCTCAGGGGGTACTTCCATGAGAGCTGGAAGGGCACTTGGAGGTGCACCGACCCCGATGTGAGAGAGTACTATAGCATCAGGAACGATCCCATAAGTGGGCTCATTGATGTGCTGCGCCAAGGCCGCAAACGGATATGAGTGAGTACTGCACAGGTACAAGGCCGACAGGAGTCATGCAGACCCCTGCGCTGCTCCAGTCGAAAGATACAAGTGGCGGTACAAGGGTACCGGCCTTTCCGTGCATACGAGGCACACCGCGAGAGTAGGACTCACGGTGGAGCATCTGGAGGAGAGAGGGTGCGTGGAAAGACCGCCCACACGAGTCCCAAGGTGTATGACTGGACCAGAAGGGGATGTACGGGTGACTCCGCTGGAAGGAGCAGAGAGGGAACAGTTCAGGGAGCGCTTTGAAGCGCTAAGCATAGCATGTGGGGTTTCGTTCCGACCCACAGACAGTCCCCACATCTGGGCATTTGGGCCACCCTCACTGGCCAAGGTCGTCAGTGCGCTGCGGCAGCGTGCAGGCTATTTCCTGTTACTCGTACGTGCGGCCACTATTGTGGTATTCCTTGCAGCGCTTGTGACAGCCCCTAGTGGCCCGTTTGGCGGCGGTCAGCAGCAGGACCCCTTCTCACCACTGTACGCGGCCTTCACCGGACCATTCCCCCAAGGCACTGTCGCACTGTACCATAGCTATCCGACCACAGTCATCTCCGTTATTGTCCTATCAGTGTCGTGCACCTACATGGACGCGGTACTGCTGTGGGCACGCCAGAGAGAGCTACTGGCACGCCTCCCTCTGTGGGCCCTTACGACAGCGGCCGTCACAGTGCTGGGGAGCACCCTGCTGGGAGTAACCATTGACACGGTCCTTATGTGGCTGTTCCCAACAACCTCCGAGCTCCTGGTCGTGTGGGCTCAGGTACTGGTACTCCTCGCCGTTGCACTTCCAATCGCGTCCACCTGCCTGCTGCGTCGTTTTGTCTTCTGGTGCGCACCAGACTGCTACCAGCTCGGACAGAGAGTACTGGCCGTCAGGGACTACCTGTACCGTGGACGGGGACGACAGCCGGCGGCCAATGATGGCCCCCATACGGCGGCGGCCCGCAGTGCCTACGCACGACTGGCACTTGCCATAACAGGAAGAGGGCTCTTCATAGTTGTCATGGGACTGCTGCTGGTAGTAGTGCTGCAGACCGTACACGCAGCCAACGGCAGGACAACATGGACAGCCGGGACTGTGGCCGTCATGGTCTTCTTCGCAGTGGCAATCTCGTCCATGGTGGTCTTGTGGGCGAGGGCTATCGGTGCACACAGTGCGGACACAGCCCTCGGTGCGAACACGGTGCTGTCTGCGACGGCTGCTGGGTGCGCTTGCCTCGCTCTCGTCCCAGACGGCCTGCTGCCTGCGATGGGAGTCGTGACCATTGGCCTCGTGGGCACTGCCTTACTGCTACACGTGACGCGGGCGCACATGGACCAGCACCCCGAAGTCCTTGGGGAGTCCTACTACAGGGCCCTGCTGGAGCTGCAGGGTGCTGCGGGGGCGCGGGAGTTCCTAGACAGTGTCAGCCGTGACCATGGACGGGTCATGCAGCTGACAGCCCAGTGACTGTCTGGCGCCGCGTGACACGAAGACCAAGTACCGTGCCCCTGTGAACTGTCCCGACAACATTGTACCGGCGTCCCAAGGCGCGGGCAGGTCGCTCAAGGAGGTGACGCCACGGAGCCCGGCCTCAGTAAAGGTTAATACGACACTACGGGGCGGTCGGCGCAGGTGCATCACTTGAGTGCGCGGAAGCTCGTTGTTGTCGGTCTTGGCTATGTTGGGCTCCCGGTAGCCGTCAAGTTCGCTGAGGCCGGCCTTGATGTCACGGGGATTGACATCATGGAAGAGAAGGTCGAGAAGGTGAATGCGGGTGTCTCGCCGATTGAAGGGGAGGAACCAGGACTACAAGAACTGCTAGAGCGGGTTGTCCGGGAAGGGCGGCTACGGGCGACTACTGACTATGGCCCCGTAGCAGAGGCAGACTATGTGATTGTCGTGGTGCAGACACCCTTCGACGCTCGCCGACGAGAACCGCTGTACACAGCACTGAGAACCGCAACCCGGAGCGTGGCGGAACACCTGAGCCCCGGTACGCTTGTGGTCGTGGAGTCGACTGTAGCACCAGGGACGACCAACAATATTGTACGCCCAATCCTTGAGGAAGTGTCACGACTGCGTGCTGGCAAGGACTTCATGCTGGCCACCGCACCGGAGCGAGTGATGCCTGGGAAACTGCTGTACAACCTCGTACATCTCGACAGAGTGATTGGTGGGATTGACGAGAACAGTACGAGGACGGCCATGGAGCTGTACAGGAAGGTCGTGAAGGGAGAGCTGTTCGCCACCGACGCCCTCACTGCCGAGGTGGTCAAGACAACAGAGAACGCCTACAGGGACGTCCAGATAGCATTTGCCAACGAGGTCGCCCTCCTGTGTGAGAACATGGGGGTAGACGTGTACGTGGTGCGGGAGCTAGTGAACAGGGCGCCGAACAGGAACATGCACCTCCCCGGTGCGGGTGTGGGTGGCCACTGCCTGCCAAAGGACTCGTGGCTCCTTGCCTTTGGCGCACGTGGCAAGTACGAGCCGCACCTGATAACTGTGGCACGCTCGATAAATGACTCGATGCCGCGACACATGGCCGACCTGTGTGAGGAGGCCCTCAGACAGGCAGGACGACAGGTCTTTGGGAGCAGGGTCACAGTACTCGGCGTGGCCTACCTTGAAGAGTCGGATGACACGCGGAACTCCCCTGCGCTACCGCTCATCCGCGACTTGGAAGTGTTCGGTACGAGCGTGGTGCCACACGACCCCTACGTCAGGGAAATAGATGGCTTGCGAGTCGAGAAGGATCTCCGGCGAGCAGTGGATGGTTCTGACTGTATCGCGCTTGTCACTGCACACAGTCAATATGCTGATATCGACCTCGACTGGCTTGGCAGCCTCATGCGCACCAAGACTATCGTCGACGGCCGACACGTATTCGACAGGGACGAGTGCATAAGACGAGGGTTTGTCTTCAGGGGCATTGGCAGGCCAAGTACGGCGTAGGACGACCCCCGGAGGGCTGCAGGACCAGCACAATGACTGCAGGGACTGCACCGTGTGACAACCTACCGGGGCAGGACCCGTCATAACTCGCGACTCCATACGTCCAGTGGGTCATCTGCTCACTGGAATGACACCACAGTCTGGACAGCAAGAGCCATGACATGCGCACAGTGACACCGGCCACTTGAGTGCCATCACCATCATGTCATGCCATGTCACATCACGAACTGCGTGACGACACCCCACTGCTGTACGAATCCCTCTGCATATGGCACTCCAATGTTGAGGCCCCGATACCCCATGAGGGACTTGATTGCATCCACCCTGAAGTACCCCCTGCGGGCGACCTGTGACTCATAGCAGTGGAGCACCTCAATCTTCTCATCCACCTCTTCTTTGGTCATTGGTACAAAGACCTGTGGTGTGAAACCCGGACAGTTCCCTGGCACCTCGTAGGCCAGGACTGTAGTTGTTGTCTTCATGAATGCGCGACGGGTCTCATCAGCAACAACACGGTGGTCCTGGTGCATGTCCCCATGCCATGTGGTGAGCACGAGGTCAAAGTTGTTACGCCTACGCAGGTCATAGATTGCTTCGAGGACTTCCTGTCTGTACCGCGGGAACTCACGGACGGGGAGCCCCTGTATGATAAGGTCACTTATTCCCAGTCGGCGTGCCGCAGCCCCACACTCGTTTCTCAATGTGTCTTCATCGAACCCGTCTGGTACACTCTTCCTGCAATCACTGAACACGAGAGACGTGACCCGTGCACCCGATTTGACAAGCTTCCGGACAGTGCCTGCGGCTCCCAGTTCCATGTCATCCGTGTGTGGAGAGAGTACAAGGACTTCTTTGACAACCCATTCCATAGGCATAGCTCCTGTAAGAGTCTCGCCCCCGTGCAGAGTCGGGCACAAGATATTGCTTCCGATGCGGTGTCATGTGACTGGTATGCGGACTGACCGGCGCCCTTGAGGACACGCATCCACAGGACAACACTGTACCGCCCAGTGCAGTGTCAGCTGGATGGCATGCCCCACAATGCGGCCATATGGTCAAGGGCAGCCGCGACCTCGTCTCTCGGGGCGCCCTGTTGGGACATCACGAACCTCGCCTCTCCCACATCCAGGCCGTACAGCTGGAACACCAAGGCCTGACTCATGGGCTCCAGTCCGTCATCAGTGCCTGACGAGAGGGCCTGAACACACTCGACCAGCCGGGCTGCAAGCTCCTCAGCAGGGCCCTCAAGGGTGTCAAGGGGTGGTACCGGGAGCTGCGCGACCTCCCTGTTGCTGACATGATTGTTCGAACTCGTCACCCTGAACCGCCAGTTGACCAGGTGGGAGTTGAACAGGGCCATGAGGAAGAGCAGGTGGCGTGTGGGGTCTCGTCCCGACGCCACGGAGATGTAGTTGCACGAGTTGGCAAGGACAGGCCCCGGCCCAACAAGCGCAGCCTTCAGTCGCCACACCTGCGACATGTTCGACACCTGTTGGCTGACAAGTCGCGGGCCCCGGATGTGGTCGAGCTTGGAGGAACCGCCCAGCACCGACTCGAACGCGCCCCTATTGACGTAGCACCCACGCCCGTCCTCAGACCACTCGACACGATAGCGCCGGATGTGGGAGCCCCTGATGAGGGGAGTGTCTGTTGGCTCGCGGCTGATGAACTCCCTGTGGGCGGTGAGGTCAAGCTCGCCCCTCCTGTTGCGGAGCCACGGGATACTGCCAATGGTGGGCCACCGGTGGAGCTTCTTGAGCACGCGCCACGCCTCACTGGGGGCACGGGGGACTGCGAGGCTGCTGCCCGAGACCGAGCGTACTACCGGGAGTGGGACACGGGTGTAGTCAGTACGGGATACCTGTGGTCGCCAAGAGTCATGGACTGCCACGGGGACGACGCTACCCGGGCGTGTCTTGTCAATCCGTACTATGCACACGGCCTGCGACACACCCTCGAACACACGTGCACTCTCCACAAAGTCGTCGACCCCGAGCACTGTGTACCTCTCCAGTACTCCGGCCCTGAGGCGCCGGGCAGAGTAGTCACAGAGGAAGGTCGACGGGACTATGAAGGCGAGGCGCGCACGCTCTGAAGTGACCTGGAGTGCGCGTTCTATCATCAGCCGGTAGAGGTTGAGCACACTGTCTACTGACAGCCGGTAGTGCCCTGACTGCCTGAAGAAGCGTACCAGCAGCCGCTCCCGGGCCTTGAGGGCCTCGAACTCCTCGTCCGGCCCGGTGACCCCGCCACTCTGTCCACGGTGCAGGCGCATGAACTCTGAACGGTTGAGCTTGAGTATATCGTATGGCGGGTTCATGACCACAAAGTCAAACCCAGCCCGCTGATATCCATATGTGGCCTCCCGGAAAAAGACCTCCGGGAACTCGAGCTCCCATGAGAATGCATGCTCTAACAGGGCAGGGGGCAGGAGGACTGAGGCACGTCTGTCACCAAAGTCACAAGGAACAGAGGCCTCGATATCTCTGACTAGGGCCGCGTACTCGTGGTCGAGCGCACGTCTCCCTGTCCAGTGGGCCGCACTGCGCACACGGCGCCGGTAGTCCAGCAGTCTGCGCACCTCATCGCGGCTGGGGCTGCATGCACCGACCGGCAACTCCGACACCAGCGAGTCGCCGACCTTCACAGTGTCAAGGAATGGGAGTTTGAGGGAGCGGCTGTCAGTGCCGGTCACGAGAGAGAGGCACACGGAGGCAATCTCGGCTGCTGCTGCGTCCAGGTCCACGCCATATAGTGACCGTAGTGTGAGGGCACGGAACGCACCCGGGTCGTGGAAGAGGCGCACCAGTCGGCGGTCACAGCCGGATGCATTGAGATGGTCGACGAGTGTATCGCGGACCAGCGGGGCCCGGTCCAGGAGACAGCGTGCTGCCTCGATGAGGAACACACCGGGACCACATGCCGGGTCAAGCACCGTCAGGTCGGAGAGCCATGTCGCCACTTCACGGGCGCGTGCAGGTGCACCCACACTTTCGAGGGCCTCGTCGAGCGCGGTGCCTAGGGTGCCCTCGCAGATGGACTCGGCAACGGCTGGTGGTGTGTAGAATGCACCATAGCCCTTGCGCCTGACGGATGGGCCGGTCACCTCCACGCTGTCACCGTCTACGTAGACGCCGTCGTATGCGGCAAGGGAGTGGATGACCTCAAGGAGCCTGATGGACGCCATACCTGGCAGGTCACCCACCAGTCTGTGGACTTCCTGCTCATCGGTCACGCGCGCAGCTCTCTGGACAGCTGACCGGATGCGGGCCACAGGTGCGCCTCCCGAGGCGGGGGAGGTTTCCATAATACCCAGGTCAGGGTCTGAAGTGACCTTGACGAGTGGCTGCCCTGTGCACACAGAGATGACCGCGTTGAGGGCCACAGTCCTCAGTACCTCAAGGGTGTATGCGCTGTCCCTGTCAGAGTCCTTATGGAGGCGACAACTGCGGAGCACCAGATCCATGAGTGCGAGCGCCCGCTCACGCAGCCCGTCGCCAGACAGGGTCATCACAACCGTCCCTTTTCAACACAGTTACCGGGGATTTGCTGGCAGCCGCCACGTGACATCCGACAACATGGTGACGGCCCGTCCTGAGGTGGAAGGGGCCCCACGCATTGTGGCCAGCACTGACAACACCCCGGCATGTCAACGCACTTGACTGGCAGATATAAAGCCAGTGCGCCAACAGGGGGTGTTGTCCGGGACGGGTCGACACACTGGTGGGACTTCTGTAGTTGTGGCATGAGCAGGTGCAGGAAGACCATTTCGGCCCGAGACTGCGCCGTCCAGCCAGTGGCACCCGCGACCGCGTGTTAGCGTATGGGAGTGACACATGTCGACCCGGTGGGTGTACCTCACAGCACGGACGCGGACATGAGGGCGGACTGTGTCACGGGAGTGTGCCGCCCAGCTCACTGTATGACAGACTGTGCAAACGCAATCATGGATGTCCGGTCATTGAGCTCTCTGAGGGCCCAGTAGAGTGCCGCGTACGTCTCCCGTAACCGGGGCTCTTTCAGGAATGCGTCCATGGGCATGCAGTCGTGGAAGTGTTCTTCGTACAGGTACTTGAACAGGGCCCGCCCCTGTCTCTTCGCAGCCCGGGCGGTGAGGACGAACACAACTGCGAGCGCCTCTACTGACTTGCAGTTCTTCAGGGCGTATACAAAGAGGCTGCGGTCAGAGAGGAAGTCCTTCAGCACATCCCTCGCGACCCTGGGGTGCACAGTGGCCATGACCTTCAGGAAGACGGCCATGGACTCAAACGGGTAGTTCAATGTGATCCATTTGAAGGTCTTCTTGCGGTTGTTCTTGGCGTAGAGCACCTTCGCCAGTTTCCGGGCAGTACGCGGGTTGATTGCGTTGATCACTGCCAGCAACTCCACCCCTTCTGCCACTGTTGGTGCGGCACGTACCATGTCGACGAACATGGAGAGGCTCTTGAGGTCCTCCATCTCGCCGAGGAGCCGCTTGGCGCCGTCGGGGTCGGCCTCGTGGGCAGCTGCGAAGAGTCGTGCAAACACTCCTGCCATCCTTGTGCGTTTCTTCGCAAGAAAGGCTGCGGTCCGAACAGT
>JALVPN010000027.1 GCA_027031765.1 Promethearchaeota archaeon | reverse complement strand
GTACTCGAGCCCCTTGAAATCACTGATGACCGTCCGTACAAAGTAGCTCTGCGAGCCGACGGACACAATGCCTTCCTCCTCAGCGACTTCGAAGGGCACCGGGTTGCCGAGGTACACCTGTCTCGGGACATCCTGTGGCCCCTTGAAGAAGACGCCCACATCAAGGTCCTGGTGCGGGACGTCAACGAGCTGACGCACAAATGCCCCCTCTGGTACTATTTCTCTCACGCGGCGCCGCATGTACAGTTGTGAGTACCTCGTGAACAGATCTGTCTTGGACATAGGATACAACACCGTCGGTACTTGTCATGTTGAGTCCGCGCATATCTATTATCTGTTGTCCTAGGAGAGCGGGGCGGTGTGCACTGGCTATCAGGGATCATGTGGACACAAGATTGTGTGTCTTGTGAGCACATGTCACCATACGGGGCCGTGCACCGTACAGGTCATGCAAAACAATTATGAAGGCAACAGGCATCCCGGCGGCCGTAGTGAGAAGCATGGAGAAGGAACAGATAGGCTACTTCCTTGCAGTCATAGGGGCCATCCTCTTCTTGGTGGGACTCTTCTGTGTGCTCCCGCTACCCGACCTCTATGTGCTGGCGCTCCTGACAATGTTCGTGGGCGCTATTCTTGTGGGGAGTGGCTGGGCCATTGCCAATGACATTGGCCGCGGACTTGACACACCAAGTGACGTGTGCTACTACTGCAATGGTAGCGGGCGAATCCGTGCCACACCTGACGGCTCCATTGAACCATGTCCGAGGTGTGGTGGGAGCGGGCTGGCAAGACCGGAGGACGCTGGGGAGTGAGTACGGAGGCCGGGCCCTTGCACGGGCCCCTAGTCGTCGGCCACCGGGGTGCTCCGAGAGTTGCACCTGAGAACACTCTCCGCTCGTACTGGAACGCTATCAGGCTCGGCGCTGACATGGTCGAGCTGGATGTCCACGAGACCGCAGACGGCCACCTCGTGTGTATCCACGACTACACTCTTAGCAGGACGACCAGCGGCAAGGGCTACGTTGCAGACATGGGACTCGCTGAGCTCCGCACTCTGGATGCGGGTGACGGAGAACGCATCCCGCTGCTCGAAGAGGCACTCGACCAGGCCAGGAGTGCATCCATCGGGGTGGACATAGAGCTCAAGGTACCGGACATAGAGAGAGACGTCATGAGGATGGTTTCTGCGAGGTCGATGGAGCAGAGCGTCATCGTGTCGTCTTTTCACCACATGTGCCTACGAGAGGTAAGACGGTGGAGCGCCACTGTCCGCACGGCCCTCGTGTTCATGAGACTGATAGACGATGTGTGCGAGTATGCTCACGACTATGAAGTAACAACTGTCATCCCCGAGTTCGCAACACTGGAGAGGGGACATGTGTCCATGCTGCACTCTTCGGACCTTGAGGTCTATGCATGGGTGGTAAATGAGGAGCACGACATCCGACAGGCCTGCGAGATGGGAGTTGATGGGATAATCACAGACGACTGCGCACTGGCCCGCAGAGTCGTAGACGAGATCTGGCCACCGGGGAGTCGAGATGATGCGGCCCGGCTATGATGCCCCACCCGAAACGCCACCCACGAGACCATCAACGAAGTCACCAATCAGCGCGAACGCCTCACCCCGACTGCGGTGGCATGTGATCACGTGCTCGGCCCCCTCGACCACGTGGAGTGTCTTTGCCTCGGAAGATATTGTCTCGTATACGCGTCTCCCATTCGTCGGGCTCACGGTCTTGTCCGCACCTGACTGGACAATCAGGGCAGGCGCCATCACATTGACCAGCTCGCGTTGTACCTGCTCGGTCAGCCGTATGAACTCATGTACTGCGGACAGTGGCTCGCGGGCGTAGCGCGAGTATGGGATCTCGTACATCTCGGGGATGTAGGACAGGTCGATTTGCCGGTACTTGACCACGTGTTTGAGCAGCGGCACGAGCCTTGCAGCAGGGTTCTCAAAGAACACGGCAGGCGACAGGGCCACAACACCATCAACAGGGCTTTCACGTGCAGCAAGCAGGAGGGCAAGGGCCCCGCCCATTGAGAGGCCCATTATGACCACAGGGCGTGTGCCCCACGAAACGACGTGGCGGTAGCCCACAAGGACTGCCTTGTACCAGTCGGCCCGGGTGGACGCGGCAAGGTCCTCTGGGGTCGTGCCATGACCTGGCAGACGGACGGAAAAGCTCTCCACGGCACGGTCTGCAAGATATGACTGTAGTGGTGCCATCTGGTCAACATCGGCAAAGAGGCCGTGGATGAGGAGGGCACTTGCGCTGGCACTCTGCAAGCGGCGCTCAACGCCGTCCACAGAGGACGCCAACGCGAGTAGCACCTCATGGACGCCTTGCTACGGGTAGGTCAAGGGCCTGCTCCTTGACCGGGACACTGGCCTGGGCTTCTGCTACGGTCATGAACTTGAAGCCCTGCCTGAATATTCCAAGGCGGACGCTTGCAAGGAACCAACCGATGTCGCAGATGATCTCAAGGCCCACCACAAAGACCACGAGTAGTGTGATGACCCTTGCAATGTCAGTGGGTGTTGTGCCGACAGCCGCAAAGGTGGTGAGCACGACGAACACGACTATCATCCCTGATATCATGCCCACGATGGTGGTCATGCGTATGAAGGTACCCTCGAATGCGTAGCCCTGGTCCTCGACATCGCCTGCTAGGTTGAGGTTGATTGAGAGGACGAGGACAAAGCTGATCGTGTAGAGAGCAATCAGTACAGCAGCCGCGATGTTGGCCTGGTGCGAGACCACATCGCTGCCGGCAATGAGCGGCACGAAGAATGCGAAGATGAAGCTCATCCCCAAGAGCGCATCACTAGAGTGATGCCGTAGGTGGGCCAGACCTGCAACCGCCATGTTCCGCAGGAGGAGCACAAGCGTCGGTAGTGCGAGTACTGTGCCGATCTGAGCCGCGACCGGGATGTCAGGGAACATGCCGATGTTGAACCACTTGTTGGTCGGCCAGAGGGCTGCCGGGCCCTCACCGAACCCACCCAGCAGGAACATCAGGAAGAGGGCGGAGCTGCCAAAGAGCAGTATCATGGTGAGGAAGCCCTGAGAGAAGCTCGCAAAGCCGCGGACCTTGGTCTCTATCAGGAGTAGAATCTGCGCTACGAGGAGCGCCGCCCACGTACATATGACGAGGAACGGGAGCACAGAGGGGTGCACCGTGAGCAGCACGCCAGCCACAAGGAGAGGCATGCCCGTTATCACGTCGGACCTGCTCACGTAGAGGGCGCCCGCAAGGATTATCACCGAGCCCGGTAGGGATGACATCCAGAACGACGCACTTGCAGCCACATCAGGGTTGCCGGACCCGGCAATCCCGGCGACGAAGACGCCAAGTCCTGCGAGCAGCATCATGAACCATCTGGTACCGCCCTTGATTATGTCCTTCCGCACATGGTCGATGCGCAGCTCCTTGGCACCCATCCTTGGTATGGCGGTCGTCCAGACCATCAACATAGCACAGAAGGCACATACGAGGGCGGGGTTGGTCAGGTACTCCGATGGGGAGACCATCGTGCTCCAAGGCATCCAGACAGCGACGCCCTCCTCCACTGCGATGGGGCCGACAAAAGTGGCGACGGCACCAACTACGAATGTGAGGACGCCGATAATGCCGAATGCGAACTTGGCAATGTCACTGCTCCTCTCGAACTCACGGATGTCAGACTCAGGTGCGAGCCAGAAGAGCGCTGTGAAGACCTGACCGACAAGGAAGACCACATAGGCAACATAGACCAGTGCTGGGTTCAGTGCATGGCCAATCATGGCGACCGGGACGAGGAGGGCATTGCACAGACCAGCCAGAAGGCCAATCCAGTTCTTGCTGGAGTCTAGGTACAGCACCGCCAGCATCTGGTAGAAGACTATGAGGACCGACCCGAGCATGACCATCTCAGTTGCCCACGGCCTGATCCGACCCTCAAGTTGGTACACAGTACCACCATAGAACATGTACGCAGTAGCCGTGATGCCGACCAGCACGAGGATGTACGAGATCAGTGGGAATGAAGAGGCCAGCTTCGTCCGGAGTTTCCGGATACCCCGGAGCTGCACGATAAGTGAGAGTGTCAGTAGACCGAGGAAAAGTGTTGCAGGCAAGTAGTAGGAGACATCATGGATGGCATCAGGGCCGATGGACGGTGTCGGGATGAGCAGCCTACCGCCACCTGCAATCAGCCCGATGACTGCAGCAATTGCGCCTAGGATGCCACCCATACTCGACGGCCGGTTCAGGGGCTCGAACTGTTGACCCTCCGAGGTCTTCTGAGTGATAGCTGATCTCACAACATCAAAGGCCATTCTAGACTCCACACCTTCTGTTGGTCAATACTTGGCCACCCTACGGCTGGGAGGGGTATAAATGCATATCGGAGAGAGTGCGGCACACTCACAGCTGGCAAGTGCAGGGCACGAGGACTCAAGACAAGAGCACGGGGACACCGGTGCGGGCTGCACCAGTGCTCGGCGGTCACCCGCTAGTGAGGCCACACACCACGACGGGCCGCCCCGTACCAGACGACGTGGCAAAGACGTATCAGCAACGGGCACGAGGACGGGCCCTCACAGCAGGGGACAACAACGGTCTCCACACCGCCACCGGGAAGAACCTTAAAGTGCCACCAGCAAGACTGCCCCGACCAGAAATGACAGGACTTGAGTTGTACGTCAATGGGCAGCGTGTGGCCACTAATAGGTTCGTCTCAGGCGTCCTCAAGGACATCCTTGAAGCCTTCCTCAAGAACCTCAGGGACGTCGAGGCCGGCGAAGTCCTGCGAGTGGACATCAAGACCACATAGCAGACTGCAGTGACTGTCCAAGCTCAAAGGTGGACACAGAGTTGACACACGAGTGCTGGAAAAAGAGGGCCCTCTGGGTCGACCTCTCTACAGGCAAGACGTGGGTGGAGGGACTCAGTGGACAGACCCTTGAGATGTTCATTGGTGGCAAGGGACTGGGTGCGTACCTGCTGTACACGCGCGTGCCGGCAGGCGCAGACCCGCTTGGGGAGGAGAACGTGCTCTTCTTCCTCACGGGACCACTACAGGGGCTGCACGCACCAAACACCGGGCGCTGGACCCTCGTCACAAAGTCACCCCTCACAGGGCTGTTCCTAGACTCACACTGCGGGGGGCCGCTGGGCAGGGACATCAAGCGTGCAGGCTACGACCTCATTGCCGTACGCGGACAGGCAAAGGGACCTGTGGTCGTGACTGTTGACGACGAGGATGTGGCGGTCAGGGAGGCGCCGGACCTGTGGGGCCTTGGAGTCCATGAGGTGACAGAGCAGCTCCACGGACTGTACGGAGAGCAGGCCTCAGTATATGCAATTGGCCCAGCAGGGGAGAACCTGTGTAGGTTCGCCACCGGGGCGTGTGAGGTCGTCCACCAGACCGGACGCGGTGGTGCCGGTGCGGTCATGGGCGCGAAGCGGCTGAAAGCAGTCGTTGTCCATGGGACCAGTGATGTGAGGGCTGCGGATCCCGATGCGATACGTGAGGTGAACCGGGAAGTCGCAAGGCGGTGGCGCGAGAAGGAGTCCGGGTTCAAGGACTACGGGACCCCGTTCCTCGTGCCGGTGGCGAACAGCCTCGGACAGTTCCCGACACGAAACTATGAAACGGGCTACTTTGAACAGCACGAGAGGATTGGGCCAGAGGCCTTTGAGCGGTGGGCCCTGGGCACTCACAACTCGTGTCCGCAGTGCATAATGCGTTGCACAAGGGCGTACAGGACAGAGGACCCGGACAGGGCTGGTGTGGAGGTCGAGTCCTGCATAGAGTACGAGTCAATAGGCCTTCTTGGAGGAGACCTTGGCATTGACGACCCGCAGGCCCTGCTGCGGCTCAACTACCTGTGCGACAAGCTCGGGCTCGACACCATCAGTGCCGGCGGCGTCATCGGGTTCGCAATGGAGGCCTGTAGCCGCGGCATCATCACGACTGAGAAACACGGGCTCGACATCAGGTTCGGCGACGCGGAAGGCGCTGAGGAGCTACTGCGGCTGATATGTCGCAGGGAGGGTATTGGCGACCTGCTAGCCGACGGCGTGCGTGAGGCTGCAAGACAACTGGGTGGTGCTGCAGGGGAGATAGCGGTGCACGTCAAGGGTCTCGAAGTCCCGGCATGGGACCCACGTGGCAGGCGCGGCATGGGCCTGTCATATGTCACCGCTGACGTAGGTGCAAGTCACCTCAGGGGCTGGCCTGCAACAACGGGGCCGCCCGACACATCGGCACTCGATGTGGTGGAGTCAATGGTCACAGCACGCGACCAGAAGGTGCTCACAGACTCACTGGTCATCTGTCACTTCACATACCACATCCCACTCCACCACGAGGAGAAGATAGCACTCCTGAACGCTGCCACGGGCCTTGAGTACACCCAGGACTCGGTGGCACTGTTCGCCCAGAGGGTGGCCGTCCTCACACGGATGTTCAACCACCGGGAGGGGGTCACACGGGCCAGCGATGTCCTGCCCCCAAGGATGTGGGAGCCAGAACGTGGGGGCCCAAGGGACGGCATGACGGCCGCAGTCAGCCGTGACGACTTTGAAGCGTGCCTTGAGAGGTTCTACCAGTTGCGGGGCTTTGACACGGACGGACTGCCAACGGTCGAGACAATAGAGCGTGTCGGCCTGTCGGACGTGATATGAGCCACCCCGGCTGTCGCGTGCCGCAGACGCGGGGTGACGGGTGGTAGGGGCCAGCCCGAGCGCCGTAAGGACTCAACCAACATGGTCAGAACATGCGCGCACGGAACTTCCTGCGGAATACGATGTCCCTTCGCAACTCCTCAAAGTGGGCCTCTGTGAACAGCCGGACCAGGTCATGACGCGCCTCACTGACGACAGCTTCAAGGGCCCTGAGGCCCCGCTCCTCAGCAATGTGGACGGCCTTCTCCAGCATCCTCTGGCCTATGTCTGTCTGTTCAAGTTCGTCCTCGATCTCAAAATACCGTATCATCCCGATGGGCCCCAGCGCCCTGTCCCTTGAGATGTCAAGCTTCAGCGCTGCAACTACCAGGTCCTCTGAAACAGCCACCACATACATTGTCTCGCTTATTGCACCGGACGCACGCATTGAGAGGGCCCTGAAGTCCATGCCCTCGCGACTGTAGAACTCTTCGAGCGCCCGGCGGTCCTGCGCTGTTGCAAACCGGACTACGATTTCCATGACCGACAACACCTCGTCCGTGACAATATGGTCGCACTGACCACTGTGGGAGGACATAGAGATGAGGACCCATTGAAAACTGCTTGCATTCTGCACACACGCCCGTCCAAGAGGCCGTAGCGGCCCGACAGACACCGTCAATTCTCCTGACACAGTGTCCACGGGCAACTGTGTGGGTGGCAGCTACACTACGACAGACTCATCTTGCCACGTGGACATAGAGAAGAAGGACCCATTGCACTGCAGGTGGGATGTCCCACCTGTCCCCGACGCCCTACCACGACCAGCCCGCATGCAGGCCCTCACTGGTGGTGTGGACCGGGGACACAGGCCAGCAACAGGACCACGGTAGCACAGAGCAGACTTGGGCGAGGCCATCAACAACTGCGTGCGGGGTGCAGTGCACTGGGGCGACACTAGACACTGGAGGTGAAGTCTGCCAGTGGAGAGACGCAGGTCGTCGGATGGAGTGCTACTCCCCCTACGCCTCATCATCTCGCTGGTGCTGCTGCTACTCGCGCTTGCGATTGCATACATACCAGTCCTTGTCGACTGAGCCGTGGCTGCACCCAAGGGCGTCACGTGATGTGACCAACGGCCAGGTGTAGAGTATGCCGGCCATACCATCGGGTGTTGGAAACGTGACGGCTGCGACAGACACCGGTGACGGGTGCATACCGGGAACCCACCGGTGTGTCTGCTCGGCGGTACCCCGGTCACCTGTCCGCTAGTGGCGAGTACCACGCACGGGGACCGGGGTCAGGCCTCGCCCTCCATCACCCTGTATACCTCCTCAATGCGCTTCGTGAACTCGTTGTCCGGGTGTTTGAGCGTGACGATGTAGCGGCTGCCAGCCTCTATCAGGATGGGAACGAGGGGTATTATCGTAGCGACCTTGGTCCTGAACTTGCGCTCCACCTCTGACAGGATTGCCCTGTCCTCATAGATACTGGGCTTCTTGTTGACTATGATGCGGATGTCTGGGACCTGGAGCTTCCGTGCAACGCTCAGAGTGGCGGCGGTACCGAGGAGGTCCTGCTCGTCAATCCTAGCGACGACGAAGAGGAAGTCGGCTGTGGCCATGGACAGGAGCGTTTCCCTGTCGAGGCCCGGGTGGGTGTCGATTATCAGGTAGTCGAGGTCGCGTGCCTCAATCACCTCAGAGAAACCGTTCCTCAGGTCAGAGACCTCATAGCCCTCCCGGAGTATGCGCGTTATGTCGTTGGCGCTCATGGAGCTCGGGATGAGGTATAGTTTGCCCTGTCTGATGCCCAAGCGACGGGTCATGTCAATGCACGCATCAGTGATGTCACACTCGCCCCTGAGGTAGTCGTTGAGAGTGTACTGGAGTTTCTCGCGGCCCATCCCAAAAATCACGTGGATGCCGGGTGATGCAACGTCTGTGTCCATCACTGCGACCCGCTTCCCCGCAAGTGCAGCTACCGCTGCGAGGTTGGCCGAGATGTTCGACTTGCCAGTGCCGCCACGGAACGAGTGAATGCTGACAATGCGCCCTGACATCAGTAGAGGCCCCAAATCATATGTCCTATGGCTGTCCATGTGTTGCTGTGCTTAAAGTGTTTCCGAGTAGGACTCGGTATTGGGCCTGCATGTGACGGGCGCATACTGCACCGGCGACGAGAGACCACTGGTGACCTGTGGAAACCCTCAAGGGGCATGCCGTACGACGCAGAGGACGGGTGCCGAATCGTATCATATTCCGAAGTGGCGACGGACATAGAGCAACAGTTCTCTGCCGGTCTCGACAAGCAGCTCGCCGTCCTCCACATGTTGGCGCCAAACATCAGGGATGCCCCCGACACCCAAGGATGCCCCGAGTACAGCCCCCACGATGCATGCCTTCGTGTCGGTGTCACCACCGGAGTTCGCTGCCTCAAGTACCGCGTCCCTGTATGATGTCGGGTGCATTGTAAGTGCATGTAGTGCACCTGCGACGGCCTCGTCCGCCGTCCAGCCGGGGCCCAGGAGGGAGTGCGCCTGAGCCGTATTTCCCAGCTCAACAGCAGGTGGCACGCGGTCGAGGGCTTCAAGGAACACATCGCTGATCTCGGCGACGGAGTCACGCACTATTGCGAGAAGGTCGTCCGGATGGGCCCCCTGGACAGCCTCGGCGACCATCAGGGCCACCGCAACCGAGCCCGCTGTTGCGACATCGTGGCCGTGCGTGATGAGCGACTGACGGGCTGCGACCTCCCGGAGGAGGTCACGGTCGGGGGCAAATGCAAGGCCTACGGGTGGTGCGCGCATCGCAGTCCCACAGCCCATGGAGTCATTCCTCCCAGAGGCCGTCCAGTGCTCCCCCTCAACGAGTTTCGCAACCGAGCCGGTACACGTCGTGCCGGGCGAGCGTGCCCAGTCGACATTCTCGTACCACCGGACGAACTCGCCGGCTATTGCATCAAGTATGGCGGTCACGTCGAGCGAGCTGGCACCAAGGATGCCGCGCGCCACAGCAAGGGCCATCTCGGTGTCGTCAGTATAGGAGCCAGCTGGCAGGCCCCTGAAGCTGCAGAAGTCCGTGACACCACCGGGTGGCCATGTCTTGCGGATTGACTCAAAGGACATGAACTCAGTGGGCCCACCCAGGGCATCACCGATGGCCATACCGAGCATGCAGCCCACGTATCGGCTCTCAAGGTCTGGCATGGACTGCTACTGTTGCACCGGGGAAGAAATGTCTTCCGTCGTCACGGTCGGCCCTCGACCCGGCGGGAGGTCGTCAGCATTCGTTCTGTGTTCCACTCCACGTACCTGCCGAGCGCCCTCATGACTTCGACAATCCGCGACGCCGGGACCCGTGTCTTCTCCGATATCTCGCGGATGGAGTGGCTGCCGTTGCAGTACTCCCAGATGGTGTCGAGGACAACATAGTCACGTTTGGGGATGCCGATGACCTCGAGGAATGCTGCGAAGCGCTCGTCGCGGTCCGCGATGACCGGGAAAACACGTACCACTTCTGCCAGTCCCTTGCTGATGAGTATGGCAAGCGCCTCGTCCACGTCCTCACGCTCAAGGCCGCTGTCCTCGTACACTTCGTCCAAGGTGGTGTTCTCACCAACAGTCCGCAGGACGGCCCTGATGTTCTGTACGGTGACCATGGGCAGTCCGACAAACAGGACGTTCTCCTCCTGTCCTATCTCCTCCTTGGGGCGGAGCAGTCGCAACACATCGTAGGGGTAGAACTCAAGGACGCCACCACTCTCGTCCGGGTCGATACGCTGGATCTTGGAGAAGTCGGTACGACTCACCTCGTCACGCAGGGGCGTCGTAACCCTCTCGCACTCGTCAAGGCCAAGACCCGCATCGACCACGAACACGCAACAGCCGACCGGGCCCATGCGGCGGATATAGTACCTGGTGTTGGAGTCGAGGCTCGTGTGGACAGCAATCTGCTGCTCCTTGACGGGGCCGGAGCGACTGGAGAACGTCAACAGTATGTCGAGAATGGCCTCAAGTTCGTATGTCCTGAAGTTGGAGACCACGACGTAGCCATCGGAAGTAATGACCGCAGAACGGTGTACACCGGGGTGCTCCTCGGTCCTTGCCTGGGCCTTCTTGAGCGACCTGACGGTCTCCACCGGCACGAGGGCCGTACGGTACCTCCGGGCGATGCCGGGGATGCCATCGAACTTCTGGAGCGTGGCCTCGACGACGTCCGAGAACGCGACGAACACCTTCGGGCTCGGCTCCTCTTTGCGGAGCTCTGAGTAGTAGGTGGCCACGAATTGCTGAGCAAGGCTGCGGAGGATGACGCCGTAGATCTCAGGGCTGTCCTCCTCAGCAACAAGGGCAATGAAGTAGAGGTCGCCGACCTTCTCCCATACGAACTTGCTCTTCGCGAAGGAGATCACCTTTATCTTCTCGTCACCCACCTGCTCGGCAAAGAAGCCAACGGCGGACAGGAAACCGGCCACCAGCTCGTCGAGGCGTTTGGTACCACTGATGCTGTAGTGGAACAGTGGGATGCCGGTTTCCCTGAGGACGATGATTTCTTTCACCATTTGTTTCGCCCTTCGACATGGACACGGGTACAGATATGGATGGCTATGATAGTACCCGGCCCACTTATACATTCGTGGCTCATGCAGCGACCTCCACAAGCCGCCACTGGACGTTGTCGCCGAGCTTCGACAGAACCTCGTATAGCCTCTCAGCAGTGACGCCAATGCGCTCACTCACAACCGTAAGGGGGTACTCCCCGGTGCACAAGGGGCTGGCACGCTTCAACAGGTTGTAGTCCCTCCGTGGCAGGCCCACGAGGTCAAGGTAGGCATCAAAACGAGTGTCGTCGGCACGCACAACAGGGTGCATCCGTGCGACCGAAAGGACGCCCGCAATCGTCAGATACTCCACCACCTGCGCCACCTCCTCCTCCTCAAGGCCGAGCGATAGCGCAATCTCGTGGAGGGGCTTCTTGCCATCAATGGCCTCGACCACACGCGTGGCGGTGATGCCGAAGTCCCTGTGCAGGTCATCGAGGAGGCCCCTGCTACTGGTGTGCTCCCACTGCTCCCGGATGATAGTCGGTACCACAAAGGGCCCCAGACTCGACGCAACACGCATGACCGACTCGTACCGTGCGAACACTTCCAGGACATCATGCTTGAAGTCCAAGAAGAGTTCTCGGACGGGCACGTCCATGTCGAGCTCCACACGATATCGGGACAGGAACCTCTCGCTCAGTTCACGGAGGACGGCCCTCAGCACCTTCTCCGGGGCGCCCGACTCGACGAGGAAGATGAACATCGCCATGTCGGAGGTCTGCTCATAGAGGAGCTCCGAGCCCTCGAACGAGAGGCTCTGCACTGACCGCTCACCGAACTCCGAGGCAAAGCTCGTGATGGCGGACAGGAAACCGGAGAGCAGCTCATCTAGCCGTTGCGCACCTGAGAAGGAGTAGTGGAATACGGGGATCCCGCCAGCTTTCAGGACCATGAACTCCAGTACACGAAGCCTGCTCGACAATGTCGCTCTCCTCTACTCTATCACGCGGTCCCAAAGCGTCTTTAAGGTATCGCGTCTGGGAGCTCGTCGGATGGGCCGAAACATGAACCCATGTCCAGGATGTGTCCCTCTCACGCCGTGTTGGGGGCCCCTGCACCACGTCGCTTGCTCCCTCCCCGATGCCAACCGACTCCAGTAGCCCGGGAACGCCCGTACGGGGTCCTGACCGCAAAGGCCTTTATCTCTCGACGCCATCTAGTACTACAGGGCCGTGCCAGAGTGGCTCAGTGTTCTGTGGGCCCATTTCGCCTCGAGCGTCTGGGTCACAGCCTCCGGGCTGCCCTGGCCGCACTACACCTGAGGCCACAATGGTACGGCACGAGAGGACGTAGCGGGAACCAAGAGTAAGAGGGTGTTGCACGTTCGATGCAGAGACCATTCGTTCTGCTTGCAGCCATAGTCACTGTGATGTTTGTAGTCGCAGCAGTATCGGGTCATGGAGGGGTGACTTTGCTGAGGCCACAAGTGACCGCTGTGGGCGGCGGCCATGACGGTATTGCAGCCCCACAGGTGGGGCCCGGTCTCACTGGTGCCACACCACCCGGACACCAGGCACGGTCCAGTGCCCCCAGCTCCACCCTCTGGTCATACAGGACAGGGGATGAGGTGTTCTCCTCACCTGCGCTCGGGGACGTTGACGGTGACGGCGACCTGGATGTGGTCATCGGCAGTCGCGACAGCCAGGTGTACGCCCTCGACGGTGGCAATGGCTCCATCATCTGGTCTCATGACACCTCCTCATACGTGGCCTCATCCCCATCACTTGGGGACGTTGACGGTGACGGCGACCTCGATGCCGTCGTGGGCAGTGACGACAACCGGGTATATGCCCTAGACGGTGGCAATGGTTCCATCCTCTGGTCATTCGGTACTGGAGGTCCGGTGTACTCCTCGCCAGCACTTGGGGACATCGACAGTGACGGCGACTTGGACGTGGTCATCGGCAGTCAGGACAGTCGGGTGTATGCGCTTGATGGTGCCAACGGTTCTGTCCTCTGGTCGTACGAGACCGGAAACGAGGTGGCCTCTTCAGCTGCGCTCGGCGATGTTGATGGTGACGGCGACTTGGACGTGGTCATCGGCAGTGATGACGGTCGGGTGTACGCGCTTGAGGGCACCACAGGATCCCTCCTCTGGTCGTACGAGACCGGACGCGGGGTGTACTCCTCCCCTGCGCTGGGAGACCTCGACGGCGACGGCGACGTGGACGTGGTAGTCGGTAGTGAGGACGGTAGTGTGTACGCACTTGATGGTGCCACGGCCTCCGTCCTCTGGGCACACGGTACTGGGGACGCTGTGCTCTCATCGGCAGCGCTTGGCGACGTGGACGGTGACGGCGACTTGGACGTGGTCATCGGCAGCTACGACAGACGGGTGTACGCGCTTGACGGTACCACGGGCTCCGTCCTCTGGGCACACGCCACCGGGCACGTCGTGCTCTCATCGGCAGCACTGGGGGATGTGGACGGTGATGGGGGTCTGGACGTGGTCATCGGCAGCTACGACAGCTGGGTGTATGCACTGGACGGTGCCAACGGCTCCACCCTCTGGTCGTACGAGACCGGGAACAGTGTTGCCTCCTCACCAGCACTGGGCGACATAGACGGCGACGGCGACCTCGACGTCGTCATAGGCAGTGAGGACAGCAATGTGTACGCAGTAGAGGCGTCGGTAAGTGGGGGCCGGGTGTACTGGCAAGGACACGGTGGGGACATATCATTCCGCCGCACCGGGTGTCTCAAGGACGTAGACGCCGACGGGGATATGCTGTCGGACTACTCGGAGCCCATGTACATGACAGACGGTGAGAGCCCTGACACTGACGACGACGGACTGCCTGACGGCTGGGAGGTGGCCCACAGCTTCGACCCGACCGACGACGGCGATGCGTCACTCGACCCCGACGACGATGGCCTGACCAACCTTGAAGAGTACCAGCATGGCTCAGACCTGCTGGACAGCGACACCGACGACGACGGACTGCCTGACGGCCGGGAGGTGGCCACTGGTCTCAGCCCAGTCGTGGGCTTTGACGGCCGCGTGTTGGAGGCAGTGGTCTGCGCACTTGCTGTGGGAGCAATGGTGTACGTGTACCGTGTGCGCCGACAGCACCTGGCGTCGAGCACGTAGGACTGTTGGGGCTACCACCCGGACGTGGGCCGTGACTGGACTGGAGCAGCATACCACAGGGTACTGACGACGCCCAACTTGGCGTGCCCGGTCATGGACGGGAGTCATAGTGTGAGATGTCTACCGGCTGTCCGGTCGCGCGTCCCCGACGGGCCAGGATACGCGGAGGAGAGCCGGCGGTACGACGACAGCTGGTGACAAGAGGAGGGCATCCCCGAAATGTCCATATTCCGACACGGTTGTTAGAACCCAGCAACTAGGAGAGAGCCCCATGCTGGAGTACAGAGAGTTCCCCATCAGGACCGCATCGGTGTACCTGCTCTTCGCACCCATGCTGTCCTACTTCATCTTCATGGTCCACGGACTGACCACAAGGACGCTGTTCAGCGAACCAGCCCTTGACAACTTCCTCCTGCTGGGGTACGGTGCCCTTGCGGCGTCGCTGGTACTGCCCATCAGCGGGATCCTCGTGGACCACTTCCTGCAGACCGATGTGATGATATATGTCGGTACCCTGGTGCCCACAGCCCTCGGAGTAGTGCTCGGAGTCTTGGGGTCACCGTCCCCCTTCTCGCCGCTGATGGAGACATCAGTGGTGCTCTCTGCATTTGCCGGACTGGCCTTCTTTGCCACCGGACTGGCCGTGAAGCTTGGCAGGAGCATCGTGGTGAGGTTCCGAGGGCGCTGCGTAGGCCTGTTCCTTGGGCTGGCCCTGCTCGTAGCATTCGCCTACGAGACCGCCTCACTGGTGGGGCTGCTCTCTGGTGCCTCGAGCTATCTGGTCCCAGCCGCGGCGGCACTCGGGTGCGTCGTGATATCAGTGCCCATAGGTACGTGGCGTCTTGAGGAGGTGCCACTCGCCGCCCGTGGCAACACCATGCGGTACTTTGTGGCCATGGTGGCAGTCCTGGTGTCCCACATGCTGTGGTACTTCTCGACCAAGATGGAGATTGAGGAGGGGTTCGCGTGGAACAACGCGTACGAGTCGCTCAGCCAGTACTCAGGGATTGGGGTGTTGCAGCTGCTGGTCCTCGCAGGTGCCGCAGCCCTGGCCGGTCTCATTGCGGACCGCAGGGGACGGAAGGTCGCCTTCAGTATGGCGGTGCTCCTCTTGGGCCTACTGGTCATCTTCGGGTCGGCGTTCTATGGCTACGAAGACCCCGGCAACATCTACTCCTTCCACGTACTGGCAGCCCCTCTGCTCGTATTTGAGCGGACCGTCGAAGGGTTCCTCATGGGGCTGTGCCTGTTCCTAATCTGGCCGGAACTGGGTTCGGCAAGGGGAAAGGGGACCCGTGTTGCGGGCGCGTGGACGTTCTTCATGGGGTACATGGCGCTGTTCTGGGCCCTCGACCTGCGAGTGTGGCACACCCCCGCATGGGTGAAGCTCGTAGGTGGGCAGTTCGCAATACTCTTCGCACTTGTTGCGCTGTACTTCTCCGGACACCTCGAAGAGATAGTCGGCAGGGAGGTCGAGATTGAAGACCTGTCGCTCGACTTCGACGAGTCCCTCATCAAGCAGACCGTATCCGCGTTCTTGGGAGAGGAGGACTTCGAGTCCATCCGCACCCAGATTGACATCATCGAGGCGACCGAGGAGATCAGCGATGCCGAGCTCAGTGACTTCTTGGGGGAGGAGCTGGCCAGAGTGCTCCCGCTCAGACGTGTACCGGGCATCGGGCCGGGACTTGAGAGGAGGCTGCGGACTGCGGGCTACGAGTCAGCGGCCCAGCTTGCCGGGGCTGACGCACGCCGTCTTGCTTCAAGGGTCAGTGGTGTGAACGTGAAGCTGGCAGAGAAGCTCATAGCCGCTGCACGCGAGGTGGTGCAGAGCACCATCAAACGGAACAACAACAGGAAGTGAGGGGTCCAACACTACCTATCAGGACCTTCTAGGAGGCCGCGCCGCTCCACCACGCCCCCGCCAGACCTGTGGGGCTTCCTGAGGACGGTGTCACGCGACTTCTCGAACTCACGCGCCTCGGCGGCAAGGGTAGATGCAGTACGCATCATCTCGTGGGCAGCAGCCGCAAGGAGCGTACCCTGCCGCGAGTCCTCCGTCTTGAAGCATGCCTGTCGGGTCACAGAGCCCACCTGTTCTGCAATGACAAGTGCAGCCACGGCCTTCGCACGGGCATATGGGTTCTCGAACTCGCCTTCGGTGGCGTACTCTGGCGTCAGGGTCAGTGCTGGCATCTCCGGGGGCCTGCCAGCCTTCACATCTTCGACAATCGAGTCAAGTATGGTCTGCAGCTTCCTGAGGGCGCCAGTTGCTGCGAGGACCATCAGCACATCAGAGTTGAACACTGCCATCTCCACCGGGTCGAGAAACTCCTTGCGCGCCCCAATCATGGCGTCTGCTGGCACCAAGACGAAGCCCTGGGCCTCTGACACCACCGGGACACGCTTTCCCGATGCGTCCTTCTTATAGAACGCCCGTCTTGCGGGCCCGTCCGAGACCGACAGCACGGGGATGCCCACTTCTTGCAGGTGCGTCCGGACGGCCGTTGGCCCCTCAAGTGAAGCATTGGGACTGACGACGACAGCAAAGTCGGGTGAATACTCAACGAGCAGGGACAGGACGGACGTGCACGACTCACGGTCGAGCTTGGCACCAGTGGTGAAGGCACGCACCTGGATGTCCTTCCGGGTGGCACGCTCGTCGAGGATGAGGTCGACCAACAGGGTCGACGAGATGCAGCCGAGCTTGAGCACTCCGACTCTACACTGTTCCGGCACTGCGGGCGCCTCCAGACACGACCTGCACGCGCCGTTGAGAAAACTGTTGTGGTGGCCCTGTCCACTGCCCGGGTCTCGGCGTGTCGTGTCACACTGTGGACCGCACGTTGTGGGACGCTGTCAGGACTCCGAGAGGTAGTATGCAAGGCCAGTTGCGCTCAGCAGGTCGGCTATTGTGAGTCGCTTCCCGCAGAGGGCACAGTGGAGGGTAATCTTCGGGTCCTCAGTCGCCGTGCCACAGTCCGAACACAGGGCCTCTACCGAGAGGATTTCCAGCCCAGCCACTCTGATGGGCCTATGACAGCTCGCGCACGGCACCTCCGAAACGTCATCCATTATCACGGTCTGGACGCGCGCACCACAGTGTTGGCACAGGACACCATACACATTGTACAGCTCGGTGGAACCGCACTGGGGACACATTATTGTAACGGTCAGTTCCGTAGAACCACAGCTCATGCACTGGATACTCCTACCAAAGGTCTTCGCAGTGAGGATGCCTGCGCTCTCCAGATCCCGGAGCTTCCTTGCCACCTCATCCGCATTCCCACCCAAGTACTCTGCGACTTCGGGGTAGTACGCAGTGACACGCAGGACATGCTTGGGACTGACTGCACGGAGGCGTCCAGCCTGCATGTCAGTGATGAGACGCCTGATGCCGGGGTCGGACAGCAGCGCATCGTGGGACGCCTCCTCCATGAGATCCAACAGCCGTTCATAGGCACGTCTTACCTCCACGTCCCAGTCGTCAGTGTTGAAGTCGATCTCACCGACAAGGCGGTGGAGGTTACGTTCAACAAGCATGGCGTCGTCGTCGTCATCGAGGAGCACGGCGATGCAGTTGGGCGCATCAAGCAAGGACACGACAAGTCCCCTGTCAAGCTTGGTGTAGCCGACCCGCGCCTCTTGGTTCACGCCATGTCCCATGAATATTACGAGGGCCTCCTCCGTCGTCAGCTCGTTTCCCGGAGGATAGGAGCGGCCCACCAGTGGGCCGAGTGTGTTGTCCCACCAGATAGTATAGATGGCCTTCGGCATGGCAAGACCCCACGTTCTGTCACAACCCTTTGACTGGACCCTTAAGACAGTTCTCTGCACGGATACGCTGGGGGCAGTGGGGGGCACACCGTGGAGGCAATGGGCGCAGCTGACGCACAGGCACGTGGGTTACCACAACGGGTCACGACCGGACGGGCATGCTGTCGGATTCGCGCACCTCCCACCGAAGACTATAAATCCGCCGCCAGGCGTCCGACGGTCACGACTCCCAGACAGACGGGAAGGATGGCATCCATGCTCCGAGGACACGATAACAGGTCGGCCTTTGTGTTGGTGCTGGTACTGATATGGCTCACTGTGACACCACTCCTCATCACTGGCGTTGGACAGAGGGGCGTGGTACCCCGCAGCCACGCAGCATTTGAGGTCGCAATCAGCATAGAGGGACCACCGGACATCACCTTTGAGAACGGCACGTTTGGCCGGCGGATTGTGTGGAACGCTACAGACCCAGAGCCGAAGAACTACACACTCACCATAAACGGCACTGTCTACGAGTCGAGAGCATGGGACGGTGGCCCAATCGATGTCCCCGTGGACTATGTGTACAGGGACCACCAGACTGCGGTGCTGCCAGCCGTCTTCATATTCAACTGCACCGTGTTCAACCAACAGGAGGAGTCTGCCTGGGACGTGGTCGTCGTGACCGTTGTTCCAGACACCACAGCCCCAGTGATTGAAACACCCGAGGACTTCGAGTACGAGGAGGGCAGCTTTGGACACAACATAAGGTGGAACATCACGGAGCCAAACCCCGACTACTACAATGTCACACGACTTGACAACTCCACGACCGCCGAGCCGGTAGTGGTCGAGAGCGGTGAGTGGACGGGAGACCACATCACGGTGAGTGCCGACGGTCTCAACGCCTCGGGGTGGTACCTCTTCACTCTCTGGGTCAATGACACACTGGGACACGAGTCCACGAGCAGTGTCAATGTCACCGTCTACCCTGACCTGACACCGCCCGAGATATCGTCTCCAGATGACATTGAGTACGAGTTCGGTTCCAAGGGCCATGAGATCGTATGGCACATCTACGACAGCAACCCAGCAAACTTCAGCCTCACCATAGTCGTACACGAGATGGACGACACGTACGGCAACGTCTCGGCGGTCCACGGCCCACCGGACAACCAGACAGAGACCTGGACTCTCGCACACCCCGAGGGTGACGACATGGTCGTGGAGGTCGACGACTTCTACCTAGGACACTACACGTTCAACCTCACCCTCATAGACAAGTACGGACGAAATGCGACGGACTCGGTAGACCTCACTGTGTACCCGGACCAGAGG
>JALVPN010000026.1 GCA_027031765.1 Promethearchaeota archaeon | reverse complement strand
CATCAGCGCGGGGCCTTGTCAGTGACAGGGACGAGATGCGCAAGCTGCCCACGGCCCAGCAGAGGGAAATCCAGCGTCTGGCTGGGGAGAGGATTGCTGAGAAGGCCAAGTCTGCAAAGGTGATAGTGGACACACACACCCTCATCCAGACCAAGAACGGGTTCCTCATTGGTCTGCCGGAGTGGGTCGTGCGGGCGATATCTCCAAAGACCATTGTACTTGTGGAGGCGGACCCGGAGAACATTGCTGGCCGCAGGGCTGGAGACCCCACACGGGCAAGAGACGAGCAGATGACCGAGGACATCAGGGTGCACCAGGAGATGTGTAGGGCTGCTGCTGTCGCTGCCGGCACTCTGACAGGGGCCACCGTCAGGATTATCAAGAACCGAGAGGGAAAGGTTGAGGAGGCAGCAAGAGAACTCGCAGAGACACTGATGGAGTGAGCCGTCCTTGGATCTACTCGGAGAACTCGTGAGGGACTTCCTGCTCGTGGTCCACGAGCCGCCGTACTCTGGTGTGTTCATAGCCATCATCTCAGTGACCATCTCGACGATAAGTAACCTTGCGATGAAACGGTTCGCAGACATGAGGCGGCTCCGCAGGTACCAGCTTGAGATTAAGCAGTACCAGGAACTGCAGAGGAAGGCCCAAGAGACCCAGAACGAGAAGCTGCTCAGGAAGGTCAGACGCAGGAAGGCATACATAGACAGGATACAGAAGGAGATGATGACATCACGCTGTAAGCCGTACATGATCTTCTTCATCCCCTTCATCGCAATCTTCACGCTACTGAGGGGGTTCTATACGAATGCAGACGGGACCCCGTCGGTAGTGGCAGTCATACCTTTCAACGTCCACAAGCTCATCCCGCTGACGGCCTTCGGCGCGGGCATCCCGACTGCTGCAGGGTTCGGGATGTTCTTCTGGTCGTTCTACTTCCTTATGGGACTGGGCCTGTCATCAGTCCTCCAACGGGCAATGGGCACGCAGCTCATGTGACCGGACGCATTGCGACTGCCCATCAGCGACCGCTGCCCTTAAAAGGGCTCGGCAAGGGGTGGTCGAAGACAAGCAGAGAGAAGCGGTGAGAACAGTGCCACGACCAGGGATGTTGACCAGGAGCAGGGCGAACCGACTAGTCAGGACACCGGGTGGCAGACTGGCCCTCCACAGGAAGAAGTTCTACAGGGCAGTGAGCACCTGCGCACTCACTGGCACGAGGATGCAACTCCCAAAGAATGCGAAGCAGGGGAGGAACCGCAGGGCAAGCCGTTCATCGAAACGTCCGAACCGTCCGTACGGCGGCGTTGCCAGCCCCTCAGCTGCCCGGAGAGAGATTGTCCGGGTAGCAAGGAGGCTGAACCCATAGACGGTGCAGGGTCCAGGCGACAGAAGGAGTGACCATTAGCAGCAGGAAACGTACATCTTGTGGTGGACACCTAGGGGAGTGCGGCTACTCGCAAGACCCCTGCACGTAGCGTGTGGCAGACCGACCGATTGGACTGCAACGGAACTGGAGAGTCCCCGACCATGAACCGCGTTATCACGATTGGCGGCCTGCACGGCACTGGGAAGAGCTCGGTCGCCGACAGGGTGGCACGGGAGTTCGGTCTGAGAAGGGTGTCTGCAGGCATGATATTCCGACAACTTGCGAAGGAACACGGGATGACGCTTGAGAGGTTCAGCCGTCTTGCCGAGGAGAGACCAGAGATTGACAGGCTGCTGGACAAGAGGATTGCAGAAGAGGCGAGGTCAGGAGATGTTGTCCTGGACGGGCAGCTGGCAGCATGGATGGTCGGTGACCTGGCAGACCTGCGGGTACTGCTGACGGCACCGCTTGAGACACGTGTCCACCGCATTGCCGGTCGTGATGGTGTCGACTACGAGACCGCCCTGCACGAGACCGTCATCCGCGAGGAGAGCGAGGCAGAGAGGTACAGGGAGTTCTACAACATCGACATCAGTGACCTGTCCATCTACGACCTCGTAATCAACACCGAGAAGTACGACTTGGAGGGTGTGACAAGGGTCGTGCTAGTAGCAGTCAGGACACTCTGGGGTCTTGACTGACGGCGGGAGCACAACGCTCATATTGACAGCCCGCCGTGTCAGCACGTCTCACAGCCCATGGGATGAGGCCCAAGGCGACTTGGGGGACTCAGTCTGACCATGGACACGTTGAGGTGTTGTATGATGGACTTGTACTCAGTTGGAAGGGTCTGCGTAAAGACTATGGGCCGCGAGGCCGGCAGCTACTGCGTGATTGTTGGGCCGAAGACGGGAAAATACGTCCTGATTACCGGGCCAAAGCACATCAGCGGTGTCAGGAGGCGGAGCTGCAATGTGCGCCACCTTGAACCACTGAAGCTGACGGTCTCAATCCCCGAGAATGCTGATGATGCGACCGTGGAAAAGGCGCTCGAAGAGGCTGGACTGACCGAGAAGTTCAGGACCAAGGTGAGGTTCTGACGGACCGTCCTGACGAGGTGAGTGTGAGGGCCGTTGCCAAGACGTCTGCCATCGGACGAGCCCCGAGAGACCATTGTGAGGGCACGGGACACGACGAGCCCCGACTACGGGTTCCAAGACCTCGGCGCGCTCCCAATGGAGTACCTCCTGCGCTGTTCGGTGGTGAACATCGACAAGCCGGCAGGGCCCACAAGCCACGAGGTCGTCACATGGGTGAAGAAAATCCTCAATGTGGAGAGGGTGGGCCACGGTGGGACGCTTGACCCGGGGGTCACGGGCGTCCTGCCCGCGGGGATTGGCAGTGCGACAAAGGTGATGCAGGCCCTCTTGCCGGCCGGCAAGGAGTATGTGTGCGTAATGGAGCTCCACGACAGCGTGCCGGAACCGAGGATAAGGGAGGTACTCGCCGAGTTCCAGGGGA
The DNA here is from genome assembly GCA_027031765.1 of Promethearchaeota archaeon. Lineage (GTDB taxonomy): Archaea > Asgardarchaeota > Thorarchaeia > Thorarchaeales > Thorarchaeaceae > JALVPN01. The sequence continues at coordinate 4,107 of JALVPN010000026.1, read as the reverse complement.
AAATATACCAGCGTCCGCCACTCAAGTCGTCGGTAAAGAGGGTGCTCCGCGTCCGGAGAGTATACTACAACGACATACTGGAGATATCTGGACGTCTTGTACTGTTTGTTGTCGGCTGTCAGGCCGGCACGTACATCAGGAAGCTGTGCTTTGACATTGGCGAGGCACTCGGGTGTGGGGCGCACATGAAGGAGTTGAGGAGGACGAGGGTGGGCCCGTTCAAGGAGGACGAGCACCTCTGTTCACTGTACGACCTTAAGGACGCATATCACTTCTACATTGAGGACGGCGACGAGTCAGAGTTGCGGAAGTACCTGTTGCCCATCGAGTTTGCCCTCTCGCACCTACCATTTATCACGGTCCGGGACAGCGCCGTCGACGCCATTTGCCACGGTGCAGACCTAGCTGCAAGTGGTGTCTTGGAGCTCACAAGTGGGATAGGGAAGGGAGACACCGTAGTCCTGAAGACACTGAAGGGGGAGGCCATTGCGCTGGCACGGAGTGAACTGACCAGCGATGAGATTGCCAAGAGGAACAGTGGGATTGTGGCGGTAACCGAGAGGGTGCTGATGGAAAGGGGACGGTACCCGGCCATGTGGAGGAAGCATGACTAGGACCCGTACACATGGGAGGATGAGGACAGCAGACGACAGGCCCGCAGGCTGACCAGTCGACAGCCCGGTCGGTGGGCCGGGGTGCCACCCACAGCAAGCCTTTTACATACTGGGACACTGGATGTGGCCAGTGGCCTTGGGGCTAGAGCGCGACTGACGGTGCCCAATACTGGGCGCTGAGGAAGCTCCCACCTACGTGCCGACACCGGTCCTGCGCGAGCAGGGAGTCGAGAGGCTCGCTCTGGGAGCAGAAACGATATCCCCATGCGAGAGAGGACGATGATGCAGCACTCCAAGCTGTTGAGGACTCGCATGGAGCGATTGAAACGGCCCATCACCGGGTAGCAATCTCAAGAATAGGCCGATGAGGAGTCGGCCCGAGGCCTAGGGTAGAGAGCATAGTCTGATGTCGCAAAGCCCGTCCTGGCAACGGGATGCGGCCGAACAGAAGTGGGGCTACTCCTAGACCCAGGGCCACACCCACACGTCCCACAGTCCCACGCGGCCCGTCCTCCGCACCGGCCCAACCCAGTCCCTCTGTGGTAGGTCCCCGTCTGTGGCCTGCCGTTGGACACATCAGCTCCTCCGACGCGTCTGGGAGTCCATGATCTCGCACTGTACGGCCACCACTTCGGAGCTCGTGCTGCACTCACTGTATGCATCCAGCCACGCGCGGTTCAGTGTGAGGAACGAGGACCCCCACTTGAACACGGACATGATGTCCTCGGCTGCGGCACGCCAGCCCATGATGTAGAGGGCAGCGGCGACCGCCTCGGCGGTGGAGAGTCTTACGGGCCTGTAGGTATTGACCGGGTTCGCTGCGAGCAGGTATGGCAGGGCCCGCTGGACGCCCCTACGCGACGACTCAAAGACCTCGCCTGCGAGCTTCCACGAACAGTCCAGTGCAACGAGGCCGGCCCTGGCTGCGTGGCCCCGGTCCGCCCGGGAGAGTGCGACCTCCGACACAGGGTTGAGCACAACAGCTCCCGGTGGGACCTGACGCAGGTGCCGGATCAGGTGTGCACGCTTCATCCGGGACAGGCGCATGCCGGTACACTTCTTGGGGTCACACTGATTGGCATGGAAGATGAGTACATGCACCATGTGCGTGGCACCAGCCCCGTTGTTAGCTCTGAATCAATAGATTTCTATGTTGTCATAGGCCTCCGTTGCACCGATGACCCTTGAAGGAAACACAGGGCGGACAGGGGCACATGTGCGAAGTGTGCGAGCGTGCCCCGGCGGAATACCAGTGTGCACTATGTGGGGCGCATGTCTGCAGTAGGTGCTTGGCCGGTACTGGGACACAGCTGTGTCTGGTCTGCGAGGACACACGGTGTTCTATCTGTGGGGAGTACCTCTCGTCCCGTGCCTGCAACATATGTGGCAGGCTCGTCTGTGAGGACCATGGAGTGCGTGTCGGAGAGGCGACATACTGCGAGCTATGCATTGCACAAGAGGACACCACTGCATGAACAGGGGCGTCGCGCATGGGGATCCTGACACTCCACATCGGAATGGACGACATCGACAGCCCTTCAGGTGGGTGTACCACACATTTCGCAAGCCTTCTTGTCGGGCAGCTGGAGGAACTCGGTGTTACATGGCTTGACTACCCGAACCTGGTGCGCCTGAACCCCAACGTACCCTACCGCACCCGGGGAAATGGTGCAGTCGCGCTCCACTTCCGGATGGACATGAAACACAGAGAAAAGGTGATGGACATCATAGAGGCGATACTGGACAGTTATGTGGAGGAGCATGCAAACACGAACCCCGGTGTGGTGGTACTCGAGGACAGAGTGCCTGAGAGTGTGCAGTGGCTGGCAAGGAGGGCCCTGTGGAGAGTAGTGCCCATGCAACTTGTGCAGAGCGTCGTAAGGTGTGACAGTGTCCAGTACCGTACTAGGGGACGTGGCCGGGGCATCGTGGGTGCGCTGGCAGCCGTGGGACATGGGCTTACTGGGGACTATACGTTTGAGTTCTTGGCCTACCGAGACCTTGACGAAACGGAGGAGGAGAGAGGTGTTGACCCCGCATCTGTCCGGCGGATGCAGGAGGCACTCGGAGACCAACTCTTCTCAAATATCGACCCAGAAACAGGACGCATACTGATTGCTCCCAAGGGGCCAGACCCCGTCCTCTACGGGATCCGCGGCGAGAGCCCCAACGCCGTCAGGGCCGCTGCAACGCATGTCAGCGCTGGACAGGAGGTGCAGATGTGGATCATCTTCAGGACGAACCAGGGCACTGGCGAGCACCTGACGCACAGGGTCAGTGTGAGAGGCCTGAGACCATACATGGCCGCCGTTGTCGAGGGGCAGGTCACGTCACGTCCGGTCATGATGCGGGGTGGACACCTTGTGTTCGGCATAGAGGACCAGACAGGCTCCATAGACTGCGCAGTCTACGAGCCCAGTGGTAGTTTCAGGGGGCTCATTGCGCGGCTCGTGAACGGTGACCTCATCCGGGTGCACGCGGGGGTGAGGCCGGCATCAAGGTCGCACCCGATGACACTGAATGTGGAGGGCGTGGAGGTGGTCAGTCTTGCAGAGAAGCGGACCGTGACAAACCCGGTCTGTCCGGCATGTGGGAAGAGGATGAAGAGCGCAGGACGTGGCAAGGGCTTCAAGTGTGTGCGTTGTGGTCACATAGAGAGGCATGCAGAGAAGGTGGTGGTGGTGGAAAGACGCACACTCACACCGGGTACGTACCTCCCCCCGCCCCGGGCACAACGCCACCTGACACGCCCGGTCGAGAGGGCTGGCAGGAGCAACCTTGGGGCCATATTTACGATGAGCAGCACTCCCGACTGGCACTGGCCGTGACCATGGACTTGCGTGAATGGAGGGGATGGGAACGGTGAGGGAGCGCCGTACCTGTCGCGTCCTCACACACGACGACCACGGCGACCGCCGGGCTTGCGGGTACCGTCATGTGGGATAGGAGTGACCTCGTCAATAATCCCAATCCTGAGGCCGGCCCGACTGAGCGCGCGTATTGCGGCCTGCGCACCGGGGCCGGGGGTCTTCGGGCCGTGGCCACCAGGTGCCCGGACACGGATGTGGATGCCGTAGATGCCCTTGTCCTTCGCCTCCCGTGCAGCCTCGAAGGCGGCCTGCATTGCAGCATGGGGTGAGGACTCGTTCCGGTCTGCCTTCACCATCATGCCGCCGGAATACCTGGCAATGGTCTCGGCACCCGTAAGGTCGGTGATGTGTACGATCGTGTCGTTGTAGGAGGCATATATGTGGGCGATGCCCCACTTGTCACGCTTGTCCTTCTCACTCATTACAAGTCCTCCACAATATCATCATCTGTGCCCACCATGGGCTCGGCCTCCCCGTCGTCAACAGGGAGGGGTGGTGTGACGGGTGGTGGGGCTGGCGGTTCGGCCACTGGCTCTGGCGCTTCAGCAGCCGTCCGGCTCGCAATCTCAGCTGCGGCAATCCTTGCGGGGTGTGACTCGTCGTTGAGTGGTGACTTTGCAGAG
>JALVPN010000025.1:1981-19793 GCA_027031765.1 Promethearchaeota archaeon | reverse complement strand
TCGTACGCCCCTGCGTACGTTGAACAACCGGTTCAGGTTCACTATCCTCTTGCCAATGGTCTCGAGCTCCTCCGCTGTAAACTGCAGCCCGTTGTGCACCCTGAGTGCCAGGGCGATGTCGTCATAGTAGAACTCCGGCGGTATCTGCGTGCCGTACTTGCAGACGCCTACGCTCTCCACTACCACCATGAAGTTCTCCGACATCTCTACCATCACCCCCTTGTGGCGTGGGCTCAGCCTGTCTGCCATCTCGGGCAGGTACTCCTCCCCGTACCGCTCCTTTATCTCATCGTCGAAGCCCACCTCGTCCAGGACCGGGAACCCATAGAGGTGGTCGGCCCCACGTGCTGCCGTCACTGCCGCCAGCCCCATCGACTTCTGTGCCCTTGGTTCCTGACCTGCGATTTCCTGCTTCTTGACCGCCATCACGAACCTCTCTGTGCCCCGGCCGATGCGCTGGGCCGCACGGTAGCTGCCCTCTGCAAGGAGGTCGCCGAAGCCCTCACGGAACGCAATCATGCGGGTCAGCCCGACTATCACCTCGTGGTTGCCCCATGAGAGGTCGAGGCCACCCGTGTCCTCCTCTGTGAGCAGGCCCTCGTCCCACGCCTCCATCGCCCACGATATTGTCGCCCCAAGGGAAATCGTGTCCATGCCGTACATGTTGGCAAGGTGGTGGGCATAGAGTATCGACTCGAGGTTGTCGTTGCCACAACGGGAGCCAAGTGACGACTGGGACTCGAACTCTGGGGAGCCGCCCTCGTACCTGTAGGGCCCCTCCCGGACGGCCGTGTACCTGCCACACCTCTGCAGGCAGCACCAGTCGGCCCGCGGCTTGACGAGGTACTTCTCGTTGATGGCGTGGCCACCTATCCTGTCAGCGCCCTCGAACACGCCCTGGCGCATGTTGTAGCTGGGGAGCCTCCCGATATGCTGCATCAGCTCGATGAGGCCTGTCGTCCCATACTCTGCACGGCCGGCCGTGAACGGGTTCGCCAGCATCCGCCTGTGGAGACCCCACATGTGCCTGAGATAGTCCTCCGGCTCGGCGACCTCGATCTTGCCGGTGCCCCGCACACAGACCGCCTTCAGGCGCTTCGACCCCATCACGGCACCAAGCCCGGATCTGGCAGAGGCCCTGTCCCTGTCGTTCATTATTGCAGCGAACCTCACAAGGTTCTCGCCCGCCTGTCCGATAGCAAGGACCCTGCACGCCCTGCCGTGACGCCTGCGCAGGCGCCTGTCGGTCTCGAAGACATCGCAGCCCCACAGGTCTGAGGCGTCCAGCAGCGCAACATCATCGTCATGGATGTCCAGGTACACCGGCCCCGACGCCGCGCCTGTGAACAGTATGGCATCGTACCCGGCGAGCTTGAGCTCTGCGCCCCAGAACCCAGCCGCATGGCTCTCGCCCCATATGTCTGTCAGCGGTGACAGTGCTGCGACCACATGCCTTGATGACTGTGGGAACATCGAGCCTGTGAGGAGCCCGGTGGCAATGCCGAGCACGTTCCGTGGGGACAGGGGGTCCGTGTCCTCTGGGATGAGGTCGTACAACAGTCGGGACAGGTACCCTGCACCGAGCAGGTATTCCCGGACAATACCCTCGTCCAGTGGGCGCCGCTCTATCTCTCGCCGGGTCAGGTCGACCCACAGTACTGTGCCACCGACACCCTTCACTGTACCTCCCCCTTGTCGTATATCTCACTGGCGTGGAGCTCGTACAGTCCACGGAGCCTACCATCGGGGTCGCGTTTCTCAAGGTCTGCACCTGTGGTCATCCATATCGCACCTACAGGACACCATGCCGTGCACTCGCCACACTGGATGCACTTGAAGGCCTTCCCAGTGTCAGGGTTGACCCTGATAGCATAGTACGGACATGCACTGACGCAACTGCCACAGCCTGTACACCTGCGGCTGTTCACCACTATCACCCCTTTCGATGTCCTGGCCAGTGCGTCCTCGGGGCATGCCTCGATACACGGGGCGTCCTCACAGTTGCGACAGAACAGCGGGAAGTCAAGGCCCCCTTCCAGTCTGACCACTCTGACCCGCGAGCGCTCCGGACTTATCACCCTGTAGTAGTGCATGCTGCAGACACTGACACAGATCATGCAACCTGTACACACGTGGGGGTCGCCAAACACAAAGGGCAGTCCTGTCATCTCGTGCTCATCCACTCTGTGGGTCACTGTAGGTAGACCCAGCCCTCTGGGCACCCTCCCTATAGAAGCTTGTGGCTCCGGAGGACTGTCCTGCCAGGGTCTGTGCCCTTGGTCAGCGGTGGGGCTGCGTGGTGTCCTCCAGTGTTGGACGCCACATCACACCTCTACCGGGTGGTGTTGTCCTTGTCCAGGCCTGCCCAATGTGCCCCAGCAAGCCCTTCGCAATACTCATAAGGACAGCACGAGAATGTAGTATGAGTGTCGCAAGCGAGCAAGAGAGAGTAGCACAGACAGTCCACCACGCCCCTGTGTGATGGCGTGGCATTGGCGAGCAACGAACCTACGTCCACTGGCCCCCGGTTGAGTGTGACCAGTACTCTATATGTGGACTACCATGTGGCCACAGGCGGGGGCTACGTCTTGGACAGTCAGAGAGGAGGTATCTACAGCGTGTTCGGACTGGGTAGACGTAGAGTACAGACCGGCGACTGCAAGGTGGCAGTACTCGGTGGTGGTCATGCTGGTCGTGGACTTGCAGGCTACTTGGCACTGCAGGGCCTTGATGTGTCGCTCTACAACCGTACGTTCAACAACATCAGGGACATCGCGAGACATGGGGGCCTCGATGTGGAGGGTGTCATCAACGGCCATGCGAGGCTCTCAGTGGTCACCGGCGACCTACAGGAGGCGATTGCGGGTCGCGACATCATCATCGTGGCCGTCCCCGCCACGGGACACCCGTTCATGGCGCGCGTGGTCGCACCGCACCTCCAGCCCGGACAGGTGGTGCTGCTGATGCCGGGCCGGACCGGCGGTGCACTCGAGTTCGTAGAGGTGCTCGCGCGTCACAGGGCGCCTGACGATGTCATTGTCGGTGAGGCCCAGACGTACTGCTTCGTGTCCCGGACGACAGGCCCCCACTCAGTGCGTGTGTCAAAGGTCAAGCGCAGGGTACGTGTCAGCGCTGTCCCTGCAACAGACACCCGCGAGATGCTCAGGCGGCTCGATGGTGTCCCACTGAAACTGTGTGCGGCAGACGATGTCATGGAAACCGGCCTAGACAACATGGGTGCGATGCTACACCCTGCGCCGACAATACTGAACGCTGGTCTCCTGGAATCATGGGGTGGTGGGTATAACCACTACCATGACGCGATATCCCCCACTGTGGGGCGTCTCATCGAACGGATGGACGCAGAGCGTGTTGAGGTGGCCCGTGCCTTTGGTGTACATGCGACCTCGCTCCTAGACTGGTTCAGAGAGGCCTACAACGCCCGTGGGAAAACGCTCTACGAGTGCATCCGCAGCACTGATGTCTATAACAACATCGGCAGCCCGTCGTCTCTTGAACACCGTTATGTCCTTGAGGATGTGCCCACCGGCCTGGTCCCAATCGCATATCTCGGTAGGCTGGTGGGTGTGGACACCCCGACAATCAGAGCAGTGGTGAACTTGGCCTGCCACCTGTACGAGCGCTCCTTCTGGATGAGTGGCAGGACACTGGAACGCATGGGCCTGCACGGCATGTCCCCGGAGGCCGTGATGGAATATGTACAGACAGGTATGCGTCTGGAGGAGGAGGTGCTGTTGCCAGAAGTCTGGGAGCCCTTCGACCTGGAGGTGGACATGACATGAAGTACCTGGGTGCAGCAATCGGGAACTGTGTGCATGTCGCTGGAGTGCTGGGGTTCCTCGACCTCGCGGAACAGGAGGGTCATGAGACCATATTCCTGGGCCCAGCAACACCCATCGAGAGGCTCATCGAGGCGGTCAAGGAACACGACCCCGATGTTGTGGGTGTGAGCTATCGGCTGACGGTCGAGAGTGCGGAGCGCCTGCTAAGAGAGCTCAAGAGCGCTGTGGAAGAGGCGGGCCTACAACACAAGCGCTGGGTGCTGGGCTGCACGGCCCCCATAAGACCAGTCGCCGAGAAGACCGGGCTGTTCGAACAGATATTCACCGGCTTCTCGACACGCGAGGATGTGGTCGACTACCTGCGTGGCAGGACATCGATGCCTGCTGAAGAGCGCAACCCGCAGGACCTCATGACCCGGATTGTCGTCAAGAGCCCCGTGCCCGTCCTGCGCCACCACTTCGGCCTGCCGTCCCTTGAGGAAACGGTCGAGGGTGTGGCGAAGATTGCTGAGAGCGGAGTCCTCGATGTGATCTCCCTCGGCCCCGACCAGAACGCCCAGGCGTCGTTCTTCAGGCCTGACGAGATGAGGCCCTACCTCGAGGGCGACGGCGGCGTGCCCATACGGAGCCCTGAAGACCTGAGGCGCATCTACGAGGTGTCACGACGTGGAAACTACCCGCTCCTCAGGTGCTACAGTGGCACCCGGGACCTGCTGAAGTGGGCCAGGATGCTCAAGGAGACCATCAACAATGCGTGGTGTGCAACGCCACTGATGTGGTACAGCGTCCTCGACGGCCGCAGCGACCGTCCACTCCTCGACGCCATCACTGAGAACCAGGAGAACCACCGCTGGCACGCACGTCACGGCATCCCCGTGGAGTTCAACGAGCCGCACCACTGGAGCCTGCGGAGCGCCCATGACACCATTGCAGTGGCAATGGCATACCTCTCAGCATACAATGCAAAGGCCGCTGGCGTCAGGCACTACGTGGCCCAGTACATGCTCAATACACCTCTGGGCACCTCACCCCAGATGGACCTGGCAAAGATGCTGGCCAAGATCGAGCTTGTGGAGTCCCTCCACGACCACACCTTCACATCGGTGCGCCAGATCCGGCCGGGCCTGTTCTCGTACCCGCCAGACCTTGACATGGGCAAGGGCCAGCTCGCCGCCTCGGTCCACACGGGCATGATGCTCCGACCACACATAGTCCATGTGGTGGGCTTCTGTGAAGCCGACCATGCTGCCACGGCCGAGGAGGTCATCGAGAGCTGCCGGATTGCCCGCCGTGTGATCCATGACTGCCTGCAGGGACTGCCTGACCCGTTGCACGACCCGGTTGTCAGGGCGCGGAAGGACGAGCTCGTCCGGGAGGCACGCGTCCTCATCAGGGCAATCGCGTCGCTCGCACCAGAGGACGCCCGTGACCCACTGACCGACCCACGCACCTACGTCCGTGCTGTGGAGACCGGTGTGCTCGATGCACCGCACTTGCGTGACAACCCTGTTGCCCGCGGTGAGCTCAGGACACGGATGATAGATGGCGCATGCCGTGCAATCGACCCTGACACTGGTCAGCCCATCGACGAGGCCACAAGGCTCCGGTCACTGGGCATCACGGTCGAGCCGATTGCGGTCTAGGGGCCCCTGTACGTCCCCTACGGGGGCCCGCAATGGCCTATGCCTGTGTGCGGGCCGGCCACCGCCCCCTCTGTTGGACACCGGCTGCCACTGTACCCCTGTCCTACTGCCGGCGTAGACCAGACCAGACTGGACTAGACATTTGGCCACGGTCTCACGGGTGGACATCCGGCTGGCCCATGGCGCGTGTCAGTCCCGACCCCGCAGGCTGGAAGCGCCCGTGTCCTGGGGCTACGGTCGTACGGTCGTCCTCGAAGACAGGGACTCCACGGACAAATGTCATCACGGGCGCCCCCTTCATCACCAGCCCCTCGTACAGTGTCCAGCCACACTTGGAGAACATCATGTCCGCCGTGACCTTCTGTTCCAGCGTGGGGTCGACGAGCACAAGGTCTGCATCTGCACCGACACGGATGGCACCCTTCTTCGGGTACAGGCCAAAGAGCCGGGCCGGGTCACGTGTAGTGGCACGCAGCAGCCTCCCAAATGACAACCGTCCCCTGTTGATGCCCTCTGACAGCAGGACGCGCAGTATCATCTGGACACCGTCAACACCGGCCCACGCCTCCCGGATGTCGTCCCGACCGGCCTCCTTCTCGTCAGGGGGGCAGGGTGCGTGGTCGCTCACTACAATGTTGACCGAGCCCATGAGGAGGCCCGACCACAGCGCTGCCCTGTCCTCCCTGGACCTCAGCGGTGGGGTCATCTTGCTGACCGGCCCGAAACGGTTCATCTGGTCACGGTCGAACACAAGGTGGTGCGGACAGACCTCGGTCGTCACCCTGACCCCATGCAGCCGCCCCAGCTCCACCTCGCGGAGGCCACCACGTGTGGTCACGTGGGCTATGTGGACATGACCGCCCGTGGCCCTCGCAATGGCAATGACCCCGTGCACTGCCAGCTGTTCTGCTATCTCGGGCCTTGAGAGGGCATGGCTCACCGGTGCGTCCCACTCGCCGTCCATGTCCCTACCGAACTCATCGAGCACGCCCTGGTCCTCAGCGTGGACAGTGAGGTGTCCGCCGTGCTCAGAGACCTCACTCAGCAGGCGCATGATGACCCCCGAGTCTACCCGGTACGGCTCGCACGTGAACGCCTTGAAGCCGCCCACTCCGTGTCCGAGCATCTGCGGTATGATGGCCACGTTGTCGTGCCTCATCATCCCGGCGTAGAGCCCAAAGTCTACAATGGACATCTCCTCGCCTGTCCTGACGCGCTGTTCGAGGGCCTCAACAGTGTCGAGCTGGCTTGTCAGTGGCATGTCTATTACCGTGGTCACCCCGCCGGCAGCGGCCGCCCTTGAGCCGGTGGTGAAGTCTTCGTGGTCAAGGGCTGCGGGGTCGTGGATGTGTGCGTGTGCGTCAATCAGGCCCGGCATCAGGATGCGTCCGCGTCCATCAACGGTGGTGTCCGCCGGCGGCAGGTGCTCGTCTGTGGCGACCGCGCATATCCTCCCGTCCATGACGGCAACGCCCCCCCGTACCAGTCCCGACTCGAGCAGGAGCCTTGCATCCCTGACCACCAGGTCGACATGCCCCTTCATAGTACAGTCCTCCTCTGCCTGCGTGCGGCCTGCAGTCTAGCCCCCACCGACCGGTGGGAACAGTGCGACCACGTCGTCGTCCTCCAGTGTCGTGTTGTACCCGTCCAGCAGCTCGATGCGTTTCCCGTTCACCATGCACGAGTAGAACCGCCTGAGCTCGCCGGTCTCGGGGTCGAGGACGTTGTCGGCGAACCTGTCACCATAGCGCTCCCGGAGCGACTGGAGCAGGCCCCTTATGTCATGGGCGTCGACTTCGGTGCTCTTCTCACCGACAGCCTCCCTCACGGAGGCAAAGAACTTGACTCTGACACGGGCCAACAGACGGTCACCTCCCATCCCATTGCTGACCGAGATATTAAAACGCTTGGTAGCGCCCCGTACTCCCACCTGCACCACACCGGGGCACTACCATGGACCTGACCGTCGTAGGACACCTGAGCCGTGACCTCGTCATCACACCCACCTTCCGTCGCGAGGTCCTCGGCGGCGGGCCCGCCTATGCCATGCTCGGCCCTGCGGTCGGTACCTCCGGTACGGCCGTGGTCACCAAGGTCGGCTTGGACTTCGAGGAGGAGTACACCCGCGCCCTGCGTTCCTCCGGCCTCGACCTCAGTGGCATGACCATAGAGGGCCCCCACACCACCCGTTTCGTGAACGAGTACGATGCCTCTGGCAGGAGATTACAGCGCCTCGAAGCAGTGGCGCCCCCAGTCCGCCCCACAGACCTGACCGACAGACACCTCTCCGCCAGCTGCGTCCACTTCTGTCCCATCACTGCCCACGAGGTCAGTGTCACATGTCTGAGACGCGCGCGTCGCTCCGGAGCCCTCGTTTCCCTTGATGTGCAGGGCTTCGTCCGTACGGCCCACGGCAGGTCTGTGGTGTACGGCCAATGGCCGCACCGTGAGGAGTACCTGCCGCTCGTCGACGTGGTGAAGGCTGACGAGGACGAACTGCTGCTCTCCACCGGCTGTGGCTCCGAGTCGGGAGCTGTCGAGTACCTGCTCTCTCTTGGCCCCTCTATCATTGTCGTGACAAGAGAGCGTAGGGGCTCCACTCTGTTCACTGCCGACGAGAGGCTGGACATCCCGGCAGTGCCCCCACGTCGTGTGGTCGATGCCACAGGCTGCGGTGATACCTATATGGTCGGCCTGCTGGTCGAGTACTCCATGACCCATGACCTCTGGCGGGCCGCCCTCTTCGGCGCGACCTGTGCCTCCTTCAACCTTGAAACGGTCGGCCCGTATGTGGTGCCATCACGTGATGATGTCGAGCAACGCATGGCCCCCTACCTGTGACTGCCCGTCAGGGCCGACTGGGAGAAGGTTTCGTCCTATGGGGTGATGCTGTATGTGGCCTTTTCAGGCCCCGAGAGAAACACTTTTGATACCCCCCGGTCTGGGTGGCCGCAACCTGCTGTGGTGGACACTGTGATTGAAGACCTGGACAGGCTCATGGAGGAGGCGGGCATTGACGCTGTCCTCATGTACGGGAACGCCTTTACGACACCTGACGTGTTCTGGCTCACGGGCTTCCGTTCAAGCGACGAGGTCATAGTCCTGCGCAACCGTGGCGAGGACACGGTCGTGGCAGCGGGCTTCAACACTCTTGAGAGGGTCCGAAAAGAGAGCACTGTCCGCAGGACCTTTGACACCAGCGAGATAATGCTGCAGCTGATAGCCGAGAACAAACGCCTGATGGACGACCCTGCTGCCGTCTTTGGTAGTGTGCTGAAAGAGCTCTTCTCAGGTGATGTGATAGGTGTCCCCACGCACCTGCCGGCCCACATCCTTGTTGCGCTCCAGGACCTCGGCTATAAGGTCAAGGTGGTGCCCTACCTGCTCACAGAGGCCCGCGCCACAAAGTCACCGCGCGAGGTCGAGATGATCCGGAAGGCGGGCAGGGCGACCATCGGGGCGGTCCAGCATGTCATCGACCTGATTGCCGAGACGACCGTCGGCCCCAACAAGGTCCTGCTGCGCGACGGCCAGCCACTCACTGTTGGTGACATCAAGAGTGCCCTCGACCACTTCCTGCTCGACCGCCGTGCCGAGACCGCAGAGGACACAATAGTTGCTGTCGGCCGCCTCGGCTTCGACTGGCACTACCTCGGCTCGCCTGATGACAGACTCCACGCAGAGGTGCCCATCATAATAGATGTGTTCCCGCGCCTGAAGCTGGAACGATACGTGGCTGATGTCACACGGACTGTTGTCCGTGGTAGTGTCCCCCCTGAGCTCCGCAGGATGTTCGATGCGGTCAGTGAGGCACACAGTGCCGCTGCCGACGCACTCTCCGAGGGCGCACTTATGGATGAGGTCAATATGGCCTGCTATGACACCCTCAGACGATACGGTTTCGACTCAACACGCCTGAACCCGCGTGCCGAGGAGGGCATGACCCACAGCCTGGGCCACGGCATCGGCCTGTTCGTCCACGAGCTCCCGACCTTCTACAGGTACTCGGACCGCCTGGAGCGTGGTCATGTCCTGGCTGTGGAGCCGGGGGTCTACCTGCGTCAGGTCGGCGGTGTCAGGATTGAGAACGACTATGTGGTAAGCGGGAGGCGTGCAGAGAGGCTCACCAGCGGCCTCGACGATGTCCAGTTCGTATAGGGGCCCGCCACAGGTGCCCACGGACACACCGACAGATAGCAGGCCGCACATGGACCCAGAGTGGGCTGCCGCGTCTGTACAACCAACCTGATGGCCTGCTGCCCTGTGTCCTGCCGGTACGGTCGGTACCCGGTGCTGGTCACCTGTCCTCATGTGTGGCCATGGTGACGCCACCCAGTGCCCTGTGGGGACAGACCGATATGCACATGCCACATGCCTGACAGCGCCCGGGGTCTATGCGCAGCTCGTGCGCCTCCCTGTCGACGAGGACGGCGCCGTACACACATGTCCTAGCACACAGACCGCACAGAGTGCACAGCTCCATGTCCACCCTTGGTGGCGGGCTGAGCGTCACACCACGGTCGAGGTGTTCCAGTGCTGCCCCGCGGATGTCGTCAACAGAGTCGTAGCCGTGACTGTCGAGCCAGTCACTGATCTGCTGTGCAATGCGGCCGTAGACCCCGTCCCCGTACGTGACCGCTGCCGTACACACCTGTACTGCTGACGCACCAGCCATGAAGAACTCGATGGCATCCTCACCAGTGGTGACACCGCCCACACCGACCACCGGGATGTCCACAGCCAGCGCTATGTCAGCCACACACCTGAGCGCGATTGGTCGTAGTGCGGACCCGCTCATCCACCCGCGCCCCCCCGGCCCACCGAGGACTGGCGTTGCCGTCTCGATGTCAATCCTAAGACATGGCCCGTAGGTGTTGACCGCAACGATGCCGTCCACATACTCCTCCACCGCACGCGCAGTGGCAACGACGTCCACATGCGGACTGAGCTTTGCAAAGATGGGCACATCCACGGCGTCCCTGAGTGCCCGTGCTATCTCAGCATGTCCGCCCACATAGTGCGTGCTGAACTCAAGTGCATGGACGCCGGTCTCCACCACCCTGGGCGCGAGCGCTGTGACCTCTTCGGGGGTGTACCCGATGCTCGCGACTACGGTCAGCCCGGTGCTCAGGGCCGCCCTATACTCGGACTCCAGCCACCTCTCCACAGGGAGCTCGCTCCACAGCTCTGCGTTGAGCAGCCCCTTCCTGAGGCCCCCCGCACCGGGCTCAAGGGCCGCCATGTTCGGTCTTGGTACCTCTGCAGGCCGGGTGCTCACGGTCTTGGTGACGAGACCGCCAGCGCCCCCAGCGGCCGCCCTCATGAGTGTCGCGCCGTCCCTTGAAGTGGGGCCGGCCGCCGTGAGCACGGGGTTCCTGAACGTCAGGCCAGCAACGGTAACGCTGAGGTCTGCCACGGTGCCCCCCTCATGAGGTATCTGACGGCCCGCCTGCGAGCACGCCCCTCCTCTCAAGGTCGTCAGCAATGTCTGAGAGGCCGAGCCGTTCCAGTGTGCCGCGGAGTGGGAGGCCTGTCGTCCTGTCGCAACCCCTGTACTGGTAGTACTCGTCAAGCATCACGTCGAGGTCTGGCAGGCCACCCTTGGCCGGCCCGGTGGGCATTGGCTCCTCCAACAGCCTCTTCGGCAGGGTCTCGTGCTCCCGTGTCAGGCCCAGCCTGTGGTTGTATGCGCGTCGCAGGTGACAGGTCCTCTCTGCAGCGCTGCGGACGAAGGCCATGTCGCCCCACTCCGTCATACCGGTCAGTGGCGGGATGATGTTGGTGAACGTGTCGAAGTAGTATACGGGCGGCCACATGGTACCATACTTGCATATCACCGCCGAGTCCACGAGCGCGTACAGGTCTTCAACGTCCTTTATCAGCTCGCCCTTGTACAGTGGTGACATGATGTCGAGGATCCCGTCCGCCTTCTCCTTGCCGAAGCGCTGGATGACAATCTCCGGGTACCCGAGCTCCTCAAGGCTTGACAGACTGCGCAGGTGGTCAGCACCGCGGACATTGGTGGCATAGGTGAGTCCAATCGACTGGTGGGCCCTGGGGTCCTGCCCGGATGCCTCAAGGCCCTTGACGTGGACTGCGTACTTCCACGCATCACCACCAACAGTCTCGGCAGCCTCCCTCACACCACGCGCGAGCAGGTCGCCAATACCCTCACGCCTTGCAATCAGTTCCACAAGTTCCGCCATCGTCTCCGTGTTGCCCCACGAGAGGTCGAGGCCCCCGGTGTCCTCCGCCGTCAGGAGTCCCTTCTCCCAGAGCTCCATCGCGAACCCGATTGTCTTGCCACACGAAATGGTGTCCATCCCCAGCAGGTCGCACCTGTGGCCCAGATAGATCACGGACTCGAGGTCTGCGTTCAGACAGTTCGACCCAAAGGCCATCAGGGTCTCGTACTCCGGCCCGCCAGCAGGCCCACTGCGGTACCGTCCACTATCAATACGGTACACGTACTTGCACCCTATCAGACAGCCAAAACAGGCCTCCTGTGCCAGCCGGTACCTCTCCGCTATCGCCTCGGGCCCTATCTCGTCGGCACGTTCAAAGTAACCGGTCCAGTGGTTCTTCGTCGGCAGCCGTCCAATCTCATTGATTATCGCCACGAGGTCGGTAGTGCCGTACTTGCGGAGCGAGCCCAGGGACGCCTCCCACAGTGGGTCCCGGAGCCTCTGCAGCTCCACCTCATTCGCCCTGAGGTAAGCGTCCATGTCATGTGCCTCAAGGCCCAGGCTGCCACTGGCCACCACCGCCTTCAGGTTCTTGGAGCCCATTACCGTGCCCATCCCGGTGCGGCCTGCCGCACGGTACATGTCCACTATCACAGCACCGTATGCCACAAGGTTCTCCCCGGCAGGCCCAATCACGGCGGTCTCAACGGTCGGGTCACCGAGCTCCTCCCTGAGCATGTACGTCACCGTGTCGGTCTCACGGCCCCACAGGTGCCGGGCATCACGGAGCTCAGCGTGTCCGTCCCGCAACAGGAGGTAGACCGGGTGCTCCGCCCGGCCGGTTATCACGACCATGTCGAAACCGGCAAACTTCATCTCGGGGCCAAAGAACCCACCGACATGGCTCTCGCCCCACACCCCGGTGAGCGGGCTCCTCGCAGCGAACATCATCCGGCCTGCTGGTGAGAACATCACCCCGGTGAGCGGTCCTGTCCCAACGACCAGCACGCTGTCAGGCGAGAGCGGTGCAGTGTCGGGGCCCGTCCTGTCCCACAACACCCTTGCTGCAACGCCCGTCCCGCCAAGGTAGTACAGTGCCCAGTCCTTCCGCATCTCCTTTATGCTCACGTCCTGTGAGCCCAGGTCTACCTCGACGTACCTCCCTGCATACCCCTTGTATGGGAACGTCAATTGCGTACCGCCTCCTCTCCAACACCGTACGCCCGCATGACCGTGCGGACGCCGTCAAGTCGTCCGACAAGCCCCCTGTCCCGCTCCTGTAGCTCGAGGGCCCCATACTCACAGGCGGCCACGCATGCCGGTGGGCCGTCACCACACAGGTCACACTTGACAGCGAGCCGTGTCTTTGGGTCCAGCTCAATCCCACCATATACACACGCTGTAACACAAGAGCCACAGCCGATGCACCTGTCCTCCCTCACGGTAAGCGCGCCACCCGGCCCCTCCACCAGTGCCCCCACGGGACATGCTTGACGACACAGTGGGACATCGCACTGTAGGCACAGTACTGGCAGGACGGTGCCGGTGGTCTCGTCCTTCATGACCTGCACCCTCGACCTGCTGGGGTTGAATGTGCCGGTCTGTCGGACCGAACACGCCAGTTCGCAGTCCCGACAACCGGTACATAGCTCTGCCCTGACCACAATCACCTGCTCCAATGTGTATGAAACTCCTTGTCCGTGCTGAGAACTATGGTCTGTACGTCACCCCCCTTTAATCTCTTGTCGACGCGGCCGATACGTACTGCCTAGGTACACTGCAGGCTCCCAGTCGACGTGCCCACACACCCGCATCTGGGATACGTGGTGCTATGAAAACATATTAAGGTGTATACCGAATCTCAAGTGGCAGTGTGAGTGCATCTGTACCACTTCTCACACAGGGTCAGCGAGATGACAGATAGACATGAGGCGCCAGAACCCCCGAATCTTCTTGCCGTAAGGAGTGTTGTTGACAAGATGACACTTCCAGTGGTCGGGTTTGATACGGACCTGAACCTCACCTATGCTAACAGTGCCGCCCTAGACCTGCTGGGTGCCGACAACTTCGATTCTCTGAAGGGTGTCCCCCTTGACCGCCTGATTGCTCAAGAACACCTGTCTTTCGTCCGGACGGGCATTGCCCGCCTCGTCGATGGGTTGCCCCCCTCCTCGGTGTCCATCCGTATTGTTCGTGTCGACGGTGTCCAGGTGCCCGTCGAGGCATTTGCATCGCTGATTCCCGACGGACATGGTACTGAGGCGGGTTTCATGGTCTATTTGTTGGACATGTCGCGCCGTGAGGTAGTCGAGGAACGCATGCGTGCGAAGTCGGACATCCTCCAGCTGATTGTGGAGCACTCGCATGTCGGGATAGTAGTCGTGGACGATGACTACCGGTTCGAGTTCGTGAACAGCCGCTTCTGTGATATCCTCGGCCGCACGCACCGCGAAGTACTGGGCCACGACTTCCGCGAGTTCCTCCACCCCGATGATGTGCCCCTCGTTGCAGACCGCTACCGGCGTCGACAGCGTGGTGAGGAGGTGCCCCGGGTCTACGAGTTCCGCGTGATGCACAGTAGTGGTGAGCCACGTTACGTGCAGGTCCACAGCACAGTCCTCCGCACTTCCGATGGTAAGGTCAAGAGTGTTGCGCAGATACTCGACATTACCGAGACCGTAGAGAGCAAGCGTGCCCTAGAAGATAGCGAGTACAAGTTCAGGTCCCTCGTAGAGACCATGGTCGATGGCTTGGCAATCGATGATGAGGACGGGGCCCTCGTGTATGCCAACAACGCCCTTGTCCGCATGCTCGGCTACTCGTCTACCGACGACCTGATTAGCAAACACGACACGGAGATTATCTACGGCATCACTGAGGAACAGTCACAGGCACGGCAGGCTGCCCGCAGGGCCGGGATCACTGAACGGTACAGCGCCCAGCTCGTACACAGGTCTGGCCGGCTCATCCCGGTCGTTGTCAGTGCAGCACCACTGTTCGATGCACACCACAGGTACAAGGGCAGTTTCGCCATATTCACAGATGTGTCCGAGCTCCGTCAGGCCGAGGCCGAGGCGCGGTTCCTGCTGGACCTCCTGCTACACGATATTGGTAACCAGCTCCAGCTCATCATGGCCGGCGTCGACCTGTGTGACCCTGACGCACCAGAGAAGACAATCCGTTCGTCCCAGCAGTACGTCCGTAGTGGCGCACAGAAGTGCATCGACCTGATTGCCAAGGTGCGCTCAATCGAGCAGGCCAAGGGAGTTCCCATGCAGCCCGTCAACCTCACAGAAGTCCTTGAGTCCGAGGTCTCGCTTATCAGACAGATGTACGATGTGGACGTCAAGTATGACGGTGCACCCACTGTCTGGGTCATGGCCGACAGCGCCCTCAGCCAGATGCTCTGGAACATCCTTGAGAATGCGGTGCGTCACAACCCCCGTGACGACCCCACCGTCTGGGTGCACGGTGTGGTGAAAGATGGCCTGTTCGAGCTCACGGTCTCCGACAACGGCCCGGGACTGTCTGGTGAGGCCCTCAAGGGCCTGTTCAGCACGGGCCGCCGTTTCGGTGGTGTCGGCCTCCACATCGTCCGCACCCTGGCTGACAAGTACGGCGTTTCCCTGCACGTTGACCACCGTATCCGTGACGACCCCTCGTCCGGTCTGACATTCCGACTCATCTTCAATACTGTCCCGCCACCTGATGACCATTGAACGGTGTCGCCTACTGTATAGGTAGAGCACCTGGTGTAGTCCTGTCCGGTGCGTCCGGGCAGTGCGCTGCCCCAGACTGGGTGTGGGCTGTCAGTGTGTACGGTGCGGGTGCCGGTGTACCGCAACCATTATCTCACGCCTGCGGCAGGTGCCCTCTCATTGCAACTGTCAGAGGTACCTGCGGATGAGTACCCCCGAGTCCATACTCATCAAGAACGGCTACGTAGTGACCATGAACCCTAGGCGCGAAATAATTGCAGACGGCTCGGTGTTCATTGAAGGGCCCGAGATTGTCGAGGTGGCCAGGAGTCAGGACATGGTACACCGGGGTGCAGAGCTCGTTATCGATGCCCACCACATGCTCGTCATACCCGGTCTGGTCGACGCCCATGTCCACCTGGCGCAAGCACTGATCCGGAGCTGTGCGGACGACGTCTCCCTCGTAGACTGGCTCAAGGACTACGTCTGGGTACTGCAGGGCAACTTCACTGCTGCTGATGGCCGGGCGTCGGCAGAACTGTGCATGGCCGAGATGATCCGGACTGGCACCACAGCGTTCATCGAGTGCATGGTACACACACGGTACGGTTTCAACGGCATCGCAGAGGCAGCGGAACGGGCGGGCATGCGCGCAGCACTGTCAAAGATCATAATGGACTCAACAGGCTATGCTGACAGTCCTGACATCATGTACCCGGGCATGGTGGAGGACGCCGACGCCTGCCTGCGCGAGACCGACACAATGTTCCGGAGGTGGCACGACAGGGCTGACGGACGCCTCCAAGTATGGTACGGCCTGCGTTCTCTTGGTGCGGTCACGCCCGAGCTGTTCAGGACAGTGGTCCACGAGGCCCGGTCGAGGGGTACACGCATGACAATGCACCTCGGAGAAGTCGTCGATGACGTGAGGTATGTCCGGGAGAACTACGGCATGTCACTCACTGGTTTCGCACAACAAATGGGCCTCCTCGGTCCGGACATGGTCTTCGCACATGGTGTCCACTTCGAAGATGCAGAGCTGCAAGTCCTCGCCGACACCCAGACCAATATCTCGCACTGTCCCGCCAGCAACATGAAACTGGCCTCCGGCTTTGCGAAGGTCCCGCTGATGCTCAAGCTCGGCGTCCCGGTATCTCTGGGGTGTGATGGTGGGCCGAGCAACAATACCTACGACGTGGTGCGCGAGATGCGACTCGCTGCGCTCATCCACAAGCCGGTCTCAGGCGACCCGCGCGTCATGGACGCACAGACCGTGCTCGAAATGGCGGCCCTTGGCGGGGCCCGGGCCCTCGGTCTTGACAACCGCATCGGGTCACTGGAGCCCGGCAAACTCGCTGATGTGGTCCTGGTCGACATGGACCAGACCGGCCTGATGCCCAATACAAACCCCGTGTCCAACCTCGTCTATGCCGGTTGCGGCCACTACGTTGACACGGTGATTGTGAATGGGCGGCCCCTGATGCGTGGGAAGCGGCTGCTGACGCTCGACGAGGAGCAGATCCGTGAACGCGCAGCCAGACACAGCGAACAGCTGCTCGCACGGGCTGGCATTGATGTCCGGCCCCAGTGGCCGGTACTGTGACCCAGCCAGACCCTTGGTGTAGTGCGTCCCTCCGGGACTGAGGGCTGAGTATGGCCGCCCATACCCGTCATGACACGGTCTTACTGTCAGCGACCACGGCAGCGAGGGCCGCTGACTGGTGCCTGGTGTGCGAGCTGGCACTGTCTGACCCCCCCCCGCCGCGCCAATCCTCTCCTCTCCTGAGTGCGCTGGTGCCCGTTATGTCGGGGGTCACGTCCGTCCGTCTGTCCGTTTCTCCTCTGACCGGTCCCTGCGGCCATATGGGCCTGCGGGGCCAACGATGGGCCTGTCTTGCGCTATCAGAGATACCACGAATCTTTTATTGTCCGGCGTCCCATGAACACTGTCCACGGTCTCGGTGCGATGCGTAACTGATGTCCTCTCTCTCTACTCTCCTTGCCCACCCGGGCCGCGTGCTTGTGTCCCTCGTTATGGTGCACATCCTTGTGGTGTTCTCTGCCACGATAACTGGCATCGCGTGGGTGGTCCTCCCCCACGGACACCTCGCCCTTGCCCTCTTGCTCCTCGTTGCAGTGATGTTATGGGCATCCGGTAGCATTGCGACCTACTCTTCCATCCACTACCGTCAGGAACACCACCTCCGCGACCTGACAATGATGGCCCTGTCCGTTGGTGTGATTGTGGTATCGCTGTTCTATCTGGTCACCAATGAGGCCTTCGTGGGTGTGTTCCCCCTTGCAGACCGTGAGCGCAACCGCACTATCGTTTCATGTTTTTCCCTCGTATTTGTTCCATTCACAATGGCTGCCTCCGTTGCTGGGGCCTCACAGGTGACACGCCGGCAACAGGTGCTCTTCCTCGTCTACGGTGTCCTGTTCATCCCATCCCTGACGCTGCTCTTCGCCATTGTCCCCCAACC
>JALVPN010000025.1:0-1971 GCA_027031765.1 Promethearchaeota archaeon | reverse complement strand
AACCTGTGTTCGTCTTCGAAATTGAGGGGGTGGGCATTGCTGGCGTCACACCCCTCGGGTGGGTGACTCTTGGCATCACCGTGTCTGCAACCGCTGTCGTGCTGTGGCGGTCTGTGCGTGGGTGGCGCAGACACCCGGACGAGCTCAGCCTTGCGTGGCTGCTGGCCCTCATCGACTGGACATTGGCACTGTCCCTGTTCACAGTGCAGTCCAGTCCACTGCAGGTGATAGAGCTGCTCTGGTTCGGCTCCCTCGTCCACGGCTCACTTGTCCTTGCTGTGGGCAGCCTGGTGACTTCAGTAGTGGGGCCGCAGAGGCTGCTACGCCAGCTCGTAGAGCAACGCACACGGCTTCTCAACGAGGCGCGTGAGGAGACCGCATTCTACCTCAACATATGGGGTCACAAGGTGGGTAACCTGCTCCAAGGGATTACTACGTACCTCGAACTCATCCGCGAGGATGCAGCCAGTGCTACCGGTACCGGCGTGCCCCACGGCTACGTGTCAGCCCTCATCCGTGAAGCGACCCTGATCAACCGGCAGGTGTCAGTCCTCGTCAGACTCGTCAATGAGGAGGCCCCACTACTGTCCCCCGTTGACCTGCTGGAGGCCATGTCTGTGGCCGTCGAGACCGTCCGCGAGGCCATGGACTGTCCAGAGCTGCGTGTTTCGGCCCTCGACTCCCTGTCCCCGACGACAGTCATTGCAGACGAGTGCCTCAGCGCCGCCCTTGCGAACCTCCTAGTCTACATTGTCCGCACTTCGGACTGTCACACCCCTGACGTGTCCCTGCAACCAGATGACAGTGCCCACACTCTCACAATCGAGATGACGTACGCCGGCCCCCCTATGGCGGAGGACGTAAGACGCTCGCTCTTCGATAGGCTGCGCCCAACAAAGACCACTCTCAACCTCGACCTCTACATAGTCAAGCTGCTAGTTAGCAGGTACGGCGGCTCCTTCGAGTACTCCGCTGATGCAGGGGGCAGTACCAACCGCTTCCGCGTCGTGCTGAGGACCCCAGGCCCCAACACCGGGGTGAGGCCGGGTGCGGACACGGTGCTCAGTCGCCACTAGCCCGTGCTGTGTGGTGCCACTACACCCGCTGCTGCTCACAGACGATGGCGAGTCTCCTATCAGGTACCACATGGTCACGTCCACAGTCGTCCACCCACAGGACTGTTCGTCATGGCACTGGAGTGACCCACCTCACCATCTCTGCCGTATGACGCTCCCCAGTCACTCCTGTTGCGTGGCCTCTCGCGGCACACCGTACCGTGTCGTCAGCATGCCCTCCACAAGGCCCTGGAGCTGGGCCCGTGTGACGGCCACCACCGTGCGTCTGCCTAGGTGATTGATGGGGGTCGTGCACCGGACAGGGTACCAGAAACGATATGTACGTCCCTGTCAGTAGCAGGGCCAAGACTTTCAGGGGCGCTACCAGTTGGGACACGGACAGGCCGGAGTGGCCGCACAGATGCTCTTGTTGTGTGCCTTGGGTGCACTCGCAATCTTCAGCTCCACCATGGCAAAGTCGCCGGTACTGCCGTACTTTGCAAGCTACCTGGGCGCCGGGGACGAGGAACTGGGACTGATAGGGGCGGCATCACCAGCAACCGGTGTCCTCGTCAGTGCTCCAATAGGCGTCCTCATGGACAGGAAAGGCCCAAGGCCCCTCCTCTGGGCGGCTGCCCTCCTATTCGCCACCGCACCCTTCCTGTACCTACTCGTAACAGTGCCCATTCAGCTCGTCGTGGTGCGCTTCGTCCACGGCTGTGCAACTGCCATCCTCGGGCCCGTCGCACTTGCAGTTGTCGCAGGCTGGTACGGTGATGCCAGGGGCGAGAAGATGGCACTCTACTCGTCGTCCACGCGTGTCGGGCGGACCGTGGCGCCCCTCGTCGGCGGGTTCCTGCTCGCAGTCCCGGTCTTTGAGCGCCTCGGTGTTGATGTCTACCGCGGTGTGTACCTC
>JALVPN010000024.1:4267-7157 GCA_027031765.1 Promethearchaeota archaeon | reverse complement strand
TTATCAGCAGCCCACCCCCCACGAGTGTGTTGCCTGTGAGCGTGGCCTCCTGGCAGTGGATGAGCGCGAGCGCCGTCTTGTTCACCGAAATGGCATTGTTGGAAACGATGGCACCCCGCGAGTCCTTCAGTCTCACACCAGTAGCGCACTCTGAGACCTCGGTGCGCGCCACCACTACTCTCGACGAGCACGTTACTTTGACGCCCCAAGCGCCGCTGGACAGTGCGTTGTCAGTGACATTGCAGGCCCGTGACCGGACGAGTTCGAGTAAGCTCCATTCAGAGCCGTGGAGAGTATTCTGTGCAAGACGTACCCCCGATGATGAGACGACGGACACACCAAACTCGCTCTTACCAGCCGTGTTCATCGAGAAGTCGATGGACTCGGAACTGCTGACCATGACGAGGCTTCGACAGCCCTTACAGAACGTGTTCTCAGTGGCGATGATGTCCTCCGAGTGCTCGATGACAAGGCCCTCCCTGCGCCCGTAGATGTAGTTGCCCCGGAGCGTGATGGTGGAGCCCGAGTCAATCCGTACTCCTGTCAACTCCGACCGTATGTTGCAGTCCGATACTACCGCCGAGACCACACTGGAGAGATAGATGCCGTACCCATACGCATCGCATATCAGGTCACAGCTGCGGATCTCGAAACACACGTGGGTGTCGGACACACTTATGCATGTCTCCTGACCCACAATCGTCAGCCCCTCAATAAGGTACGGGTCATCCGCCGTCCCATTCCCAGGCCACCCCTGCGATACAAAGTCGTCGTCGCAGTCTATCCTGATGGGGCCATGGCTTAGCCTGACAGGGTCGCTCCGCTGGGACGCAGGACTGACCGCGGGGCCCACAATGATGAGACCTGCTGAGACTGGCAGTAGTACAGACACAAGGACAAATGCGAGGACGGGTCTCTTGGACGACATACCAATCACGGGCTGTTGCTCCAGACAGTCGAGTAGTCTGTGAGTCCGGCCATAGACCGGCCCAACACGACAACGGAGGACACAGACTGCTAATGACCCTGCTTGCGTGGTCAGCCACACATCGACAGACACCGGCCCCGTGCTACAACCCGTCAACCACCGGCACCACCTCGTGCTGCCCCGGCCTGCGCTCACCGTCAGTACTCGCATTGGAGGGCGGCACCCCCGAGCGACTCCTACCAACTCGGCACCAGGCCGGCCCGTCAGTTCCAACAGACAGGGAATCCAGGACAGACCAGTATCTCCGCTATCCGAGCATGTTGGAACAGAAGCTACGTTCGGTACTGGAGCTTTCGGGAAGCGATTGGTACTCTCCGCGACGAAGGGAAGCGTATGCAATGAGAGTTGAGCTGTTACAGGAACTGGTCAGGAACCCAATAGGCCCTTGGCTAGCACGAGAGAACGTCGGAAAACTCGCTCAACCAATGTGGTAGGCACAGGTGGTCCTTGCGTACTGCACGGATGTGACAGTTCAGGGTGGTGTGTTTATAAGGAGTACAGTGGGGATTGAACTGGGCTTCTCCTCAAACAACACCCTGATGAACATTACAGTTTCGAGTAACCGAATTGTGTGAGGAGAATGAAGCATATGGCTCCAGACCAAGAATCCGCACTGTGCTCCAACCGATTCTTCACGAGAATGGCTCAACTCCTCGAGTCTTTCTTTGCTGCCTACGGTAGCAGTCTTGATCAGAATACTGCTCTCTATTGGATTAGCAAGACAAAACAACACCATACTACTGTGAGATACGTCTTTCTGTCGCCAGACTTGGACATACACACCGTGGTCACCGACCTTGCAGTTCGTCTCCATGGTGTGGGCATAGAAGTTCTGATCAGGACTGTAGACTCAGATCTATCATTTCTCCACGCTTCAGAGAAAATGGGGGTCTCCAATACATTGGTCTTTCTTAGAAGAAACAGAGTGGTTGGAGTTGCTGGAGTGACAACCATACAGTCCTCTCTTGTGTCCTTCCTACCAGTCTGGGGAATGTTTCTGATTGGAATGGCCATAGGTCTTGTCCCATCCATGTTATTTGGCATTGATCTTGATTCAATTCCCCCTGACTTTGTCCGCCTCCACCGTATTTTCCTACTACTAAGTATGGTCATCAGTTTTCTTGTCCTCTACTGGTTCACCTACCAATTGCGTGTCAAGAGTGGCGAGTCACTCATTGCCCTTGTTGGCGATACTATTGAAAACACGAGTTCTTGCAGGCCTCGATACGGTGGCCAGATTCCATTCAAGTTTCCACAATGGGTTCCACGCTATGTCATATCTGATCTTGTCAAGGTCATGAGAGAGGAGTAGTCCCCTCTGCCAGGTCCGCCACTCTTGATGTTCCAGCTGCATATCTCCAGATGTTGCTTTACACTCAGATCAAGATGAATCCATTTTCTATCGGTACTTTTGCACTCGGAATTGCCATGATTGGGCTGCACTGGGCTTCAGGGACTATCAGTTGGGATTCGGCCCCTCTCCTCTGCGGTCTATCGTCGTAAAGTAGTCAACATTCGCTCTGGAGCGACTGAGATGACCGTCTATGCAGAAACTGGCAATCATTCCATCCCGTGTCATTGTTTCGCCGTTGAGAGTCCCCAGTCTTGAAGACCGCCCGCAAGACATACATTCATCTGCTCAACCGACACGCTCGACAAGCAATCATACATGAGGGAGAGAGATTGATGGGTGGCGCAGTGGGCGCACGGGTGAGTCTAGGTCGGTCGGTCGGTCGTTGTGACCGCACCCTGTTGAGAACTGTTCTTGTGATGATCGTGATGGTGTCACCGCTGTGGGTCATGCCCCTCTCGACACCAGTGATGGCTGATGTTGTTGTGGTGATGCATCGCGACAGTGCGGTGAACACAGCAGTGCGGGCAATCATCGAGAACGCACCTGAT
>JALVPN010000024.1:0-4257 GCA_027031765.1 Promethearchaeota archaeon | reverse complement strand
TGTCCGGGTGGTGGAGTACGGCTCGCTGGAGTATGCCCTGACCATTTCCCGGACTGTGGGGAGAGTAGTGTGGGTCTCTCACGGCTCAGAAGAAGGCATTCTTGCTGAAGAACGGTTGTCAGTTGGAGAGTGTTCAGCACCAGACCAGAGATGACTCCCAATCCGGACATAGTCCTTGCCTGTCATTCAGGTGAGATGAACAAGTATCATGCAACACCCTCGATTGTGGGTTTTGCGGGCCCGGTAGAAGCCACATTGGGTGGACTAGTTGTTTCATATCTGCTTGGACTTCAAGACAGAGTCGTGAAGACAGCATACGAACATATAGTTGAAATAGCGGACGGGGAGGTTTCGCCTGAATCTCTTGACCTCTCTCTTGCAGAAATCACTTATTGGACTGCAATATTCCTTCTCTCGACTCTTGCATACTACGCGAGCAACCCACTTACAGTCACGAATCCGACGTGGGTCCAGTTGCGAGGCCATCATAATGACAGACTTGCCGCTGAGTCACCGGCCAGAACACCAGTAGGCCTACCGCTACTATTGGCAGGAGCTGAACACTAAAGAGGGGCTGGTTTTCCGTCCGATGAGGTGCAGGAATTGACCGGCCTACCGAAGCGAGTGCTCGAACTATACGGCGTGCCATGCATTGACGGCAGAATGTCTCGCGAGCTACAAGAGGCTGTGAAGCGTCAGGACTGCATGTTCCGGAACAGACGCTGCTTCAAGACTCGAAAGAGTGTCCCGGAGCAGTCAATAGGCTCTTGCACAGTCGGGTATTCTGATGCAGCCCTGATAGTGTGTCCTTGGAGGTTCCTGGCCGAAGACACTGTTTTCCGTGATGTGGCAAGACACCTTCTACCGGGTGCCCAAGAGCTTGCGGTTGTGCCTGAAGTACGAGTGGACGGAGGCACTATAGACTTCATTGTTGCTCCAGTGGGGGACACAGGAGAGCTGACCGACTTGGTAGGTGTGGAAATCCAAGCGCTAGACACTACATCGTCAGGTGCAATATGGCGTTCCCGCCAAGACATACTCGGAGGACATCCAGAAGAGAAGTACGGGTACGGAATCAACTGGAAGATGTCTGCAAAGACTGCTCTAATGCAGCTCCTCCACAAGGTGCCGGTCTTCGCAGCTCTTAGCAGCAGACTGGCACTAGTCGTACAGGATCATTTCTTCGACTACATGGAGCGAACCTTTGATATGTCAGCAGTGACGAGCCCAGTGGCCAGTGAACCGCTCCACATCCTAGTCTATGGCCTTCATCGTGAGGGCAACAGGTTCAGTCTCCGCCTTAGGAGAAGGGCTAGCACGACCCATGAGGGCCTACAACGCATGTTGAGGCCAGCAAGAGAGTCCCTGACCCTTTCGAAAGAGGAGCTCCTAGACCAGGTAGAAGCCCTCCTCCGAGAGCGAAAGGGCTACTATGTCAGCCTCACCTGACACACGAGCTCGTCGACTCGCCTGCGGGCGATATCAAGATAGTGCAGGCTCAGGTCAACCCCGATGCCTATCCGTCCCAGCATGAGCGCCGCCACAAGGGTGGTACCTGTTCCTACGAATGGATCCAGCACTACCCCGCCAATAGAACTGGTGGCCTCAATGGGCAGGACACACAGTTCAACGGGATACACTGCATAGTGGTTGTCTGTCCGCCACGAGTCCTCGGGCACCATGCGCCACACGTCTCCAGGTTTGCTACCGCGGGGGTGGTATGGGAGGATGTAGAAGCCCTTCTCTTCGAGTTCTCGGGCCCTACCTGAGACCTCGGGGCTGTCAGAGTGTGTAACGCGATGTTGACCTCTTATGACCATCCTGAAGTCCGGTATCTCACCGGCCTCCACTCTGGCCAGCGTGTCCCTGAGTGCTCTGAGAGCAGCCTGCTTCTCTTCCCTAGTGAGTACAGTGCTGCGTCGAATCATTATCTCATACTTTACGCCCGAAACCCCTGTTGGTGTGACAACGCGACCGTTCCGACGCTGTGGTCTCTGTGGTGGACGGCGGATTGCGTCTAGGTCATAGTAGTAGTCCTTTGCTTGGACAAAGTGGAACAACATCTCATACACGTTTCTGAGCTTGTCCTTCGAGTTGCACGGGTTGCCCTTTACCTTGTCCCATACGATAGCGTTCCTCAAGATCCAGCCATCGTCCTGCAGCGCTATCGCGGTCCTCCACGGTACACCGACCAAGTTCTTGTCCTGATAGGTGTCACCGAGGTTCAGCCATAGTGACCCGGTCTTCTTCAGTACTCGTCTTGCCTGCCGGAAGACTGCGACCAAGTCCTCGACATATTCGTCTACGGTGGCCTCCGAGCCAAGACCCCGGCTCTCATCATACGACCTCACCCTCCAGTAGGGGGGACTGGTCACGATGCAGTCCACTGAGTGAGGGGGGAGATGAGGCAGTACGACGAGCGAGTCGCCTCTAAGCAGGAGGTGCTTGTCGCTTGAATCGTACACGAAGTCCTTGATACGGCCATGCTGCACCCATGAGCTCACACTGTCATGGATCTCAGGCGGTTCCATCGGTGTTCCTTTCCTAGTTGGCCACTCCCAGAGCGCTGACACGTCCCAGTCTGGGACGCCACCAGTACGCTTCGCCTACCACTCTCTCTTCACTCCTAATAAGGGACACCCTCTGGTAACTGCTCAATCGACCGGGCCAGTTCCCGGGGCAAGTGCCCAGTGAGCATGCTGATACGCGGCTGTGACGCCAAGAGGAGGGACATGTCCTCGACAGTCAGGGTGTTCCGTGAAGGCCGAGAAGGAGCATAGAGTCCCCTGCGTGCATGTGGTCGCATATAGCGTGTCCAAGGACACGGTGGACGCTACTGTTGCCTACACCGGGGGCCGAGTTGGTGTGCTTGTAACACGAGGTCTGCAAATACGGCCGCCGCCATTGCCTCTACGACCGGGACTGCACATGGCACGATGCAGGGGTCGTGCCGCCCACGGACGCGGACCCCTGTGGCCCTGCGGGTGGTGAGGTCAACGGTACGCTGTGGCACCGAGATGCTAGGTGTTGGTCTTATGGCCACCCTGAATACGACAGGCATCCCGGTGGTCAGGCCCCCGAGTATGCCACCCGCGTCGTTCTTCGTGCAGACGACGTGGCCCCTGCGGACAGTGTACGGGTCGTTGTAGGCCGACCCACGCATCTGGGCTGAACGGAAGCCTGCACCGAACTCGATTGCCTTGACTGCGGGGATGCTGAACATGGCGTGACTCAGGCAGCTCTCCACCGAGTCGAAGAGCGGTTCACGGAGGTCCACTGGGCCGCCTAGGGCCCTGCACTCCGCGACACCACCGACAGAGTCGCCGGTCGCGGCCGCACACTCCACCTCCTCGGCCATCGCTCAGGACGTAGAGCTGCGCGCACATGCAGCGCGGGACTCCCCTCTCCCGAGAGGCCATGACAGGGGTTGCAGACAGGGCAGATGCAGTATATCCTCACCGCTGACGCCGCCCCGCGCCTCAGGCCCCATGCCCCGTGCCACACCCGGGAGGTCGGCCCACAATAGAGATAATAGATGTCACACGACATACATAGCCGAACCTGCGGCGCACGGTGGTCTTGGTGAAACGTGAGAGTCCAGTGGTTGTGCTGTTCCTCCTGTTTCTCTGCGTGAGCATGTGTAACATCCCCGGTCTCTGGCCAGCGTACGGGAGCTGGTGGCCTGTGGCGACGCCCGGGCCGCCCAGCGAGCCCGGCACTGATGATGGCAGTGGTACAACACAGGTGAGCTGGGACATTGTACACACGACGACTCCCGGTCAACTGTACGAGAACGTCAGCGAGTGGTCTTTTGCACCGAAGGTCAGGCTGCGTGTCTTCGACCGTGAACAGGGTGTTGAGATCCCCATCCACGACGGGCCGGCCCCCACCAACTATGTCCCCATAGACACGCTGGTCGAGTTCAGACTGGAAGTCCCGATGGCGCTCCTCAAGGGAGGCGACTCGTTGCGCTCTGCACGGCTCTACGTGGCCTCCCGTCTGTGGGACACCAGCGCTGAGTTCGAACTGGGAGTTGACAATCAGATGGGGGAGCCCGGCTGGTACTCGAGGGGGCACAGGAGTGGCTCGGGAGAGGAAGTGGTGCTCTTCACACTGGAAGAGGAGTCGTGCAGCATCTCGTCGGACGAGGGACGTGAAATGGTACTTGTGTCCTTTGTGGGCCGTTTCGTGCCAGACATACCGCAGGGCCCCTACCTACCGGGCTTTCAAGTGGAGACTGCAGCGCACCAGCAGATC
>JALVPN010000023.1 GCA_027031765.1 Promethearchaeota archaeon | reverse complement strand
CAACGGTGCTGTACGCCCCCCGGTGCGTGAAACAGTCTCGGCGTTCAGCACCGTTGAGCACGAAGGCTGCGGACGGCATTCGGAGCCCGGACAATGGACTGGAGTTCTGGGCCCGTACGATGGTGGAGTCTAGTGACCCGTGCGGAGGAGCGGCTGGCCAGTCCACCGGCCGACGAGGACAGGTACTGGGAGGGGCCGAAGAGCTCTAGGGTGCTCTGCTGCATCTCAGGGAGCTGTGTGAGGGTGTACTGGGAGAGGACACGGGAAAGTTGACCTGCGGCGGCGGGTGCGCCGTGAGGAGTAGTGGTTGTGGCCTCACTGAGCAACCTCTCTGTGGTACAGGTCTTGCCGGAGCTCCTGTACGTCGAGTTGAACGTCCTGATATGTCAGCACACTGTCTGGTACCTTCCAATACTTGCCTGAGATGGCTGCTCTCCCCGTCCGGAACAAGATGTCTCTGCTCAGACGGTCTTGGCACAACAGACGGCATGCGGGCAGAATGCCCAGCACCCCGCCCGGCCACGTCTGACCACCTGCAGACCACTGCCACGGCACCAATCACAAGAAGACACAAGATGTGGCCGCCAACCAGTACCTGCGAAGGGACACGCACGAGGCCCCGGGTGTCGTTGTCGAAGGCGTACTACAGGACTCGGAAGCGATTGCTGGCACCTATGTGACAACACGCTATGTAACCTCAGCGTCTGGGGACGGCAACGCAATCGTCAGGGAGAAGGGGCTGGACTACCCCGTTGCAGTACTGCACCACAACTCATCGGGCCAGTCAGCCGTCCGTGATGATGAGCGTATGCCCGTGGGATGCAGGGACGACACTGATCCATGTCAGGGTCATGGACACAAGGCGCCGCAGTACACGCCATCCCCCGCCAGATTGGCCACCTCCTGATAGCGGTACCGTACAGTGTCACTGACCGCCGGAGCCCGCGCGTGTCGTCAGGAAGACCTCCCTGAACCGGCCACGTCCTGCGACCGTCAGAAGACAGGGCCAGGGCGGAGACCGGGACATGCAACTCCGTTCTGTCAACCATATCCTGCAACCCGTCCCTGCCGGCTCCGGGATTCCCTACTGGCCCTGATATCCTGGGACTACCCACCACCGCCCAGTACCCCACTTCAGACCATATCTGCTCGGCTCCTGAGGGGCGATGCTGCTCAGCCCTCAGATGTGTCCACCCGGTCTGGCGTCCCTACCTCCAGAGCTCGCGACTTGGACATGCCTGTCGCGACTCTCTCGATGCGTCCACTCACTTGCACGGTCTGTGGACACGAAAATGATATGTGACATGGGACACCCACCACCTACGAGGGACAGTACGTGCAGGAGCACCACGAGGGACAATACATGCAGGAGCGGCCAGGTGTCATTGTGCAGGGCGCGCCACGCCACTCCAAGGGGATTACCGGGGTCTGCGCAACAGCACGCTACGTGATTTCAGCGTCTGAGGACGGCAACGTGCTCGTCAGGGAGAAAGGGCCGGGCCATGTCGTCGCAGTACTCCACCACGACTCACCAGCCCGGTCGGTCGTCCGGGATGATGAGCACGTCTTCGTCGGGTGCGAGGACGGCACAGTCCACATCTGGGCCCTGGACACATGGGCCGCAGTCACTACCATTGAAGGCCACTCCAGAGGCGTGTCGGCGCTTGCAGTGGACGACCAGTACCTCTACTCCGGGTCTTCTGACAGTACGGTGGTGGTGTGGAGGAAGGGCTCCTGGGAAAAGACCACCACCCTCCAGGGCCACTCGGACTGGGTACGGGCGCTTGCTGTGGACGACCAGTACCTCTACTCCGGGTCTAGGGACAGTACGGTGGTGGTGTGGAGGAAGGGCTCCTGGGAAAAGACCACCACCCTCCAGGGCCACTCGGACATTGTACTGGCACTTGCAGTGGACGACCAGTACCTCTACTCCGGGTCTTTGGACAGGACGGTGGTGGTGTGGAGGAAGGGGCACAGTGAGGTCATCAGGCCTGGTAGGGAGGAGGGCCTGGCTGAGGGGGATAGTGAGGGGCTCCTGTTGTTGGGTGCCATGGCCGTGCGCGTGTTGCCCCCTCAGGACGTGGGGGCGTGGCCCCCCGGTGGTGACGGCCGGGACGCAGCTGTTGTTGCGGGTAGTGGTGGGGATGGTGGTACTGGTCTGCCGGTGGCCGTGTGCGAGGTCCCGCCCTGTGGCACCATGGTCCGGCCGGTGTACGGTGACGGCGGGGGCGCCGTGCCGGTGGGGCGGCTGCGTGCCGTTGGGTGGGCACTGGGGGCCGTGCCTGTTGTCGGGTGCGGCCGCGTGCTGCAGCTCTTGACTGGTGGGCCCCCGGTCCTGCGCACGATGGTGGTGCTCT
>JALVPN010000022.1 GCA_027031765.1 Promethearchaeota archaeon | reverse complement strand
CACGAGGATGCCGAAGAGTACGGAGAAGAAAGAGACCATCACCCAAGTGATAAAGTCCTGTACTGTTACGAGTAGCTGGAACACGAAGTCCAGGAACAGCACCCGGCTCAAGGTGTCGGGGGACACCTCCGTTGAGAAGTAGTACGGCACATCCACCGGGAAGAATGCGACGTTGTAAAGGAAGAAAGTAATGGTCTTGACGTACATGAGTACGATGAACGCCTCGATAAACTTGTTCTTCCGCTTCCGGAAGAGAACCTGGTAGGCCAAGGTCAGCACCAGAGGCGGGATCAGCTCCACCAGGACTGTTGCCACATTCAGGTTTGCCATCACGACCATCTCCAACGACAAACTGGCGTGGTACTGATTCGTGACAGAAAAAGCTTCGTGCCATGGACCACAGGACGTCACTGTGTCAACCCCCGTACGGGGAGCATCTGCCCGGACTGTCAAGACCACCACGTCCGGAAGGGCCCCTACCAGCCGCCGGGTGCTGGAGCGGCCGTCAGTCACAGACAGGCACGGCGACACAGCGGAAGGGATATAAGTAGTTATTAACATTGGTTAACTCACACAGGGGGTAAGTCCCATGATGATTGGCAAAGAGCTTCAGGATGCAATCAACGACCAGCTAAACTTTGAGCTGTATAGCGGATACCTCTACCTAGCCATGGCGGCATGGTTCGAACAGCAGAACCTGAACGGGATGGCTCACTGGATGAAGGTCCAGGCGAAAGAGGAGTATGAGCACGCCATGCGGTTCTGGGAGCACATTGTTGACCGGGGTGGCAAGGTAGAGCTGGAGGCGATTGGCAGGCCCAAAACGGAGTGGAGCTCACCACTGGAGGCCTGGGAGGACGCCTACGAACACGAGAAGAAAGTGAGTGAGAGGATATTCAAGATAGGTGAGATCGCCGAGAGGAACGGCGACCGCGCAGCCCTCCCGATGCTGCACTGGTTCTATGACGAACAGATCGAGGAGGAAGAACAGACCATGAAGGTCAGAGACCTCCTCAAGATGATAGGGGACTCGAAGAACGCACTGTTCATGCTTGATGCGCAGCTCGGCAAGAGGGGAGACTAGTCCCTGTTCATGGGGCCCACCCGTACGTCCACCACGGCCCTCCAGTGGACCTCACGTGGCCCGGTATGGCATCGACCGTGGGGAGGGTGGTGCCCCAACCACCATGGCAGTCCGGTGCACCCGTCACCGACGAGGGTGGGCGTTACGGTCGGGGCTGGGGGGCACGAGAGAGCGGAGACCGGACGTGACCGGCCTGTACTGTCTGGTGGGCAGGCCAAGTACTACAGCCATTGTATGTGGACATTGCCGTGGTACGCCGACGACCCGGGGGCTGTGGGGAAACGGTCAATCAGTATAGTACTTATGTAGGGGACCGCTCATGCAGCGTTGAGGGAAGATGCTACGCGAAGAAATGGTCAGACGGGTGCGCGAGACCGTGTCCGGTGTCCGGGCAAAGAGCTATGCGGCGGCAATATCGCAGCACCACAGGATACAGGCGACAGCTGGGATCCACGATGCGATAGAGTACGTCCGACGTGAGGCCGGTCTGGTGTCCGGGGCCCAGTGCGAGGTGTTCAGGTACCCCGCAGATGGCAAGGACACCATTGAGACGTGGACGGCACCGTATGCATGGCGGGCCACGGCTGGGACCCTCGAGTTACTGGAACCGGAGAAGGGACTGCTGGCGGACTACACCGCGGAGCCCATCAGCCTTGTTGCCCACTCCACATCCGTTGATGTCGAGGCCGAAGTGGTGTACGTCGGGAAGGGGACACGACCCGAGGACTACGACGGACTCGATGTGGAGGGGAAGGTCGTACTGTGTGAGGCCCGCGCACGGCACGTCCACAGGATGGCATGTGTCGAGCACGGTGCAGTGGGGCTGCTCACCTTCGTCCCACCGTCAGGCAAGGATGAGATTGCAGCCATGCGACGGTACGACGCCATCTGGCCCACGGGGGATGAAAAGGACAGCACGAGGTTCGGGTTCTCTCTGGCACAGGCGGACGGGGTGAAGCTCCGTCAGTGGCTCATGGATGGGAAGACCGTCAGAGTACGGGCCAGGGTGCAGGCGGAACTCACAGAGGGGGAAATGGAGGTACTTAGTGCCCTGATCCCGGGACAGGACCCATCGAAAGAGGTGTGGCTGTTCGCGCACATCTGCCACCCGTTGCCCGGAGCAAATGACAACGCCTCCGGGTCAGCAGCCCTGCTCGAGGCCCTGCGGACACTGTCGTCACTCATCGAGAGGGGGGTTGTAGGCCCCCTAGAGTACTCGGTGCGTTTCCTCTGGGGGCCGGAGTGGTTCGGGACTATCAGGTTCATCCACAATGAACGGGAGCTGTTGCAACGCTGCATCGCAATGGTCAACCTAGACATGGTGGGTGCAGACCCGTGCAAGGCCGGTTCAGCGATGTGGCTCTACAGGACACCGTTCTCGCTCCCGACGACGCTCAACAATGTGGTGAGGTACTGGCTCAGGAACGAGGGGGAGGTGGCCCGCGAGCCGCGTCGTGGTGAGGGCATTGCACCGCCGGTCTGCAGGTACGCCCGTTATTCAGCAGGGAGTGACCACTTCATGTTCACGGACAGTACTGTCGGCGTGCCAGCGGTGATGCTGAATGTCCACCCTGACAAGTTCTATCACACGTCAGAGGACACTGTGGACAAGCTCGACCCGGGACAACTGGCACTCGCCACACGCGTCGCCGTGTTGAGCACACTGTCACTCACGATGCCGCGCCACACCTGCAAGGAGCTCGTGCTCAATGACTGCAGGGCTGAGGCACAGGAGCTACTCGAAGAGGTGCTCATCAGGGGGGTACGCCGACTCGCGAGGTGTGAGGGCGACCCCGACGAGCAGTACTCAAGACTCCTGCGACAACTGAAGTACGCCCACGAACTTGGTACTGCGACCCTCCGGAGGGCAGGTGAGGAATGGCACCTGATTGCAGAACAGGAGAGACTGAAGGACGCGCTGGCGGCCGCCCTTGAGATGTCGTACTCAGCATCAATGCTCATTGCAAGGAAGGCATACGAGGGGGCGTGCGCTGAGGTCGGGCTGGAGGCAAAAGAGGAGGACATCTTCAAACGGCTCACACGCGAGTCAGGCCTGGAGGTCAGGAGGACATTCAAGTACGCCCTGAACCCCGGCTACCTGTTCAGGAAAATGGGGGCGAAGGCGCTCAAGTACATGGAGATGCGCGAGGACTACCGACACATAATGGAAGGCCTGGACGAGCTGTTCAACCTTGCCCGTGACTGGACGCCCCTCGACGAGATCTGGGAGAAGGTGTGCTTCCAGTTCGGCGACATCGGACTGAAGACGCTGGAGGAGATTGTCAGAGACCTCGAAGAGGCGGGACTGCTGCAGACAAGGGGCGTGGAGTGACTGCCTTCCTGCTGGCCGTACCGCAAGGTGGTCTTTGCAGGGACGTTTGACAGGCTGCACGAAGGACACAGACACCTCCTGCGTACAGCGCTGCGTCTGGGCCAGCACGTCGCGATAGGCCTGACAACGGACAGGATGGTCTCGTGGAAGAAGGATGCAGAGCGGATCCAGAGCTACGAGGAGAGGCGGAGGGCTGTCGAGGCCTTCCTGAGGGAGGAGTGCCCAGAGGGGCGCTGGACGGTGTTCCCCATTGACACCGTGGAGGGGGGTGCCGACAAGATGGCAGACCTCGAGGCACTGGTCGTGTCAGACGAGATCTCAGTGGTCAAGAACGCCTTCGCAATAAACGAGCTTAGGGAACGGAACGGCCTCCGGCGGTTCCACATAGTGGTCGTCCCCCGGGTCAGGACGCGTGATGGGAGGCCGCTATCATCGTCCAGGCTACGCAGGGGCGAGGTCTTCAGTCCGGATGACCTCACGTACTGACATCGAAGAGGCGCGCTGCTGAGAGGCGCTGGTCGAACGACTGGGATGCCTCAAGGTCAACGTAGCGTGTACGTGAGGCCAGCGACGAGGCTACACTCCGCAAGTCCCTGTCCAGCAGCAACATGATGGCACCACGGAGTGCACAGTCACGTCCCTGGACCACACGCGGGGCGAGCCGTGCCGGCAGTACGCCGATGTCCACGAGGTCCCGGACATCCATGCTGTGGCCGAACGCACCCGTGAGTACAACTCTGTCAATGTCACTGCTCCCTGTCCCGGCAGTGGCCACGAGCGTGTCCAGTGCAGCCCTCACTGCTGCTTTTGAGAGCTGGAGCATCCTGATGTCCTGCTGTGAGAGATACACTCCCCGACTCGTCCGGGACGGGGCTGCGCCATGTGGGCGCACGAGACAGATGGACACGGACGGCCCAGGACCCCTCACGATGAGCGGGTGCACGGTGTCACGGCGGATTGAGCCCTCGCGGGTGAGCAGGCCCGCCCTCAGGGCCTCGGCGACTGCAGAGACCGCGCCGGAGCCACAGAGGCCACGTGGTGGCACTCTGCCCAGTGTCCTCACGGCCACGCGGCCACCTTCCTGTACCCGCACCGAGAAGACAGCCCCAGGTACTGCAGGCATGCCACACTCGATGGACATCCCTTCGAAGGCCGGCCCTGATGGGGCCGAGGTCATCCACGTGTGGTCGCCGTCCACGAGGACGAGCTCGGTGTTCACGCCCACATCCATCACAAGGCAGGTGCCGCCAGCACAGTGTCCCCTTGAGGCGATGAGCGACGCCAGCGCGTCGGGGCCAACAAATGCGTCGACCACAGGTGGCACGTGGCAGGTGCACGCGGGCAGGTCGAGGGCAAGGGCATCACCTGAGACATCCACCGGTCCCCGTGACTCCGGGGTGTAGGGGTGCTCTGCAAGGCCATCGACCGATAGCCCGAGGAACAGGTGGTGCATGACCGTGTTGCCGACGACCACCATCTCTCTGACGCGGTCGCGTGACAGGCCGAGCCGGCGGACCATTCCAGTGACAAGGCCGACCGTGGCACCACGGAGACTGTCCCGGAGTGCTGCTGCGGCCCGCTCGCCCCTGAGCGCATATTGCACTCTCGTCACGACATCATACCCGACCGCATTGTGCGGGTTGGGGACAGCACGTGTGGCAAGGACGCGGGCCGAACGCAGGTCGACCACTGCGGCCCTCAGTGTTGAAGTCCCGATGTCAATGGCCGCACCCAGATGTGACGCAGCCGTCTCCGGTGGTGTGGTGTTCAGCGCACTATCATCACGGGACACGGGGCCTGGTTCGCCACCTTGTCGCTTATCGAGCCCACGAACAGCCTCTTGAACCCACTGACCCCCCTTGAGCCCATGACTATGATGTCAGCCCCCTTCTCTTCGGCCACGCGGATTATGGTGTTGGCTGGGTCGCCCTGGGCAATCAGGTCTGTCACAGGACAGTTGAGGCTGGCAGCAAGGGCCTTTGCCTTGGAGAGGATGTCCTCTCCGACCTTCTGGAGTGCAAGGAATGGCTGGTCGCTGACCGTGTCGTGGTAGGGGGTTGCCGATACGAGCATGGGTACGACGTGCAGCAGGATCACCTCGGCACCGAGCGGCGGGGCAATCGCACATGCGTAACGGACTGCCTTGTCGGAGTGTTTCGAACCATCAACGGCGACCAGTATCGTCTTTATCTCAACGGGCTCGGGGGGCTCGCTCATCTGTTAACCCTCTCTCCTTCAGTGTGTCTGCATGCGGGCCTTATCTCTGTTGCGCCGCGGCAGGCAGACTGGACCACACGGAGTGGTGGGGCAGGCTGGGGTCACAGTCGCCAGGGTGCTCCGAGCTCGTGATCCATGCCAGACACGGGCAGCACAGACAGTGACCGCCCATAGGGGCGGCGCAGCGGGGCTATCCCAGTGATGCGAACGAGACCTCACCACGCACGAGTTGTGCGACCGTCCCTACCACACTGTCTACTCCCACCCGCACCTGTTGCATGTCATCACGGTTCCGGACCGTCACGGTGTTGTCTTCGAGGGTGTCGTAGTCAATGGTGATGCAGAACGGCGTACCGACCTCGTCCTGCCGGCGGTAGCGCCTGCCTATCGAACCACCCTTGTCATAGTATGCGACAAGGCCGCTGTCCACGAGCTTCTCGTAGACCTCTCTGGCGGGGCCCTCAAGTTCGGGTTTCCCCATGAGCGGGAAGACCGCTACCTGGATGGGTGCGATGGGGGGCGGGAACTTCAGCCAGACCCGTTCCTCGTCCTGCACGTATGCATTGTCAATTGCACAGAACAGCGGCCGCTCCACTCCGAAGGCTATCTCAAGGACATTCGGCACCACGAGCTCGCCATCGACCTTGACGCTAAGGCGTTCGCGTG
Source organism: Promethearchaeota archaeon (assembly GCA_027031765.1). Taxonomy (GTDB): domain Archaea; phylum Asgardarchaeota; class Thorarchaeia; order Thorarchaeales; family Thorarchaeaceae; genus JALVPN01. Next base: position 994 of record JALVPN010000022.1, on the reverse strand, counting down.
AGAACTCCTGGTGACGGGCCAGGTCGTAGTTGCCGCGGTCATGGACACCACAGCACTCGACCCACCCGAAACTGCGGCTATAGACCTCCACGTCCCAGGCGTCGGCAGCATAGTGGGCGCGCTCTGTGGGGAGGTGCTGACGCAGACGGACGGCACCGTCACCAAAGCCCATGTCCCTGAATATCGAGTGGGCAAGGTACACGCACCACGCGTATGCGGCCTTCTGGAAGTGCCCTGCTGCAAGCGCCTCTGCAAGGGTCATCTGCTGGACCTCTTCGGAGCCCGTTTCCTGGATGGTATGTGGGAGGAGTGGCAGTACCTCGTCGCGGACGGCCTCAAAGGGGGGCCATGACGCCTCGTCCCGCTCAAGGATGAACATCTGTGCCTCCACCTGTGTGAACTCGCGCAGGCGGAGCATGCCCTGCCGTGGACTGATCTCGTTCCGGTAGGCCTTGCCAATCTGGAACACGGACACCGGCAGTTTGTCCCTGAAGAATGTGAGGAGCCTCTTGAACAGGAGGTATGTGGTGGTGGCTGTTTCGGGGCGCATGTATGCCTCCTGGTCGAGGCCCAGCTGGGTCTTGAGCATCAGGTTGTACTCACGGACAGGCCCCAGGGCCCCCCGACACGCAGGACAACGGATGTCCAGGGATGATATCATTGCAGACATCTCGTCCATGGAGAGGCCCTGGACGGACGCATCAGGGGCCTGCTCTTTGATGAGCGTGTCAGCACGGTAGACCTGACCACAGTCCGTACACTGAGTGACCGGGTCGATGAAACCCTCAAGGTGACCGGACGCACGCCACACGATGGCGGGCGATACCGTTGGACACTCGACCTCCCAGAACCCGGCACGTACGAACCGCCGCCGTATCATGTCCTCAAGCCGGTTCTTGAGGAGCTTCCCAAGCGGGCCGAGGTCGTAGAAGCCGGCACTGCCACCGTAAATCTCTGGTGACGGGCCCCAGAAGAAGCCCCGCTTCTTGCACAG
>JALVPN010000021.1:296-7331 GCA_027031765.1 Promethearchaeota archaeon | reverse complement strand
GAGAGGTTCCGTTGCATAGACCTTGAGGTACACACGGCACATGAGAACATGGCCATTGATGAGGCAATCATGCTGGCAATGCAACGTGGTGAGGTCCCGCCGACGCTCAGGCTGTACCGCTGGCGGCCATCGGCGGTCTCGATTGGCACGTTCCAGGGCCTGTCTGAGGAGGTCGACCACGAGTACTGTCGCAGGAACAACATTGACTACGTGCGTCGTCTCACGGGAGGCGGTGCGGTGTACCACGACTTCAATGGTGAGATCACGTACAGCATCATTGTCCCCCGGGGGCACCGTCTGGCACCGGACAACATCCTCCGTTCCTACGAGCTGGTCTGCAGTGGCATTGTGGAGGGGCTGGCCCTCCTCGGTCTGAGGGCCGAGTTCAGGCCGATAAACGACATTGTCATCAATGGCAGGAAGGTGTCTGGGAATGCGCAGACGCGGCGGTACTCCTGTCTCCTCCAGCATGGCACGGTGCTGCTCGACCTCGACATCGAGACGATGTTCTCTGTGCTGAAGGTGCCGGCCGAGAAGGTCTCGGACAAGATGGTCAGTGAGGTGCGTCAGCGCGTGACGTCGGTCAGGGATGCACTGGGACGCGAGGTCTCTATGACGGAGCTGCGGGACGCCCTTGCAGAGGGGTTCTCCTCTGCCCTCAGCATCGAGCTGGGACCGGGGGCCCTGACCGCTGAGGAGCGCGAGTCCATGCAACAGCTCGTGCGCGAGAAGTACTCCACCGACGAGTGGAACGCCAGGAGGTGATGCGAGTGGGCAGGAGCGTCTTCAAGGTGCCGGGCGGCAAGCTGGTCAAGGTCGAGCTTGCTGTGAGTGGCCAGAGCATAGCGCACGTGCGGATCACAGGCGACTTCTTCCTGCACCCGGAGGACACAATCCTTGACATAGAACGTGACCTGCAGGGCGTGCCGCTCGACCATGGCGCCATCAGGTCACAGGTCGAACGGACTCTGGAAAAGAAGGGGGCACAGTTCATCGGCGCCACGCCCGATGCGCTCGCCAGGGCTGTCCTCATGGCGGCCTCCAACGACACGGAGCAGGAGTGACCGCGTCAGCAGAGTCTTCAGACCACGCCACTGCCATGTTTGCATGGACCCCCCATGACAGCCGTGGGTGGCGGGCCGTACCTGACACGTTGCATCCGCTGCGGTCGGCCCGCCTGAGAACGATTCCGAGGAGGAGTAGAGCATGCGACCCGGGTCCAGCCGGGCCGTGTGTCCAGTGTCCATGTCACGTCGTGTCGTGTCGTGTCATGTCATGGAGGCGCTGGCTGCGCTACAGTGTCCGACACCTCGCCCATGGCACCGTCTGCACTGTGCCGCCGTACCGTGTTGTCGTACCGTGTTGTCGTACCGTGTTGTCGTACCGTGCCGTCGTACTGTGCTGTCTACACCTTGGTGCGGAGGATGTACACTGCTGCGCCGAGGAGCAGTATCCCTGCACCGATGGCCCCGAGGTAGACTGCCACCACTGCGGGGTCCGCGGCCGTACTACCGCCTGTCCCGGAGGTGGTGGTCGTATTGGTGTACGGGCTGGTCGCGGTCGTGGTCACGGTCGTGCTCGTGCTCGTGCTCGTAGTTGTCGTATAGGTGGGGTAGGTGGTCGTTGTCGTTGCGGTGGGCGTCATCACCATCACGTACACGGTATCATTGGCCTGTTCGCCGGAGCTGTCAAAGATGACGACTGTGTACGTGTAGGTACCCGGAGCAAGGCCGTCGACGCCTATCACCAGCAGGCCCGGTGTGAGGGACGCATTCGCAATGAGCTCGCCGTCCCTGTATATCTCATAGTGGTCTGGCGAGGCGAGGGCTGCCACCCATGTGATGTTGTTACCGGTGGTGCCGTTGACATAGCTGAGTTGTGTGGCACCGAGGTGCCAGACGCGCGGGTGTTCGAGGTACGTGATGAGCCGCGGGTAGTGGTCGACAGAGCCGCTCTGGCCCTCGACCCGGTACGTCTCCTCTGAGGGGTCGTAGTCACTCCATGCGTTGCCCGTGCTCACGCCGTCGTCCCATGCGGTGTCGGTGCTGTCGTCCTCGGCGTTGCGTCTGTTCCACCCGATGGTATTGTCCCACACCATGTGGCTGCCACCATACTCGACATCAATGCCCGTATCCCCATTGTCCAGTATCCAGCAGCGTGTCACCTTGCAGCCCTGGCTCTGGGTGAGGTACAGGCCGGTGCGCTCGCAGCCGGTAATGCTGCTCCCGGTGAGTGTGATGTTCTCGCACTCGTTCAGCCAGACCCCCGTTCCGTCGGAGTCCTCCACCCTGGTGTTGTTGACCACGGTGTCGGATGTCCCCCTGAGGTTGAGGGCTACTGCGGTGATCCCGGTGCCGGTGACGTTCATGTCCCTGATAGTGCACCCGGTCGAGAAGGCGAGCTGGAAGGGTGCCCCCGTGAAGCTGCCGTTCTCAAAGGTGGTACCATGGCAGTCAGCAGCGAGGACCTGGCCGTATGTGCTCATGTCCACCACCGTGTCCCCGAGACCAATGAGCCAACCAAGGGGCTTGCCGTTGACAGTGTTGCCCGTCACATTGTGATCCCAATAGTCGAGCACATGTGCCTCGACCACCAGCCCGCAGCCGTTGAGGGTATTGCCCCCGATGTTGAGGCCGGTCTCCTCCGAGACATAGATGCCCGTCCCACACCGTTCTATGCGGTTCTCATCTATAGTGGCGCCTGTCATAGCCATCACCCCTCTGTCGCAGTCCGTGACTGTGTTGTTCCGCACTAGTCTGGGTGCTGTCGGCCCCGTACCGGCGCTGTTGACAATCGTAATGCCGTTCGCCATGCCTGTGATATTGCAGTCCTCGACAACGAAGGTCGCGACCTGGAGGAGTTGCACCCCGCACTGTCCGCTACTGGTCTCTGGCATGAGTGTACAGCCCCTCACTACGAAGTAGGCCGTAGTGTCCCTCACCTCTATGGCGATGCCGTCCGTGCGTATCCGGAGGCCCTGAATCACATACGGGTCACCCTCCGTGCCAGAGCCAGGGAACCCGAGGGCTGCGAAGTCATCGTCCGACGTGACCACTATGGGCGGGTGGTCGACCAGTCCGCCTGCCTGCACTGCGACATGTGCTGCGGTGGCCGTGGTCATCCTGACACTGAGGAGTGGTGAGCACAGCACCGTCATCGTGAGCACTGAGACCACTGCTACCATTGCATTCCTGTAGGTCTTTGCCATCTGTTCCAACAACCATCTGTCGGTCGTCCGTCTTCCGTCCCGTGTCCAGAGGGGCACGCTGGTGCGCGACACTCTCCAACAGGGGAACGGTGGGCGTCGTGCCATGTCCTCTCACGGTGGGCTATAAGCTTCGTTGAGTGCTCCCGGACACAAGTCGGGCGCACCGGGTGGCTGGTGGCAACGACGGACAGTGCAGGCCACGCCACCACTCGGTCTACCGGCAGGCGCCCAGCCGACGCGTCAATGGCATATGGGCTGTCTCATGTTGCCCGGTCGCGGGTCACTCGATGTGTGCCTGACAACACAGGGCCGTGGCCTCAGCGCACCGGTCTCATGGTCGCCCAAGGCGTCTGGTGGCCGCTACGAATGTGTGGGCCCGGGCCAGTCTGGGGGCCCGTCCGGGAGTGGTTCTGCCGTCCGGGAGTGTTCCTGTCCTGTGGGCATGCGCACAGTGTCCCTCCCGTCAGTGTGGTAGCACTCTTTCCCTGCGGCCTCACGCCCTAGCCCGTAGCAGCGGGTCAGCGGCCCGACGGTCGGAACACGCAGGAAACAGACATAAGGCATGGTGGCCCAGTCCCACAGTGGTCGAGTGATGCTTCCGGGCAGCCTGTCTGTGCCCCTCTGTGCGTGTCCACGGTGTCCGGACGGGCCCGCCGGTTGCAGTAGGAGGACTGGTGATGAACGCCTACTTCGTAATAGTCCTGCTTGCGGTCGTGCTGTTCTTCGTCGTCTGGGGCATGGGCTGGGTCTTGGAGCGCCTCTCGCTCTACTTCCTCGATGTCACGCGCAACCCGGGTTCACGTGCCTGGCGTCTGTTCGTCGGCCCTGGCGTTGCACTGCACGAGTCGTCGCACGCGCTGGGGTGCCTGTTCACCAGAACCAAGATCATAGAGTTCAAGCCCATCAACGTGTCCGAACAGGACGACAAGATCGTGCTCGGCTATGTGACCCATGAGGTACCGGACAACGCAGTGAAGGGTGCAGTCATTGGGCTTGCCCCAGTGGCGGTGTCGTTGGTGCTCCTGACCTTCTTTGCGCTCGCCGCCACATACCTCGTGCCAGCGTCGCCGGGAATCGGTGGGGAGGCCCTGTCACTGCTCAGCCGTCTGATACAGATGAAGGGCTCCGAGCCTTCCGCTCTCGAACCGGTCTGGCAAATCGGCAGTTTTGTCTACCTCTTCTTCTACACACTGGCCGGCCTGACGGTCATCAACCCGCTGTTCTGGCTCATCGCGTTCCTCGCGCTCACAATCATGCTGAGCAACGCACCGTCAGACACCGACATCAAGAACTCGGCCACGGGGCTCAAGTATATCATGGTGTTCGACCTCATCTGGCTAGTGGTCGCTTACTTCGTCCCTGCTGCCGGCTGGCTGCTCTTCGGACTGTTCGAACTCCTCGCCGTAATGTTCGCACTGGCTGCAGCCTTTGGCATTGTTGCCTATGGACTGTTCCTCGCCGTCGCCGGTGCCGGCCAGCTCAGGACGCCCTTCAATACGCTCCCGTTCATAGCCTGTATCGTGACAGGCGCTGTCCTCGCGTTCATGGGAATCGGCACTCCGGCATTCCAGACAGTGGTCTCGGTGGCGGTCCTTGCGGGTGTCGTGGTGCTGCTCCTGATGGTGCGGGGCCTGCGCAGAGCCGTGGGGGTCTGACCCGAGCGGGCCACTACCGTGTGCTGTGACCGTATGGTGTTAACGCCAGCCTCGTGTCCACCACGTCTGATACAGTTGCCGTCTTGCAGATGTGACCGTACGGTGTTCACGCCAGCCCCTGCCACTGTCGGTATGCCTCCGCCCAGAGGAGGAGGGTCGCAGAGATACCAATGGCCAGTGCGTAGCCTGAGTCCACGGTGTAGCTTATGCCCACGCCGACGAGGTAGGTGAGAAAGAGGCCTGTGACGAACGCAGCATACGTGGCGACCCTGGGTATCGCCCATGACTGGAAGAACAGGTAGTTGTCAAGGACGTCGAGGTCGGCGTCCTCCCGTATCGTGTACTCGCCGTCCGGGGTCTTCTCGACCACCCCATGTCCGACCAGCTTCTCAAGGTGGTATATGGCAACGCTGTGACTGCTGAGGCCGAGGACCCGGGCGAGCTCCCGTGGGCCACACGGCCTGTGTCTGCTCAGTAGTGCGATGAGGACACGCCACGTTGTCGGCCCCAGTCGGAGGGCCAGTGGCATGTCCCCCTGTGCGTCCCGGCGTGGGCTCAGTCTCTACACCTCCATATGGTCACTACGACCATGCTACTCGGACCCGGGCCTGCGCGGTAGTCGTAGGAGCCCGTCGTGGACAGCCCACACCAGCCAGATAATAAGGCCTGCGCATGCCAAGAGCGGGCCAACAAGAGGCGGCGTGCCGCTCAGCAGCCCAAGCACGAGCCCGACCGCCACAGGCACAGCAAACACGACCGTGTACACTTTCGGACGGGGCGGGACATCCGGGCGGAGTACGAGGGCCCACAAGTACAGCACGGGCGCCCAGAAGAGCACCAGCACAACAATCCCCCACACTCCAGTGCCACCGACGACCACCACGCCGGGCCCGGTACCGACAGTGACCACTCTTGTGAGGAGCGGCAGCACCACCGTGGTCCACTCTGTCACGGGACCGCTGCTACAGGCCAGTGCCGATGCGTAGCCGTACCACGGTACCATGAATGAGATACTGAGGAGCGCAAGCGGTAGTCGACGCGGGTCTTCAATCAGCGAGCGTGTGGTCAGCGGGCCAGCACCACTACCAAGGTCTATCAGGATTACGAGCAGCACCCCCACGGCCACGACCATGGCCACTGCAATCACAGGCATCATGGCCAAGCCACCAAGGACGAGGAGCGGCTGGTGTATGTGACACACAATAGTGTTGGCCTCGGTGACACCCGTTATGCGCTCCGTAAGCGAAGGGACAGAACCGCCGACGTACGGTGTTGCAGTGACACTGAGCATCCATGCACCCCCGGGCACGTAGAGGACATCCGGGAACGAGGGGCCCACGTCGGTGAGGTGATAGTGCGTGATTGGCCAGCTACTGTCCTGCGACCACTCGTCCACGTAGATGCTCTGGACTACCGGTGGGTCCACGTCGAGGCGGATCTCAGTGACCGGCACCGCCATCCGCACATACACACCCCCGGGGTCGCCCACACGGAACGTGAGCCATGCCACCGCCCCCCGAGGATAGCCTGAGGTGAACCACACCACGCTGGCCGTGTACTCGCCTGCTGGGAGGTAGAGCGTCTCGTTCTGGGCCCTGGGACACAGCGCGCCCGTCATGCCACCTGCATCAGGAGCGGTGACGTTGAGGACGGGGAAGTCCCAGAGCAGTGTCGTGTACGGCTCAGCAAAGAGGTCTGCCCCCTGCGTCGACCTCGTGTCTATGACCACCGGGTACATGTCACGCCCGGCCTGTCCAGTGACGACCACAGACTCCACCACAGCCGTGCCCTCGTCCTCCATCGTCAGCACCAGGCCGAGCCTCAGTAGCCGCGCCCAGCCGTCACCGAGATGGATGACAGGTGCGTCCATGTACAGCACCACCGTGTTGGCACCCGGCTGTAGTCCCATTTCCTGTTCATCCGAGTGTACCGGGAGCCACATCTGCACCTCCTCATTCACCACCTCCAGGGACGACTGTTCGATGGACGCCCTCAGCACGACACTACAGTCACCCGACTCGAGCAATATCCGTGCCGTCACGCGGACATGCTCATAGTAGCGCATGGCCACGCTGACGTACCTGTCCATGTGGGTGGTCGTCCTGATGGCATGGACACGGAGACCCGCGTCGGTCTCCTGCGCCTCCACCCAGGCCTGCTCACCCGGACTCC
>JALVPN010000021.1:0-286 GCA_027031765.1 Promethearchaeota archaeon | reverse complement strand
CCCTGTCTCTTCAGTCCACGTGTGCCACCCGTGCCCCAAGAGCGATGGCCGCTCGGTGAGGAGCGTGACATTCCTTGTCGCGTCGCCACCGGTGGACAGCACCGTCGAGTTCACCGTGGGCGGCAACCCCTGTGCCGTCACCTCGAAACTGATCCCCTGACCGGGAACCGGCAACAGTATCATGACCACTGTGCCCACGACAAGCCCCAAGATGAGCCCGGGGAGCGCCCGGACGATGCACGCAGACAGTCCACGTTGTTTCTTCCTGTCAGCCACCATTCAGTAC
>JALVPN010000020.1 GCA_027031765.1 Promethearchaeota archaeon | reverse complement strand
GAACGTGACCGACGCACGCAATGGGTTGCCGGTCACGGGTGGCGGGGTCAACCTGACGCTCCTTGGCACCACATATCCTGCGACCGAGGTCGGTACAGGGACATACTCCGCGACCATAGACTCCACCACACTCAATGCTTCAGACTATAGCGTCCAAGTGCGCTTTGCACTCAAGAACTTTGAAACGGTCCACACCGACTTCCCGATCCGCATCTCACGGATGGCCTCGCATATCGAGGTCGACCTGGAACCCCGGAATACCGTCAACGGTGGCTCTGTGACCCTCACGGTCTCGTACACCATGCCCAACGGCAGCCCCATCGAGGGAGCGCTGGTGACGTACAGCTGGACAGGCGGCAACGGGACACTGACGTGGGAGGACACGCTCCACGCATACACCGGGGTGCTACTGGTGGAGGGCGTCATGATAGGTAGCCACCCAGTCCTCGTGCAGGCCCAGTCAACCAACTTCAAGGACCTGAACACACAGGTCACAATAGAGATCCGTGAGATATCAACTGAGCTCAGGGCCGTCGTGCCCACCGTCCAGGAAGTCGTGGCCAACGACCTGGTCAACCTCACTGTCTACCTGAACAACACCGACCTCAACCAGCCAGTGGCCGGCCTCCAGGTGAGTTTTGTGGTCTCGAACGTCACGGGCGAGCTGACAGAACTCGGGGACGGGTACTACTCTACACTGGTGGACACCAGCAACCTCGATGTGAGGGACTGGGTGCTCACAGTGTACTGCACGAACGAGGGCTACACGCCGTCGTCGGTGCAGTTCCTGCTGGTCATGAGGCCCATCCCCGTGGAAGTGGTCATTGTTGGCGACGCGCAGAAGACGGTCGTCTATGGCGAGGAGGTCACATTCTATGTGGGCCTCTGGGATACCCACAACGACCGTGGCGTGACCGGTGCACTGGGCACCTACCTGATGGAGGGTGTCTTCGGGACGCTCACCGACCTTGGTGGTGGCAACTACTCGCTGACGCTCAACTCCACTGTGGTCGCAGCTGGCACCCTCGCACACAGTGTTTCAGTGAGTTTCAGGAAGGAGCGCTACGCATACGCTGCGGGACAACTCAAACTGGTGGTGCAACCGATACCCACAGAGGTGGTCGGCCCGGAGGAGGTCACGGTACCAGTGGGCGACGACTTCACCCAGCTGTTCCTGCTCAACGACACGTGGCACAACAGGCCCGTGACCAACGCGACAGTGACCGCAATATGGGAGTTCGGTACTCATGCACTCACAGACCTCGGTAATGGCAGCTACCTCTTCGGGCCCTCTGTTGTCGGTATCACGAGGCTCGAAGTGCGTTCGGAGCCGTACCGGGTGAGAGTCCTGTTCTCCAAGGGCAACTACTCCCATGCCGAGGTCGAGCTCAACATCATAGTACGGAAGATTGCCACGGAGGCCGTCTACGAGATGCCTGACCCACCACACTTCGTCGGGGAGGTCATCATAATACGTGTCACATTCATTGACCTCGACCACAATGTGCCGGTTGTCGGGGCGCAGAACGAGACCTCCGGCATTGTCAGCAGCTTGGAGCGTGTTGGCGAACTTGAGCGGGACCTTGGTAACGGCACATACGTCTTTGCGTTGAGGCCCACTCTGGTGGACCAGTACACCATTGACATCAGGCTGACCAAGTCGGACTACCAGACCGGCAGCGTCCACATTGTGCTGTACTCGGAGATGACACAGGAGCAGATGGCCTTCATGTCAACCGTCCAGTGGGGCGCCATTGCTTTCGGTGCCCTCATGTTGTTCGGCGTGCTGTGGATCCGTGTCCTCTCAGTACCAAAGCTGCTCCGTGTCCTGAGACGGCTGGTCAGCACACTCAGTAAGGGCGAGGTGCCCACAGCACCCACAATGCGGGACAGGAGACAGATGCTCATCGATATGATGAACGAGGACTTGAAGGATGTGGGCATCCTCAAGACCATGGACGATGTTGCCCCCAGCACGGTCGAGGTGGCGGTACTTGATGTGGAGGACCTGCTCAGCGAACTTGCGGAACTCGTGGGCCTGACCGACGAGGATATCCAGGTGCTCCGACAGGACCTCGACAAGATGCGGCCCAGTGACCGGGCTGGCTTCCTCAAGGAGGTCCTCAAGGAGCAGAGGCGACGGATGGTCGAGGAGGAGGCTCGCCTCCCGCCGCTCGAAGAGGCCCTTCCCGAGGCGGAGAGGCTGCTGACACCAGAGGAACTGGAAGACCTGAGGCGGGCACTGTTCCAGAAGGGTTTCAGTGAGGACGAGGCGGAACTGATTGTGGAGCAGGCCAAGGGCCTGCCAAAGAAAGAGGTGGACGCACTGCTGGAGCAGCTTGGAGGTGACGAGGAGTGAAGAGAGCAAGACTCTTGGTCCCGGTGGT
>JALVPN010000019.1:1710-2432 GCA_027031765.1 Promethearchaeota archaeon | reverse complement strand
TGTACAGGGCTGTACGTGGATGTGTGAATCTCATCGCTTCATGGTCTCGGCAGCAATGTCACTGGCTGCAGTGGCCGGGTCGTGGCTGTCAATGACTGCCCTGCCGACAATCACGTACGACGTACCCGCATCTATCGCCTCTGCTGCGCTGCCGCCCTGCGCCCCCACTCCGGGGCTCATGATGGGCATCTCATCGCGTACGACCTGTCTGACCTCCCTGACCTTCTCGGGCTGTGTCGCCCCGACGACCAACGCATCAGCACCCCACGACAGCGCCCGTTCGGCGAAGAGCCTGTACATTGGCTCGTACCGCTTCTTCTTGTACTCCACAATGACATCGAGACCGTAGCCCTCGGCGGCTCCCGGGTGCGACATGTAGCACAGCACTATGACCCCTTTACTACGCCTGCGGGCAAGTGCAAACACCGAGTCCAGACCGCCATCCCATCCTACAAAGGGGTTCACTATCAGGGCGTCGAACCCGGCATCGAAGTACAGCCTTGCTATCTGTTCGTTCGTGTTCCCGATGTCATTCAGCTTGCAGTCCATGATGGCCAGGAGGCCATGACTGTGCACCAGGTCCACGAGATTCGGGACCCCGTCGAACAGTCCGCGTGGCCACCCTATCCGCCGGTTGAACTTGAAGGCCACCGCGTGGTCGGCACTCCCGTTGACTATCTCCGCCGCCCTGCGCTCCCGTCCCCCCCCTCCACCCCCCCCCT
>JALVPN010000019.1:0-1700 GCA_027031765.1 Promethearchaeota archaeon | reverse complement strand
GATTATCTCGGTCGCCTTGCGTTCCAGTGCCTCCCCTTGAGCACGCACTTCGGCAGCGCTCTTGTCAGTTGTGTCCACTGTGAGGTCGAGCGCAATGATCACGCGGCTTTTCCTCACAAACGCAGCAGCTGAGAGCTTGCTCTTCAGTGTTGAACTGACCATGTGTTTCCCTCCGTGCAGCGGCTCCGGAATGTTACCTCTGCAGCGGCTGTCCCACTGTAGGCGTTGCATCTATTTAAGATAGTCCACAGGCCCCGCGTCCGACCCTGTAACCGCATGTGCACCCCTCACGGGAGGCCCGCGTATTGCATACCCTTTTGACCACCGGCCGGGCTCTCCATCGCGACGAGAGTTGACGCCACGTGTCATCCTCACCCGACTTGTCGTGGTACTCCTTGCAGGCATAACACCAGTGTACTTTGTAGTGTTGATGTCCTCACTCCCCTTCAGGGTCGCTCCATTCGCCCTCCCGCTCGCCAACACCCTGTTCCACTATGTGGTCACTCCGGCTGTGTTCTCTGCCCCCTGGCTTGGCCTCCTCTACTTTGAGAGGTACCGCATCGCAAACACTGTGCACATCCTCCGTACCTCGACCACCACAGTCCCACTGCGCTGGCGCGTATTCTATGGCACCAATGCAGTTTTCGTATTCATGTTCTTGGTGCTGCCAATGATCGCCGCACCCCTGGCCATTGTTGGCGGCATCTTGGTCGCCGGCCGGGTGCTCTACGTACTCTGGCTCGGCCGTTCAGGCAGCACTCTGTCAGCATCCCTTGTGAGCGTGCTCGCAGCGGTCGCCCTCTGCACGCTTCCGGTAGTCATCATGCTTGAGTTCATACCCCACTACTGGCTCGTGTGGACGGGCATCCTCGGTGCGTGGACGGGTCTGTGGGTGTCCCTCGTCTACGGCATCTCCCAGTGCCTCGTCAATGCGCTGAGCTTTGTAGCGCCCGTGCACTTCATCTACTATGGTGCTGCGCAGTATGAACGGGGCGTATTCGGTCGTGTCTATACCAGAGCGCCAGTCCACCGTATACATGCCCTTGAAGCCCTCGTCTTCCTCCTCCTCGTCTACATGTACCTCCCTCCTATCGACACGCCCTTTGGGACGCTCCCCTTTGCTGACATGTCGTTCCTGTTCGGCAGCGTGATCAACTGGGCTTCGCTCGCAGTGGTAGTTGTCATGACCCTTGTGAAGTGGCGTCTCGGTGTCCGGAGTGACAGCTCGATAGGTGGGAAGTCCAACACGGCCGTCGTAGCGGCCTTCCTCGTGGTCGAGATGTTCTTCAAGGCCCAAATCCTTATCATAAGCCTCATCATATGGCTGGCATTCCTAGTCTTCGCAGTCCTCACAATAATGAGCTATGTGAGTGCCTCATCAAGGGAGATGTACTAGAGTGGTGTACAGGAACCCGACGCCGACGACCGATGTTGTCGTAATCGAGGACGGCCAGGTACTCCTCGTACGTCGTGGCCGCGAGCCGTACAAGGGCCGCCTCGCACTCCCCGGCGGATACATCGAGTATGGCGAGACCGTGGAGGACGCGGCAGTGCGGGAGGTGTCCGAGGAGACCAGTCTGTGTATCGAGCTCGTAGAGATACTCGGTGTGTACAGTGACCCGTCCCGTAACCCTCGACACCATACCCTCACGGTAGCCTTCATAGGTCGCCGGGTTTCCGGCGACCTATGAAGGCTACCG
>JALVPN010000018.1 GCA_027031765.1 Promethearchaeota archaeon | reverse complement strand
AGCTTGGCGTCAGAGAGGGCCTGACGAATGGGACCGATTGTTGCCTGCACGAGGTCCTCGGTCATCTGTTCGAACTTTGCACGGGTGAGCTCAAGGTCTATGTGCTTGGGACCGGTTTCATCAGCCGTGATGTACGGCAGATTGATGGTGGTCTGCATGACTGTCGAGAGCTCGATCTTGGCCTGTTCTGCGGCGTCGCGGATGCGTTGCATTGCAGAAAGGTCCTTGGTTATGTCGATACCAGTTTCCTTCTTGAACTCGCTAGCAATCCAGTCGATAATCCTCTGGTCCCAGTCGTCACCACCGAGGCGCGTGTTCCCGCTGGTCGCAAGCACCTCATAGACGTCCTCACCGATATCGAGGATGGAAACGTCAAAGGTGCCGCCTCCAAGGTCGTACACGAGGACTTTGAGCTCCTCGCCCCTGTCCAGGCCATACGCCAGGGCCGACGCGGTCGGCTCATTGACAATGCGGAGCACCTCAAGGCCCGCAATGCGTCCGGCGTCCTTGGTGGCCTGCCTCTGGCTGTCATTGAAGTACGCAGGCACTGTGATGACAGCCTGCTTGACCTCCTCTCCGAGATACGCCTCAGCATCACGCTTGAGCTTGGAAAGGATCATGGCCGAGATCTCCTGAGGCGTGTACTCCTTGTCCCCAATCTTCACTCTGTAGTCTTGGCCCATCTTGCGCTTGATGGACCGGACGGTGCGGTCTGGCATGGAGACCGCCTGGCGCTTCGCCAGCTCGCCCACCACAATCTCGCCCTTGGTCGTTATGCCGACCACGGATGGGGTCAGGCGCTTTCCCTCAGCGTTCGGGATTATGGTGGGCTTTCCGCCCTCCATGTATGCAATGCCACTGTTCGTCGTCCCCAAGTCGATGCCCACTACTTTCGCCATCTCTATTCACCTTCCTCTGCCGTGTTCTCGTGGACCGTATCGCCACTGCCACTACTATCGTCATCAGTACTGGTCCCAGGACCTTCAGGCGGCTCGTGCCGGTTGACACAGACAAGTGCAGGACGGAGGACCTTCTCGCGGATCATGTACCCTTTCTGGTACTCTTCAAGCACAATGCCGTCCTCCTCGTCGGGGCGGTACTCCTTGTGCACTGCGTGCTGGTAGTACGGGTCGAACGGCCTGCCGACAGACTCGATTGGACGCACCTGTTCCTGCTCCAAGATCTTCATTATCTGACGCTCTATGGCCTCGATGCCCTTCTTGGCGGCCTCGGGGTCCGAGGAGAAGTCGACTTCCAGCGCACGGACTATATTGTCGTGCACCTCCAGCAGTTTGAAGAGGACGGCCTCGGCAGCATACTTGGTGACCTCCTCGAACCGGGCAGCCATCCGTTTCTTGTAGTTCTCAAAGTCTGCCTGGAGGCGCTTCAACCGGTCGAGTAGCTCCGAGGCACGACACCGCTCAGCCTCAAGCTCTGTCAACAGGGCGTCCTCTGGGACGAGCTCGAAACACTCGTCCTCCGTGGAGTCTGTCGTTGGCGTTGCCCCCGTCACTGAATCATCACCCTCTCGTTCCTGCATCGTTGACTCACACTGCCTTCTGGCCAATGGAAAAGAACAGACCGACACACAGAAGGACAACCGTCACAAGGACCTGTCCGGAGCTAGGTACAGTTTCTAGCTTCCCTCAGTGACTCAAGGGCCTATCCCTTTGATACCGATTAAAAGCTTTCGCAATGTACTACGTGAGGAGCTGCGAAACGGGCAGTCAGTGACGGCGTCAGCCTGTGGCAAGTACGGGTCCCGCATGCTCACCCGGCCCTGGACAACACAGCTCATTGGGATGGCAACGGGTACACTGGATATGACAGAGCACCTTAGAGCGGTCTGACACACGGCACACACGGCGATGACATCTGTGCCTGCGGCCCGTGACGTGATACGTAGGGACTGCCCTGGTCAGACCAGTGGAGTGTATGCTATCGGACGGGCAATGGACAACACCGCATCCGGTCATCAGGCCACATGCCTTGCGTCACCGAAAACGATTTCGCCTGTGACTACACTGTGAATACGCAATGAGCATAGAGAGGAGCATAGAGGAGGCAAGACGGATGGTGGCCTCCTCGGAGAAGGTCTCGGCCCTGACCGGGGCGGGCATAAGTGTTGACTCCGGTATACCCGACTTCAGGAGCGAGGGCGGCCTCTGGGAGCGCTACGACCCATACGAGTACGCTACGTATGACACTTTCCTGAAAGACCCGTCCAAGTTTTGGACCATGGGCCGTGAACTGGCACAGGTGTTGTTGCAAGCCCAGCCGAACAAGGCCCACATCGCTCTTGTACGGCTTGAGGAGCGGGGACGACTGATAGGAGTAATCACACAGAACATTGACAACCTGCACCAGCGGGCGGGGAGCAAGAAGGTGGTCGAGCTCCACGGCAACTACAGCCGTGCATTCTGCATGGAGCG
>JALVPN010000017.1 GCA_027031765.1 Promethearchaeota archaeon | reverse complement strand
GTCGAGAGGGAGGTCAACGCAGAGGAGGTCAACGCGGCCTTCAAGAGAGCGGCCGAAGGCCCCATGTCCGGGATCCTGGGGTACACCGAGGAGCCCCTCGTGTCGTCGGACTTCATTGGTGACCCGAGGTCGTGCATGTTCGATGCACCGAGCACTCTCACGATTGGGGACATGGTCAAGGTCCTGGGCTGGTACGACAACGAGACCGGCTACTCGAACCGGACCGTAGACCTTGTTGCAATGATTGCCAGACACCTCTAACGGTGGTCTGCTGCCGATACGACCACGCTGTTGGCGGGGGGCATGCTGTCACACCTTGACTGCGCACTCCTGTGTCCCCCCCACCGACAGTCGGGGCACGTCAGATGAGTCGCTCTGAGGAGAGGTCAGGTCATTCATGCACGGGACACCTACGACGGTGCTGCTGTGACCCAGTTTCCAGACCCGGCACTGCTGACCATGACAGTACAGAGACCACATCCTCCATGACCCGTCCTGCACTACCTCGCTGGCAAGTGCCGGACGGCCGTCCTGAGAGCAGGTGACAGACCGGGCTCGGCCGCATTGAGAGGACTCCTTAATAGGCACCACATACACCGTTGCGGTACGTACTGCTGGTCGGGAGAATGTGGACGGTGTCCGGGTCCGTCATTAGCCGGAGGGTACGGAGCACAGGCAAACAGCTGCTGAAGGGCGCCCAGAAGCAGGCGTCCGAGCTCAGGGCACGCTTCGAGAAGGTGCGGGGCATATACGACCAGTTCATGCAGAGGCTGATAGTGGAGTACCACGAGGACAGGGTGGACACGGACTTCGTGGACTCGTTCTTTGGGAGACGACAACTAAGGTTTGCAGCGGTGGACGGCACACGGTACACCCACGAGATGTCAGACCTGATAGTCTTCTTTGCAGGGGCGTACACCTCACGGGGGAGCATCACGGTGGGTGGTGACGGTGCACTCACTGTTGAGTACGACAACAGGTTCATCGATAGGGGGCTCGGTGTGTCCGCGGTGCTGCCTGTGTATGTGAGCGAGGTCTCAGCAATTGACCAGACCCTGCTGACACGTGATGAGAACGGAGAGGTGTGCCTTGAGGCGGGGCCGACCGACACATGGGTCATAGACAACACCGCCTACGCCGACTACCTGATGACACTCGCCGAGTTCTACACGGCATACAGGGCTGTGACCGGGGAGCAGCCAGTTGACATCCTGTTCCTTGACCGCATCCCGTCATCGGAAGTGTCATCGTTCTACGCCGAGACATCACCGACGCGCATAGACCTCGACAGGGAGTGTGGGCTGGTCGGTGCCAAGATAAAGGGGAGGGGTTTCAGCAAGACTGACTGGACATTCGCACGCCGCCTGTTCGGCTGTCATGGGCTCAACACTCCGCCGCCCCGTGGGGAGTTCCTGTTACCCCGTGTGGTCATGGAGCTGGAGAGACGTGGCCCGCTGACCCGTGAAGAGATACTCGCAGCACTGGACCTGGACGAGGAGACATGGGGCAAGCGTCTGGACAGGGTCCTGAAGGAGGCCATGTCAAAGAAGAAGGACATAGGGCCCCTGGTCAGACGGGACAGGGACAGGGTGCACTATGTGGTGGAGCCACGGGTCAGGGGCCTCCGGGAAAGAGTGAGGGGGCTCGTGGACGAGGTCTGTGGGCGCATATTCTCGGAGGACAGCAGCCTCCTCTATGACCAGAGGTTCAAGGTCGACGGTCGCTGGCTGACGACGAACGACCTCGCGTTCTTGGGCCTGATGTGCACGTACCTGATGGCCGAGGCCTGTTGGGAGAACAGGACGCTGCTCGTGGGGGTCGCAAAGGACACTTCTGCAAGGGACCTGAAGCGCCAGCTGCTCCCGACACTGAACCATGTGGGGGCCTTCAAGGGACAGTTCGACACCTCGACACAGGACGTACCGGACACCGACCGGGTAGTGCTCCAGTGGCTGTCACTTGTTGAGCACGAGAGGCTGCGTCCACCGTGGGCCACCCGAGAGTACGACACCGCTTTCAAGACTGTCGTACCGCACTTCGACCGGCTCCCAGAGCTCGTGTCCGGCGCCCGGAGGAACCAGGTGTCGCTCAACAGGACGTTCGTAAAGGCATACTTCCAGCTCACAGAGGCAGCGGTCGACCCCAAGTTGAGGAGCAACGTATTGGTCTACGACCGGCTGGCATATCCGGGGTTTGACACTGGCAGTGAGCAGACGCTCGTTGTGCGACACGACTATGGTGGCATGGTGGAGCCAGTGGAACTCGTGCTCTACCTCGACATTGACAGCCCGGTCCAGCGGTTCATCATGACACTGTTCAGCAGCATGACGGCACGCAGTGTGCCCGAGGTGTTCGGACACATCCGGCCACTCTACGAGGCTGACAAGGTGGCAAAGTACCACTACGACGAGAACAGGAGGATGATCGAGAGCACCATGGGCTGGCTGGTCACACGTCCCGAACTCCGGGAGGTTGTGCAGTACCTGAGTTCATTCAGAGAGAGGAGGTCTTTGGTTGAGCGGACGAGGAGAGGTGCCTGAGCACCTGTTCACAGACTTTGATGGCAAGTTCAAGGGCCGGCTGGCAAGGGTCAGACGGGTGCCGGCCAACTATACGTCCGAGTGGTCCGGCACCGCAGCACGGTACGAGTGCAGGATCAAGGTGTACTACAACAAGGAGGTCATGTCGGAGCTCGAAGAAGGGATGATGGTGGCCGTCCCCAACTTCCGGTCGCGGTCAAGAGCGAGCGTGAGGGCGGGGCTGAAGAGGTACACTGTGATGGTCATCTCGAACGTGTGGCCGGAACACTACGGCATCGAGGGTGTCAGTGACAGCCACTACTACCCGGTCCAGTTCGAGGTCATCGAGCAGTCGGTGAAGGACTGGGAGTCGGACGACCAGTCCACGATGAAGATAGAGATGAGTGCAGTCCCGATCAACTACGACCTCGTGGTATACCCCGACAACACAATGGAGTTCCGCAAGGGGTTCTCATATCCGCTCCCGGGCGCTGAGGTCCACGTGCTGAGCCTCGAGGCCGTCGACTCCATCTACAACGACCGGGTGCGGAAGAGCATGGGGCTGGAGGACAGGGCCGGGGCCAGTACACCGGACCCACGTCTGGACCCCCGCGTGGGGGTGCTGAGGCTGTTCGAGGAGCTCGGTGTAGAGGTGCCCATCTACGTGGACCTGTACAAACTGGTGCGGTACCACTTCGGTGTGTTCTCGTTCACAGGCGGCGGGAAGAGCAACCTCCTGTCGAACCTCCTCCGCAGGATACTGTACCACACCGAGGACACGAAGGTGGTGGTCTTCGACGTGAGCTGCGAGTACCCGTTCCTGCTGAGCGACGTGCTGGCGGACAACACAATACCGAGTACCGTGGTGCTTGAGGAGCAGGCCATCGATGCTGCGATGTTTGCAAAGTCCATAGTCAAGCCACGGGACTTTGAGGACGACGGACGCGCAGACCTTGCACTGAAGAGAGTGTATGAGAGGCAGAGGGTGACACACTTCACGACCGCCCGTGCACGTGTGCCGACCTATGGCGACGTGCTCTCAGACATACATACCCTTATGGCCGAGAGCGTAGACCGGCCCACATATCTCGAGGCCCTTGAGGAAATCAGGTACGGTGTCCATGGCTGGATGGACTCGGAGAGCAAGACGGAAGGGGACCTCATAGACGAGGGGTTCGTAGACACGCTTGCAGGCATTGCTGAGAAGGCCGTTGCAAAGTTCGGTGTGTACCAGAAGTCTGGGGTCTACACATGGGCGACCACGAGGCGGTACCTGAAGGACAAGATCCGTAGGGCAATGGGCGCAAAGAGAGAGGGTGTGACAGGGAAGGACATTCTTGCGATGTTACGTGGCGACCAGCGGTTGATAGTCATCTCAATAGCCGACCCCGAGACGATGCGGGACCTGGTGGTTGAGCTGACAACCGCGGCGCTCTGGCACAGGAAGCGCAGCTTTGAGATCAGGCCCTATATCCTGTTCGTGTTTGATGAGGCGCAGGAGTTCATCCCAAGCGGCTACACAGGCCCCACAGCCGAGTGCAGCCGTGCGGTCGAGAGGCTCCTCCGACAGGGACGCAAGTATGGCCTTGGGGGTGCAGTTGCGACCCAGCGGATAGCGTACCTCAATACCAACGCGCTCCAGCAGCTCCACACCTTCTTCGTCGGCACTCTCCCGAGGCCGTATGACAGGTCTGTGGTCAGCAGCTCCTTCCAGATTGACATCAGCATCCTTGACAAGACACTTGAGTTCCCACCCGGTTCGTGGCTCCTCTCAAGCTACATCGCCACCGGGATTGATAACGTGCCCATCTTCGTGCGGGCAGACAACTCCGAGGACGTACTGAGGGCACACCTTGACTCACTGTAGTGGTACCCGAGCGCCGGCCCGGTCACTGGGACGGTGCGCACCGAGAGGGGGAAAGAGGAGGTGTGCCACATAGGACACGCGGTGGCCTTGCACAACGTGTGCGTGATGTCGTTGCGGAGCAGTGTCCGCACAGGGACACGACGCTGAGCGGCTCAGAAAAGAGGGGACGGGATGGCAGCCATGCGACCGCCATCCTATGCTCGGGCCGCACTCGACAGGGGTGCGACATCCGATGTCAGCCGTGCGGCCAGAAGCGCTATCTCGAACGACGTCTCATAGCGACTACTACGAGGACTACCAGCAACGCGCCACCACCTGCAGCGATAGCGAGCGACATCTGACCGAAGCCACCGCCCGAGCCTGGTGTCGTGTTTGTAGTTGAAGTGGTCGTGTTCGTGCCTGTTGTCGGTGTCGGTGTCGTCGTTGTGCTGCTCGTCGAGGTGGTCGTTGTTGTGTTGCTCGTCGTCGTGCTGGTGGTGGTCGTTGTTGTTGTGGTGGTGGTCGTAGTGGTCGTCGTGGTGGTGTTTGTTGTCCCGGTCGTGGTGGTCGTTGTTGTTGTGGTGGTCGTATTGGTTGTCGCGCTGGTCACGGTCACCCACACAATGTCAACAAGCCGGTTCGAAGACACATCGGTGAAGAGGACCGTGTAGTTGTACACGCCAACCGCCAGCGAGGAAACAATGGTACTCACCGGACACCCGCACCAGGAACCGTATGCACGCAGGCTGCCGTTCCTGTACACGGCGTACGAGGCCGGGTACTCGTCAGTGGCACGCCATGTGAGTGTGGTTGATGAGCCCTCGGGAAGGACCACGTCTGGTGGGGCACTGACCAAGACAGGTGGGTCAGGGTCTACCAGCTGCATTGGGTGGTAGTCGACGCTGCCAGCGGATCCCGAGATGCTGTAGACACCGCTCCCGGTGTAGTCGGGCCACCAGTTGCCTGTGTCAGTGGTGTTCCAGGAGTTGCTGGAGCCATCGTCCCGGGCCTTGAGGCCCTGTGTGATAGCGAACCTGTTCCTGTAGACCGAACACCCGGAGGTGCCGCCGTAGAGCCACACACCACAGTTGGAGGTGCTGAGGAACGTGTTGTCGTCGACCGTCAAGGTCTGGTCTATTACCGCCACGCTGATGTAGTCGCCGCAGAAAGTGCAGTTGGTCACCTCTCCGAACGAGGACTGGGAGTACACGCCGTAGTTGTGGTTCCGGAAGAAGCGACTGTCCGACAACAGGAGACCAGTGACCGAGTAGAATGAACAGCCACGGGTGAGAGTGTAGTTCGCCTGTATGCTGGACAGCAGCAGTACGTTGCAGTACTGGGCCCTGACCCCATGGTAGCAGCCCACAAAGCCGGATGCAGTGATTGTGATGTTGTCCGAGTTCGTGACGTAAGCGCCCGTGTGGCAGTCATCGCTCACGACACCGCTGACGTGGACACCATCACAGTAGGCGAGGGCAACACCCACGGTACCGGGCCCGAAGTCGCCCCCATTGAGGTCGATGTCAGTACAGTTGGCGAGGACCACTTCTCCGTACGGACTTCCATTTATGGTTGTGCTGTGGGCATCCCAGAAGTAGCCCAGCGGCTTCCCGTTCACTGTATTGTCGGGCGTGACAGTGTGGTGCCAGTAGTTGCGTCCAAAGCCTTCAATCCAGAGGCCAGTGTTCACCAGGTTGTTGTTCATCACTGTGATATTGGACGACTGGTCAAGCCGTATGCCGTTCACCGAACCGATTATGTTGTTGTCAGTGACGGTACAGTTGACCGAGCTGTAGATGTAGATACTGTTCGGGTCACACGTGGTGAAGTTGTTGTGTGTGACAGAAATGTCTGAGCAGCCCTGGTCGACCAAGATGCCTGTCTCACAGTCGGGGATACCAGAGCCTGTGATGACGCTGTTGTTGCAGCCCCGCATACGGATGCCATAACGTGCAGAGCCGAAGCGGGAGTTGTTGACAGTGAGCCCGTATGACCAGCCGACCTGCAGGCCGGCATACACATCATGATAGGTCCTACAGTTGTAGAGCGTAACACCAGAGGAGTTCGCAAGGATGACCTGCGCGTAGATGTCACAGTCGATGGTGTCACCGTTCAGGTTCACGAAATAACCGATTGGCAGCTCGTCCAACGTGTTGTCATCAGAAATGTCGTTGACCCAGTCGCCAACGTCGGTGCCTGCCATCAAGATGCCCAGCGCAAACCTGTTGCCAATCAGAGTGTTGCCACGGGCCTTCAAGTAGACATCAGCAATGTCCTCGGAGTGGAGAGTATTGTTGTCAACCGTGACACGTGTCGTGGTGCTGACGAGGCGGACACAGTAGGAATGGGTATTGATGGTCGAGTCTCTTACGATAGTGTCCGACGTGGAGTCAACCGAGATACCCGTATACTTGCCATCGATCTGCACCATCTCGACCAGGCCGTTGGTGACATTCTTCAGCTCTATTCCGGTACCAATGCCCGGCCCACTGAGCAGGCAGTCGCGCACAACAAAGTACGCACGGGTATTCGAGATAGAGATACATGCCTGGTCGGCATATATGCTCACACCATCGAGCACATACGGGTCCGCTTGCGTGCCGCTACCATCGAACCCCTGCCCGGGGAAGTCCGCATCCGACCGCACCACGACCGCAGCGTGTGGGGTGTAGTCAGCACGGCGCCCCACCAGTGGTTGTTGGTCAGCCCCGGCCGTGACAGAGCTGTCCAAAGAGAAGAAGACGAGCGGTGACACGGCGACGAGTAGCGTGCTCACAAGGAGCAGCAGGAGGGCCACCGTATGGTGTTTCTGAGTCCTTGGCAGAATAGCATCCCTCAAGCCCCTATGTTGCTGGACAATTTATCATTTTCTGGGAGGGGGTGGCGGGCCCCATGCCTCAGACTCGTACTGACGGGGACTAGAGAGACCGCCAGCAGCAGGGCCACAATGTTGAAGCACATGTTGATCCACGATATTGGCTGGACAAGACCGAAGACGTATTCGGCGAAGGCACCGCCCACGATGGGGCCGACGGCACTACCCGCATTCTGTGCGCCATTTATCAGGCCCATAGCACGTCCCCGCTCCTGTTCGGAGCTCACCGCAGAGGCATAGCCGTAGGCCGCAGTCGTCGACAGTGGGTAGATTGGCAGGGCCCACACCAACACGGCGACTCGCGG
>JALVPN010000016.1:558-2462 GCA_027031765.1 Promethearchaeota archaeon | reverse complement strand
CCGGTCACACCCCAGGGCCGTGGTGTTGTGGGCCTGCTGTGGGAGCTGCTGGGTGTCGACCCAGATGCGCGCCGGGTACTCCGTGCGGTCTTCGGTGAGTGTGTCCTGACAGAGGACATCCGGGCCGCACTCCGCGTGTCCACCGAGTACGGTATGACCGCAGTGACCCGGGACGGCCACGTCATGGATGCTACGTGTGGTGGTGTCCGTGCCCTTGCTGTGAGTGAGCCGTCAGGACTGGTCTCCGCAGCCCCCCTCCAACGCAAGCTCGCGCAGCTCGAAGACTCGCTCCAGAAGGTGAAGGCACAGCTTGCAGACGTCATGCAGGAGCAGGAGCGTGTCAAGGAAGAGGAAGAGCGTGTACGTGATATGCTTGCCCAGATGAGGCGCTGGGCGACAGACTGGGACGCACAGCGGCGCCTCTCAGAGACCATCGAGGACATCCACCGGCGGCTTGCGGCGGCCCATGACAGGTTGGTAGCGGCACAGACCCGCCTAGGTGAGGCTGAGCGGGCCCTGAGAGTAGTGGAACGCGCACGGCCTGAGCGGTTTGCCCGGCTGGACGAACAGAGGCGTGCCGTGCGTGCAAAGCGGAGACGCACTGCGAGCATGCTGGACAGGACCAGGGCGAAGGTACGGGAGACCGAGAGGGGCCTGTCGGAAGCCCAGGCGGCCATTGAGGAGTGTTCTGAGGACATCGAGACCTTTGAGTCGGGCCTCCAATCATTGAAGGACGAGCTCAGGGAGTCGGAGGAACAGGCTGCCGCGCTGCTACAGAGGCTGGAGATACTACACGCAGAGGAGGAGCGGATCACCTCTCAGACTGCGGCCCTATCTGAGGAGCTGTCAGGGGTCAGGGAGAGGATGCGTGCCCTCAACATGCGTGTGGCAGAGCTCAGCCTCAGGCTCAAGGAGCACAATGCCGAGATAGTGAGGGCGCGGCAGCAGGTCGCGGCCCTCAACTCCCTTTTGGAAGAGGCCCGCAGGACGGCCGGTGACAGTCCCCCGGAGGGCGGTGTCCGGCCCTCTAGTGTTGTCCGTGAGGAGCTGCTCCGGGTACAGAGCCGCCTCGACGAGTACCGTGACGTTGATGAGACAGTGGTGCGTGCAGAGTCGGAGCTGAGGAGGCAACACGCGGTACTGACCGAGAAGGTCAAGCAGTTGAAGGCGGAACTTGATGAGGCGGGGAAGACACTGTTGGCCATCCGGCAACAGTACCGCGATGCAATGCACACAGAGACCCGGCGGTTGGAGGCAGCAGTCAACCGGGTGCTTGAGGGCATCGGGTTCGGACGGTCTGCGAGGCTACAGTTCGAGGACCATGGTGATACCTATGGTGTGGCCATCATGTTGTCGTTGCCACATGGACGCTTCGAACGCCTGGTGGCTGGCTCCAAGGGTGAGGGGACAATTGTTGTCATTGCGCTGCTCATTGCACTGCACATGGAGAACCCTGCTCCTGTGTACATGTTGGACGAGGTCGACATGTCACTCGACGCAATCAATACGGGACATGTGGGTAGACTGCTCCGGTCAGCCGCACAGCAGAGCCAGGTCATTGTCCTCACACCGGCACGTACCACGCACCTGCTCACGCACGCACACAATGTGATTGCAGTCGTGAAGCCGTGCAGGGACTGCCCGTCCCAGGTGATTGAGGGGCCGCGTGTCGAAGACTACATCAGAGGTGCAGGGGATGACAGCGGGGACGGCCAGCCCGGTGCTCGCGGCCATCATCTCGAACCTCGTCATCAGCGCGGCGGGCATCGCCCTGAAGGCCGCGCCGCTCGGCACATGGAAGGTGCTCGTCCGCACCCGTGGGGCCTGGGAGAACCCCCGAGGCGATTGCCCGCGCCGGTGGTGTTCACTTCGCACGGCGAAACGCTGACGGCGCGCCCTTACCC
>JALVPN010000016.1:0-548 GCA_027031765.1 Promethearchaeota archaeon | reverse complement strand
GTCCTTGTCGCCCGAGACCAGCACCACCGAGAAGTCCCGCTCCCGGGCCCGCCGGGCCAGGGTGGCCATGAGGTCGTCGGCCTCGAAGCCCTCCATCTCCACCGCGGGCAGGCCCAGGGCGGTTACCACCTGGCGCACCAGGGGCAACTGGCTCTTGAGGGCCGGGTCCAGGGGGGCGCATCAACACAGGAGGAGGAACAAGGTGTCGCATGATGATGAGCTGGCACGCCGTGTTGCCCGGCTGGTGGAGGCCGCCACGTCGGGGCGTGTCGACGTGCTGGAACTGGCGCTGCTGGACGCGTATGCCAGTCTACGCGAGCGGGAGTACGACCTACCGCTGCTGGTGGAGCTCGACAGTGGGCTGAACGTGGTCCTTGAGCGGAAGGTCGACCGGCTGCGAGAACTGGCACGGGTACTTGAGAGCCCCGAGCTGTTGTTGACACAGGCACGTGGCCTACCCGCACGTCACCTTGCCCGGGCACTTGTGCTGAGCCGTCCGCTTGTCAGGCCGCACATAGTACCCGACGAGCTGTTCTCCAC
This sequence comes from Promethearchaeota archaeon, assembly GCA_027031765.1. GTDB lineage: Archaea > Asgardarchaeota > Thorarchaeia > Thorarchaeales > Thorarchaeaceae > JALVPN01. The sequence goes on along the minus strand of JALVPN010000016.1, from coordinate 8 downwards.
CCTTGCCC
>JALVPN010000015.1 GCA_027031765.1 Promethearchaeota archaeon | reverse complement strand
AGGAGTCCACCCAGTCCCCGGTCAGGTGTGACCAGAGGGTGGCGCCGGTGGCACCGTCAAGTGCGTACACCCTGTAGTCGTCGCTGCCGACGACCACGTCTAGGTCGCCGTCACCGTCCACGTCCCCCAACGCAGGCGAGGAGTACACATTCCACCCGGTCTGGTGTGACCAGAGGGTGGCGCCGGTGGCACCGTCAAGTGCGTACACACTGTCGTCGTAGCTACCTACGACCACGTCTAGGTCGCCGTCACCGTCCACGTCCCCCAACGCAGGCGAGGAGTACACCCGGTCCCCGGTCTGGTGTGACCAGAGGGTGGAGCCGGGGGCGCTGGCGGGGGTGTCGTGCCTGGCAGGTGTGGCCCCCGTGGGGATGGCCCCGGTGCGGTGGTGGTATGTCGTGTTGGTGCTAGTGCCGGCCCTGGTGGTCGTACCTGTGGCCCAATCTGTCGCGTGCCCAGGGTGTGTGGCTGCTGCGCCAGAGATGATGGCCAGTACGAGCACGAGGGCAACGAGGAAATAGGATGACCTGCGCACTGTTTTCCACCCCGTCCTGTCGTGTCCTGTCCGGTCGTGTTATGTCCCGTTCCGTGCTCCAGTACTGTACTGAGCTGTCGGGTGCGGTGCCTGCATGGTAGTGCTGGAAGCCGTGCTGTCGTGGTGCACCGTCCGTCCGCCTGTGCCACCGCGACTGCCATGGCCCGGAGTGGCAGTGGTCACACATGCATGCCAACTGCTACCGTGTGGCTGTATCACGCACCCCTTGTGGCCCCCTTCCTGCGTGTGATAAAAGTCTTCTTGCGGCGAGGACCTGGTGCTGTGGGACTGTGACATGGGGGGTGGTGCATGCACTGTCGTCCGGTCTCGGAATGACTCATCCTGTCACGTCTGCACATGTGCATGTGGTCAGTATCGCTGGGTGTCGGAGGTGGGGTCAGCCCGTCACACATCCATGGTGTCCCCTGCGACACACCGGGATGCGGTGCACGGCCTTCATGTCCGCTAGGGCGACTGTGCTCTGTTCCGCTCTGGACAAATGCGTGGGCGCGCAGGGAGGATTCCACTGGGGGCGGCATGCTCGGCGCCCTGGTCGGAGGCGCGTGGTTGGGACACGCATGTGGTACTGGCCCACCGTCTGTCCGCCTGTGTGGTCACACAGTGGAGCGGGCTAGGTTGAAACACCCACTTGTCACTTTGGTCTTGTGCTCCCCTGTCCATGTTTCTCCCATGTTGTGCACTCGTGTCAGTCTTGGCTTACCAGTCCCGGGTCGAGACCCGGGAGCCCCCGTACGAAACCCTTAATACCGCAGTGCAGCCCACGGCAAGCAGTAGCATTGCAGGAGGTGTGACCATGGTAGGGATATCGGATATGTTTGTTGGAGCAATGGAGCACGGTCACACCGGTGGCCGGGTGGAGTGAGCGGGTCGGTCTGGGGCCTATGGCCCGTGTCGCGCGTCGCAGACAGTGATCCCCATCCAAGGTATACTGTGTGGCCGTGTACTGGTTTTCTGGACGCGCGGTAGCACAACATGTCAGTGGCAACAGGGTCAGTCATCCCCATGTTGTACCATAGCCGGCAGCAGGAGGCAAGCGACGGGTTGAGAGTAGAGAAGGCTGGAGCGTCCGGAGGGACGGCAGTAGCGAGGAAACTGGAGTCACTGAAGAGAGAGCAGGGAAGGCGGAGGGTGACGGCAAAGGAGCCCACGGTACGGGAGATCCGGGAGGAGGCGGTGAGTCTGGGTATGGTCACGGATGTTGTCCATCAGATTGGTGCTGGCAAGGAGGCGTCCGTGTTCCTTGCGGAGTGGCGCGGCCACCCGCTCATCCTGAAGGTCTACAGGTTGTGGCGCACTTCGCAGGCAAGGCACAGGCGTGGTACCTTCGCACCGGCTATCATGGAGACCCTGGCCGCAAAGGAGTACGATGTGCTCCTCGCCGGGTTCAGGGCAGGGCTCAGGGTACCGACACCGGTCAGTCGTATGGGGACGTTCCTCACGATGAGGCTCATTGGCGACGGTCACGTGCCAGCACCAAGGCTCACCCGGGTACACCTGGACGAGCCAGCGCGGGTCTTGGACGAGGTGCTTGAAGACTATACCAGACTATACACTGACGCCCACTATGTGCACGGTGACCTGAGCGCGTACAACATCCTGTGGTGGCGCGGTCATCCCTGGCTGATAGACATGCCGCAGGCGTACTATGTCGGGCCGTGGTCGGATATGCACAGGGCCCGCAGGACAATGGTGCGCGACCTCACCGCACTACTGGCGTACTTTGAGCACTACGGTGTTGGGTTCGATGTTGACAGTGTCGTGGAGTCGATGTTGGAGAGCTACGTCCCAGACAACCTGCGTGGACAACTTGCAGGGCCTGAGTAGTCGTACTGCGGCTCGGGGACTCAGGTGGACACCGCCGTGGTACACCGGCACAGGACGCGCAGACTGACCACGGTTACAGGCACTGTGCTGACGGATCACACCTCTGCCGACAGACCACCTACATACAGTTGACAGGCCGTCCCGACTCGCAGCACCATGCGCTCATATCGGGTGACTTCCGATGGCACTCGTGGACCACCGAGATGACAGGTCGCCCACAATGGGACATGCCCGGTGTGTGGATTGATGCACAATACAGTTTATACTAGGGCGGTGCGGTACCCTGACAGGAAGACATGCCCGTGCAACATGTAGCTCCGGTGACCTGCTGGAGTCGTATGGTCCACACCGTGGCGCCCAAGCGTGTACACTGGTCCGATGTGACAGACGCTGCTGTGTGCCTGTTGACAGTGCTGCCCATGGGAGCAATGCTGGGGACAGGGAGCGGTGTTGCAGGGTGCGCACCACACAGTGAGGAGGGTCCCAGTCCTGGTCACACATAGAAGGTATCACATGGCTGTCGTCCTGACTGTATGCACACTGCTTGCGGTGGGGCCGGCCGTACCGGTAGGGGTGCCGTCCAGCGTCAGCTACAGGGGCGTAGCACCGTGTAACATGCCTGGAGACCCGGCCCCCGGACGGCCCGTACCAGCTGGAGTGTCGCACGACTGGGGGACACCCGAGTGGACAGACATGGCGCAGTTCTACAAGAGCTCGCGACTATACCCGGAGCCCGAGAGGGTGCATTCAAGCAGCACAGTGGAGGGCGACCTGCTCACGCTGCGGGTAGACTGGGACCCTGCGCTCAATGTGACTGCAACAGAGATCCTCGTTGGGGACGGGCCGCTGCTTGTCCGTCAGAAAGACATCGTCATCTCGACTCCGGGCTACGACCCGCGGGAGGGTGCTATCAACCCGGAGGAGTTCTCGTGGGTCTCGTTCAAGTGTGACAACAGGGACGGACAGGTCGGGGTCCTGGACATCTCAGTAACGGTGGACTTCACGGTGGGCGACTGTGACATCTGGGTCTGGCAGGGCAGCGATGGGGAGAGGTCTTCGTGGCGGACTGACGGCTCGCTGTCTGGTGACCGGCTGGCAACCAGTTCGCGTCCCGAACACACGGTGGTCACGGGGCTCGACCCGAGTAAAGAGGTCTGGATAGGCTGCCTGAGCAGAGACCACATCAAGCCGGGCAAGTGGACGCTGCGGGTCACGCCGGCGGACGGGCGCAGGTCTGGACTGGTGAGTGGGAGCTCTGCCAGTGTGGATGTGGAGGGGCTCAACGGGCGCTTCTGTGTGGGGGCCTTTGGTGTTTCACCCTCCGGCAATGTTACGTGCTGGCTGTGGGACATCACACTGGCCACTGACTTTGCACCCCTAGTCACGCTTGTAAGACCGCACGGGGGTGAAAAGTGGTTCGCGCCCACAATCATATCGTGGAGGTACTCCGACAGGGACCTGAATGACACTACACACACGGCTACGGTCTACGTGTCGACCGACGGTGGCGAGACCTACATGCTCTACCGTGTCATAGATGGGGCCACCAGCTGCTCGTGGTGCCCGGCCGAGTGGGCCTACGGTACACAATACAGGGTGCGCGTTGTCGTGAGCGATGGACATATGTCAGGGTCGGACGAGTCGGGCTCCGACTTCACGACCGGGCTCATGGGGCTCCAGGACGACAGCCCCCCGGAGGTCAGGGGCAAGCCGGTCCACCGTGCCGCACGGGGTCAGTCCGTGAGCACGACGTGGGAGGCTGCGGACGAGCACCCGGCAACATACGAGTCCTATCTCAACGGGAGCCTTTCCGGGACGGGTGCATGGGACAATGGGATTACAACGGTGACCGCTGGGCCCATCCCCGACGGCACGTACAACTGGACGGTCGTGTTCTATGATGCAGCTGGCAACCGGAACGCATCGACTACGTGGCTCTTCCTTGGGGAGTGCCGACCAGTCGTACTACGTCCGAGGGGTCTACTCACGGTCAGCGAGGGCGACAGTATACACATCAAGTGGGAGGCCTATGCCCCGTATCCCGAGGCCTACAGGCTGTATCTCGACGGGGAGGCCGTGACCAGCGGGACGTGGAGTGGTAGTCCCATAGCCACGCAGTTGCAGGTGGTAGGCGTTGGAAGACACGTTGTGACACTGAGGGTCTACGACTCCATACTTGGCGCGAAGAGCGCCTGGGTAGTGGTCGTGGTTCGCGCAGCACCCGTACCGACCGGATCCGCTCCAGAGCAGTCCCCGACCACAGGCGGCGGGCAACAGGACGGGGTGTGGACTCACATACTCGGCATGGTGACGCTGGCAGTAACGGCCGGCTCATGCACAGTTATGGTAGTCGGTATCACACTGATAGCTAGGCACCGGCTCCATCAGTCGCACGGCCCGTGCGCGGCCACTGGCTACCACATGCCAAAGTACCGGGTTATGTCGAAGTAGTACGTACACGTCTCGCCGTCTTTGAGCCGGATGTGTAGCGAGTCGATGTACCTGCCCTCGTGAGTGTGCAGGGCCTGGGTCTCAAGGACCCAGTCCTCGCCGCGTTTCCCCACGACCTCTTCGAGGTATGCGTATTCGCAGGCAATTGCATGGAAATGCCCGTGGGCCCCAGAGATCACAATTGGGTCATCAAGCGATGTCCCCGAACCAGAGTATGACACCAAAGGTTGCACCAACACAGGAATAGAGGCACATGTACTGAAGAGTGCTGTGGTCAGAGTGGTCGTGCAGCACGCTACGCAACAGGGGACGGGAGGGCCATCCGGACAGGACACCGTCTGTGGACCCAGGTGCTCCCGGTGGGCCGCATTACCACGCAGACAGCAGGCTGCACTCAGGTCGTAGAACAGTCTGCGTGCTCCATCCGTCCACCACCTGCGACTCAGCCCCGGGAGCCACACCATGTGAGAGGAGCGCAGGCGTGGACAGCAGGTTGCTCTGGACATGGGCATGGGGTCGGTGGTCGTCAGAGCTGCGAGGACCCGGCCACACCAGAGTAGCCCGTTGTCTCACCACATGCCGGACGGACACGCGAGGGCCATATGGAGCGGTATCGACCCCTACACCACACCACTCACAGACCCCTGTGTCAGTGCCAGCGGCGGTCGTGAGACTCAGGGCCCGGTACCTGTTGTGCTGACCGCTCCGGTCATGGCATGGGTGCTCACAGGTGCGTCCGGTCTCACCCTCCACTCCCATGTCCCCTCAGTCACAGTAGGGCCATCGACTGACGCACTGGACGGGTTATCATGCCACAGTACCCCATCAGGACTCTGGTCTGGTGCAGGGCACCAAGGGCCCCGATAGGGCGGTCTATGAGCGCAGTCGCCAGCCGAAGGCCGTATCACGGGCAAGAAAAAGACGAAGACCTTTCGCAAAACCATTATTAGGTCTTGTTCCAACGGTGGGGACGGTACAGCCGTGATGGCTCACAAAAGGGGCAATCTCAGATGTCCGAGTGGTGGCGAAAGAGACAGCTGAAGAAGAAAGTTGATACTCTGAGAGAACAAGAGAGACACCTGTTCCGTGTGAAGACGAGACACGCCAGCAAGGCGGCGCAGAAGCGCAGGGAGATATTCCAGCAGTACCTGAACCAGGGCAAGATCCCGCCGCGCAGGCTTGTGAGGAGCTACCGGGTAGCACAGAGGATGGAACGCATTGCGACCGAGATGTACTCCCGGGTGAAGGAGGCGAGAGAGCACTTCAAGGAGCAGCTCCGGGACCTTGAGCGTGGCATTGACACCACGCTGACGTTGCCAGAAGAGGTGCGTGCAGCGCTTGAGGAGTTCGATGAGGCAAGCGTGACGGAACTGGAGAGGCTAGCAGACCTGGTGGAACAGGAGCAGTTCGACCTGTCCCTCCTCAAACAGAGAGAGACCGAGCTGGACATCAGGGAGAGCGAGCTGGACATGCTGCTGCAGGACGACACGCAGGCGGTCATGGGAGAGTGGGAGGAGCAGTTCCTGGCGGAGCTGGCATCCGAGTTCCCAGAGGAGTTCGAGCAGATCCCTGAGGAGCTCAAGGAGAAGGCCGAGAAGGCAAAGGAGAAGCTGCAAGAGGGCGAGGGCAAGGACGAATAGGCCCAGGTCCCGGGTGGTACCAATGAGTGAGGCTTACAGGTCCGCAGTACAGGCGAGAAAACAGGGTGACGCAGCCCTGGCGCGCGGCGACGTGAAGGAGGCCCTGATGTACTATAGACGGGCCCTCGCAGCACTCAGACGTTTCAAGGCAAGGGCTCAGGGGCGCCTCAAGCTGGTGGCCGAGAAGGCCATCAAGTCGCTGGAACGTGACATTGCACGGCTCGAAAGCCGTGGCCGCGAACGGGAAGGCGCGCCCAGAGCAGAGGCGAGGCGCCCAGGACGCGCTGGAGGACGGAAGGCGTCAGCACAGCCCGCAGCTGCCGCAGGCGAGTGGTCCGGAGACCTGAGCGACCTGCCCGAGGAGTGTGGCGCTGCGAACTTCCAGATTGTCAAGCCGGACAAGACCTTCGACGACCTGGCGGGAATGGAGAAGCTCAAGGAGGAGCTGAGGCTCGCAATAGAGCTCCCACTGAAGTACCCGGAGGAGTTCAAACGACGGGGCATCGACCCTAAGACAGGAATCCTGCTGTATGGCCCACCAGGTTGCGGGAAGACCTACATGGTGAGCTGTGCGGGTGGACAGTTCGGCCTCCCCGTTATCATAGCCAAGGCGGACCAGCTCGTTGACTCCTACGTTGGCAACACCGAGAAGAACGTGGCACAGGTTTTTAGGTGTGCCCGTGCAACGGCCCCTTCAATCCTGCTGGTCGATGAGATTGACACGCTGCTGCCTGCAGAGAAGCGTGGTTCCGACGTCATGGCTAGGGCCGAGGGCGTGTTCCTCCAGGAGCTCAGTGGCGTCGCCTCCACGGAGAACGTCCAGACAGTCTTCATGGGCGCGACCAACAAGCCCTGGGACCTCAACCCAGCCCTCATCCGACCGGGACGCATTGACAGAATCATATACGTGCCCCCACCGGACGAGAAGGCCAGAGAGGAGATATTCAGGCTGCACCTGCGTGGCAACAGGCTCGAAGGGATAGACTTCAAGAAGCTCGCACGCATGACAGCACCCAAGGACGGCTACAGCTACAGCTCATCTGGCATAGCCCAGGTGTGCGAGACGGCGATTGTAGAGGTCATCAAGGAACAGTATGAGAA
>JALVPN010000014.1 GCA_027031765.1 Promethearchaeota archaeon | reverse complement strand
GGCCTGGGGGATAGACTCCGGACGGCGCCCCTGCAGCCCGAGGTACATCAGGCGCACACCACGCAGCTCGTCCAGGATGCGTTTGGTAGAACACTCCCCGAACCAGCCATCCGGCAGTACCAACGTGACCTTTGTGTCAGGCATCGAGTCCTCTAGGGCGAGCAGTCTGTCCAGTGACCCGGTCTTGTGTGGGTCCCGGCGTCGGGCAATGTCGTCTGCCAGCGCATAGAAGTGTGAGAGGAACACCAGTTCTGACACCATGTCTGGCTTTAGTTCTCTGGCAGTCTTGGCCAGCTCCTCGTACTTCCGACGCGCCTTGCCGAACAGGCGGATGCGGGCCGTGTTCTCCGCACCCTCAAGGTCTGATGAGAACTTCCGTAGCTCCCTCTCTGACATAGCAGCGGTCACCACCGACCACGTACAGTGTCCATTCCCGCGTGTCTTGCAGCAGCCCCATACGTGCGGTCAGCACCACCCAGCAGATATGCACACTCTCCTGGGCTGTTGCCCACGCGGAGTCCAATGCGCGCCCACGGCTACTGACTGACTGACTCTACCTACTGTCGGGCCCAGGACCTGTGGAAGAGAGGTATCGAGACGATATGAATGTTGTCCGGGGCCCACAGCACAGTCGACAGCCCCCGGGGCAGAACTACGGGTCGCACAGACCCGGCCACGACTCCGGGGTAGTACTCCCCGGGGCTGCATGTCCAGACGCTCCGACCACGGGTCCGGGGCAACGCGCACCGACAGGGCGGAAAGCACGGTCGTCCAAGCTTGCGTCTCAGTATCTTGCTGGCCGCACTCTGTCAGCTCCTCCACGTCATCACCGACGACGCGAGGGTCACAGTGGAGGACTGGAAGGCCGACGGATATGGGCTTCCTGCGGGTGTCGGCCTCCGGCCGGTAGGAGTTGTTGGGGCTCACCCCGGTGAGGCCGTAGTCCATCTTGAAGGCCTTTCCCCCAGGCCCAGTACGTTCCCATGATCGAGACGGGACATGGGCGCCGTCACTGACGAACGTCCGGACGGAGGAGAGGCCGGTCCTGGCGAACGACGCCGACTGGGATACCATGAGGAACGTCGTTGGCACATCCACCACAGTGGTGCACCTCTCGGACGGGACGACCCGCAAGCAGTCTTCGGGGTCGAAGTTACCCATCAGCACGGTCTTCGCACCCAGGTGGATGAAGGGCAGGGTGAGGGCATTCCAACCCGTAGTGTGGAACAGTGGGAAGGGCAGCGGCTGGACGTCATCGGGACGTAGGCCCCACTACAGGACCGTGTCCACCTCGTTCTAGGACACGAGTCTGTGCGAGAGCACTGCCCCTTTGGCGACGCCTGTCGTGTCACTGATGAACAGGACGAGCTCCGGGTCGTCAAAGGAGATGATGGGGCGTTCGGGTGGCGAGGCCGGCTGGTCGCGTATCACTGCACGCGTGACGTGGTGGTCGCGCACATCGTGCTCGCCCATGACAGGACCATCGTGTCCCGAGACCTCCGAGTACGGCAAGTCAAACTCTGACCCCTGAGCGGGTCGAAGAGCAACACTCTGGGCCAGGCCTTCTCGACACGTGCTCCAGTTCACGTTGGCCAGATGTGCGTTCAGCGGCACGAGCACGGCACCCGGCTTCGAGGCGCCCAGGTATGCATCAATACGGTCGATACGGTTCTTTGACAGGGCCGCTACTCTGTTGCCCCGGCCAACTCCTAGGCACGCAAGGAGATGGGCTGTCCTGTCCGGCCCTGCGTCCAGTGTGCGGTGGGAGTACCGTGTGCGCTCTACCCGGTCATAGATTGTTCCCCTATCCAGGGCGAGGAGCGGGTGCCGTGCCACCACGTTACCGGTCCAGTCCCAGTGTCCGGAGGACATGTGAGACCCACCTTGCAACGCAGCAGGCCATCGGAAAGCGGCTGCAGTCGTATTGATGCTACGGGCCTGATGAAGGGGCAGCACGAGACGTAGACTGTGGGTCTTGTGGAGGGTCACGTGGGGGTGCAGGCCGACATCTCCAGCTGGGGGGATCGTGTCGTTCTGCCCGGGACGGTTTTGACCAGCAGGCCCACGGAAACGGACAGTAGAGTTAATATCAGCAGGGCCACAAGAGTGCTATACCATGCGCGTAGAAGGGCACACATTATGAAGCTCGACCCAGACCAAGAGCCCGACCTGTACCGGATCATTGTCGAAACAATGACGGAGGGGTTGGTGCTTGCCACTCGCGACGCGACGATGGAGTACGTCAACCACAGGATGGCTGAGATGCTGGGCTACACACCCGACGAGATGATAGGGCGTGACGCCAAGGAGTTCCTCCGTCAGGACAGCAGGGAAGTACTGGTAGAGAACCTGCGTGCGCGTGCTGCTGGCAGGACGACCGAGTACGACCTGTGCTGGGTGGCCAGAGACGGGCATACTGTGTACACAAAAGTATCAGGGACACCACTGTTCGAGGACGGGGAGCAGGTCGGCTCAGTAGCGGTTGTGACGGACATCACGCACTACCGGGAGGTCGAGATGGCCCTGAGAGCGAGCAGGGAGCGCTACAGCCGCCTCATCGAGGCCTCGCCCTTTGTCGTCTTTCTGACGGATGTCGAGGGCACAATCGTCATGGTGAACAGACAAGGGGTTGTACAGTACGGCGGAGAGGAGTCCGACGAGCTCGTCGGAAAGGACATCCTCAAGCTCGTGAGCCCCGAGAGCCGACCAGCTGTCCAGGAGATGATGCAGCTGGCCCTCAGAGAGGGTGTCGTACGGAACAGACGGCTGACGCTCATCCGACGTGATGGCACGGAGTTCCCTGCACAGATGAGCATCGCAGTTGTCTGCGACCAGGACGGCGTGCCCACCGGGTTCTCTGGTGTCGTAGTGGACATGAGCAACATGGTGAGGGCCCAAGAGGCGCTGAAGAGGAGTGAACAGAAGTACAGGAACCTCATAGAGGAGTCGTTGCAGGGGCTTGCAATCATTCAGGACGGCAGGGTCGTCTTCGCGAACAGAGCGCTCGCTGAGATAACAGGCTATGACGTCGAGGAGCTGATGACACTCGACACCGGCACAATATGGTCCCTGGTGCACCCTGACGACCTCCCGCGAGTCGAGCGTGCTCAGAAGAAGACCCTCGACAACCAGACCGTGATGGGGCGTGTGGAGCACAGGATCGTGCGCAAGGACGGTGAGATCCGGTGGGTCGACGCATTTGCCAGTACGCTGGAGTACGAGGGGCGCAGGGCCCTGCAGGTGGCAATGATAGACATCACAGAAAGGAAGAGGGCTGAGGAGGCCATTATAAGGTCGGAGATGAGGTACCGCGCCCTTGCGGAGAAGTCACTACAGGGACTTGCAATCATCGACGAACACGGCTTTGCATACGTCAACAGGGCGCTGGCACACATTGTCGGACGTTCACGGGACGAGCTCGTGGAGATGTCCATGGATGAGGTCTGGGCGCTGTTCCATGAGGAGGACAGAGCGGCCATCAGGTCCGGAGTGCTGGGGGCACTTGCCGGGAAACGGGTCACCATGAGGGGCGAGTACAGGGTCATCCACAGTGCCGGCACGGTCAGGTGGGTCGACACGTTCGCCACGGCCACAGACTATGGTGGGCAGCAGGCAGTACAGATGGTGTTCATCGACACCACGGAGAGGCGGCGTGCAGAGATGCGGGCCCACCGGATCCGTGACCAGGCAATGCTCTACCTCGACCTGCTGGGCCACGACATCAGGAACCAGCTGCAGGTCATTCAGATCAGTGCCTCGCTCCTGAGGGGCGCCACCGACGAGTCGCTCCAGGAGTCCCTGTTCAAGGTGGTCGAGGAGTCGGTGCAGCGGTGTGCTAGGCTGATTGAGGAAGCAAAGGACATCGAGCACCTGACAGCTGCGCAGCTCAAGGAGCGACCACTGCTAGATGCCGTCCGCTCATGCGTGGCCGCGCTCGAATCAAGGACCACAGGCGTGGAGTTCGTGACAGAGTTCGACGTACAGACAGCAACGGTCGTGGCTGACGAGTACCTCGAGCTCCTGGTGACCAATATCCTTGTGAACGCAGTGGAGCACAACCCACGGGACGACAAGAAGGTCTGGGTACGCGTGTGGTACGAGGACAAGGGCTACGTGTTGTCGGTGGCTGACAACGGCCCCGGAATACCAGATGCGCGGAAGGCCGACCTGTTCCTCATGAGCAGGCGTTATGGCGGTCTGGGCCTGCACCAGTCAAGACAGATAGTCGACAAGTACGGCGGACGCATCGAGGCACGTGACAGGGTGCCAGGTGACTACAGCCAAGGCGCAGAGTTCAGGCTCTGGCTGCCGGCCGCTGGTACAACTGCAGGCTGGTGAGGGCCACACCTCCCACACTCCGAGTAACGTACCAGCCGACCAGCCGACCATCCGACCACCAGATCTGTCAGGCTGTGGCCTCAGACCGTGACGGGTATCGTCGCCCCTCAGACAGCGGCGCACACCTGACCGGTACGCCCAAGCAGTCGCTTCCGTCTACCCTCCTGAGTGCCGTTCAGCGCCGTGTTCTCAGGACCAGTACGGCAATGACGAGTACCACGGCCACAGCAGCCGACCCGACAAGGAGCAACTCCACGGAGGGGCCGGGAGCGGGGGTCACGGTCGTGTTGGTCGTCGTCATAGTTGTTGTTGTGGTCGTAGTGCTGGTGGATGTGGTGGTGGTGGTACCTGTAGTTGTTGTAGTGGTGCTTGTTGGTGCGTGCACCGTTATCTCTGCAGACGATTGGCCAGATATGCTGCAGAAGGCCGTTGCTCTCAGCACGTCGCTGTCCTCAGCTGGGACGTTGAAGGTGTCTGACATGCCACTGGAACTCTCTTGACTCGTGTAGTCACGGCTGGCCACCTGTTGGCCATTCTTCTCGACCACAATGCGCGCTATGTAGTGAGTGGTAGGGTCAGAGACCGGATGTGTGACGTGCACAGTGAGTACTTGGTCGTCAAAGTCGTATTCCAATGTGACGGACTCGGGGGTGTGGGCCTGGGCAGCAGGGGGCAACAGGGCCAGTCCAACAACCAGGAACAGGAACACTATGTGAGCGGAATGTCTCTCAGCAGACCTAGGGCTCATGCATGCGTCAACGTGCCATGTCCTAATCTTTCTTCCCGTTGAGGACAACAAGGCTTAAAGGAACGGACCCTGATACTCTGACGAGATGCTCAAGGAAGTTTTTGTCCTGGACTCAGGGATACTCCTCTTCCACTACACTGCTGACAGAGCCATGGCGGACGATGACAGGGCGGTGCTGTCAGGCGGGCTGCTGTCAGCAATCCAAGACTTCAGCATCCACACACGGGCGGACGCACTCCAGTCGTTCTTCACAGAGAACGAGTACTTCCTGTACGCTCGCTGTCCAACCGACGACCGGGTCCTCGTGGGCGTCTTCGCGCGTTCCGCACCAAGGGAGTACGCCAGTGAGGCGATGTCGAGGATACTGGAAGTCGTCGGGGGAGTCCAGTTCCCCAAAGGGGGCCAGCAGCTCTCCCCTGAGTCAAAAGAGGGACTGAGCAGACAGATTGACAGGATAAATGCGGCCCTGTTCACTCCGGAAGCAGTGGTCAAGGAGGAGATCGCACGGATTGCAGAAGAGGGCAAGGTGGTCGTGGGTTTTGCGTTCCGCGTACCAGACGGGGAGCTGATTGCAAGCTTCTCAAGGCCCAGGCCACTGTTCAAGAAGGATATGGTAGGGGACGCAGCCCTTGTCCATGCATCCCTTCTTGGGTGTCTCAGGACACTGGGGATCCTGGACGAGTATGAGAGCTTCGTCATGAATGTAAAGGACTACACCGTGGCAGTAGTGAACTGCAGTCCGGTAGTGGGTGTGAGCGTTGGTCCGCTCACGACTCCGCAGGCCGATGTCTTTGAGGCGGCAAGGCGGCTCTGTGGAGGGGGAGCAACCCAGCGCCCGCAGCACTCCCTAGAGGACGGCGAGGTGATCGGGGTGCTGCGCCTAGACAACACGGGCCGTATTGTCGGAGCTAGCGGGCCAAGGTTCTCGATGGGGGAGCAGAGGCTCATCACCCGCCTCAACGTATTCCTGTCCACGCTGATCAAGAACCTTGAGAACCTTGCCAAGTCGCTGTCGCGGAGGTCTCTGGACAGCTTCGTGTCGGTGGTGCCAGGTGAGGTGCCTCATCAGGTCGCCATCGAGTCTCAGGACAGCGGCTATGTTGTGCGACTCCTGAGACATACCTGACCCACAGTGCACCGTATCTCAGATGCACCTGACCCACAATATGTCTGACCCACAATATATTATAGGGGCGGCACGGATGCACTCCTGTGCTGGGGGTCCCGTCCTCTATGAGTCACGGAGACGTGTCCCGAGAAGAACTCGCAGCAGTCTTCCTCTACATGGGTATCCTTGAGGCCTACGAGTCGGTGGGAAAGGAACTCATCGGGCCCGACATGTTTGACAGACACGTGCTGCCAAAGATGGTGCACTATGTTCGCGAGTTTCTCCCGGAGGTGTTCTCAAGTCTGTCAGGTGAGGCTGACCTGACCAAGCAGCTGAAGGAGTTCATTGACGAGTTCAAGGTGAGAGTGGAGGACGCCTACAGGCAGGGTACAACTCGCGACCTGACCACTGAAGAGGTCTGGAAACTGAGAGCGGCCATCTTCGGCTACGAGAGTGCGTTCATCGAGGTGCTTGGAGACGCAGCCATCAAGGACTACGTGTTCACCCGAATGGCTGACATCCTTGTGGCATACCTGCCCGAGCAGCTCCTGGACCCGGATGTGCCACTGGACCAGAAGCTCAGGGGTCTTGCAGAATACCTGAGGAGGCGCGGGTTCGTCACGTATTCCCGCGTGAAAGTCCGTCAGGACGAGGTCACAGTCGCGGTCAATGGCTGCGCTTTTTCGGAAATCCATGACTCGGAGGCATATCGAAACCTTGAGGTAAGGTTCTGCCCGTGGGGGATGATCGGTGCGGCAATCGTCGCTGCACATAGACAGCGGGCAGCCTCCCCAGACAAGAGCACGTTCACCACCAGGGGCAGTGTGACAACAATCAGGATGTAAGAGGAGGCCAAGTGCAGTGCAGGAGTCCGTGGGAGTCCCCTTCTCCCTCATCGTACTGGTGAGCGAAGTGGTAACCGCAGCAGTCCTCCTTACAGGCTGGCTGCTCGGGTCCAGGAGGATGGAGTTCAAGACCCACCACTGGGCTGTGAACACAGTCATCGCAGTCCACCTCATCATCGTGTCCCTGTGGATGGTCCCAAGAGCATTCGAACGCATAGGGCTCGCCCTCAGCAGCCCCCTCGTGAACTGGTACCAGCTCGCACACGACACAGTGGGCACACTTGCGCTCGCCATGGGCACCTCCCTGGTTGTGCTCTTCCTCTTGAACCGGGGACTCCCCCTCCGCCTGCTCCGCAAGACCAGAAAGCTCATGTTCGCCACCATCGGCCTCTGGACTGTTGCACTCCTCCTCGGGGCCTACTGGTTCCTCCTGGCATGGGTCCTGGTATGAACAGCACTACGCACGCCCCACATCCACCATGTGCCCCTGAACAGTCATCTCACGCACTGCCAGCGGGAGGACACAACCTGTAGGCCTCACCCC
>JALVPN010000013.1:347-7584 GCA_027031765.1 Promethearchaeota archaeon | reverse complement strand
TTCGGAACAGCTCTTCCAAAGCGACCCGGAAGGTCTTGTACTTCCTGCTGTCCTGCAACTCAAGGATTCTGGACCCAATCGGGAGGATGTCAATCCCGTACTGGTCAATCACCATCTCAGAGAGGATGTCATGCTGCTCGACCAGTGGGCGGGTGTCCTGACGGACACGCCGGAGGATGTCCTGACGGGCGGGCTCGGTGGCTGGCGACCTGATGAGGGCCCTGATGAGATGGCTGTAGACCTCAAGGCAGTCCATTGCTTTTCCAGCAAGCAGGCTCTCGTCGGCCACCTCGTACTGGGCCACGAGCTCGTCGAGGAACCGACCGAACTTGCGGAACTTGGCGGGCCCCCCCGTCCACTCGCCCAAGACTGTGTCAATGGACTTGTTCTTGGCACGCACCTCGGACTCCATGAAGGACTCCAGCGCATATTTCAGCATGAAGCGCATGTGCCCGACGCGTGCGCTCGTCGACACCACCGCCACCAGCAGGAGGTGTTCGTTTGCCACCCACACATAGCGGCTGTGCTCGGTCTCAATTGTACGGAGGTGCTCGTTGGAGGCGTGGTCGATGAAAGTGTGTGTTGCTGACAGGAACGGCGCAATCAGGTCCATGTCGATGTCGACGTCCGTATACGCCCGCGCCACAAGGTTCCGGCCCGTCCGCCTATCAATCACCCAGACCCCATAGATTGACCGCCGACTGGACAATATGGTTAGCACCCGTCCTCATGATGCAACTGGGAGGAGATAAAGGCTGTGCACTACTGTGCGTCCTCAGCAGGGGCCTCTCCACCGCTTGGTGGCGGGCCACTGTCGCCGGTCTCAGGCGGCCCCGGGACATTGGCTGCCAGCCGCCTCCTCCGCAGGTAGTCGAGTGGGATGGCCACAGCAACCACTGCGACCCCGACGTATACCAGCATCTCGGGGGACAACGTGAACGCTGGCAGGCCCGACCCCGACGTATAGAGCGGGTCGGTGAAGACACCCACCTCAAGGACAGGAGGAGAGATGCCGCGCCTGGCAACGTATATGTGTCCTTCCGAGCCGGCCGCGATGTCCACGGACGTGAAGTAGTTGGACTCGCGCCCGTCAGTGCGTGCGACCACCTGCGACCAAGAGATTGACCCGTTGCGTTCAAGACGCATGACACGCCAGGTGCTGTCGTAGGGCTGGCGTAGGGCCAGCACGTATATCCCGCCACCGGGTGCTGGTATCAGTTCAAACGGTGTGACCCCGTCGCCCCACCAGACCACGGAGTAGTTGAAGTAGTACTCCCTCTGCCACTCGACAGAACCGGTACTGTTGACAAACTGCACAGACATAGGGGAGTTCGTGTTGCTCGCACCTATGGAGAAGACACCATCAGCGTTCGCTCCAATCATAGGGTATCCACGCGCAGCCCAGAGCTGCGTCCCGTTGTATGACCAGCAAGTAAGGCTAGCAGACATGGTGGCAACATAGATGTGCCCTTTGCCATCACAGGCCATGTCGGTTGGCACATGCCACCTGTCAAGTAAGTCACGGATAGTCTGGTTCCACATCTTTGTCCCACTACTGTCAAACCGGACGAGGACTGCCCTGTAGGGCTCTGGAGAACCGTCCGGGATTACCTGCCTGCACAGGACAATGGGTGACTCGTCTTCAATGATGTCCATTGCCACAGGGTGTAGGCCACCCACAGTGGCCCAAGTCGTCATCCAGAGGCGGTTCCCAGAAGCGTCGTACTTGGCCACCACAAGCGGACTACCCCATGACGTAGGGACTGTCCCAGCAATATATAGTGCTGAGGATGATGCAACAATCTTCCGGCCGATGAACCCGTCCTCCATCGTGATGGCAGTAGACCATACCACTGTACAGTCCTCCGTCCACTTTGTGATGAATGTGGTCACATTCTCGATGTCGAACTCAAACCCCGAGTAGAGGGAGTATACAGAGCCATCGGCCGCAACCGACAACTCGACAGTGCTGGGGTGTTCGGTCTGGATGGGCACACTGCCATTGGCATCGAAGTGTGGGATGTCAGACTCCGGGTCCAGGTCAAAGTAGAGGGCGGAAAAGACGAGGCTGCGGATAGTCCATGTGATGGAACCGTTGAAGGTCTCCCAGGGGTGAGAGCCCGCATAGTCCTCGAACTGCGTTGTCGGCACAAGACCGAGGACCAGCCGTATGGTGTCATTGGCGTCCTCCTGACCCCCGTCCTGGCCCACCATCCCCCCAAAGACTGTTTCTATTTCAGAGTCGAAGAGGGGGCGGTCGACGGTGAGCTCGGACCGGTACCGCTGCATAGACTCGTGGAGTGTGACCCACTCGTCAGATGGGTCAGCCGCCCAGACGTAGAGTTCGAACAGCGAACTGGCCCATGAAACGGAGAAGTCGCCGGTTGTCCTCAGCTCATAGACCAAGTGCAGGTGCACGGCTTCGGGGAGCACGTCCGGTGTCCAGTTTGCCACGTAGGTGGCAGTGATGTAGTCGAGGGCCTGTATGCCCCTTCTGTCAGGAAGACCGAAACCGAGCTCCACACCCGGTGTGTGTTCCCAAGTGAGGTTGAGGCAGTTCCACCTGTCAGGTGGGGTGACCGTCCGCTCGGCATACTTGAACTCTGTGGGCATCCTCGTATAGATCTCAGCGGCAGTGGTCATGTTCCTGTTCGGTACGAGGTCAATGCTCCTGATGCCGGACGCCGTATGCCTCGTCACACTGACAGGTTGCCTGTGAGGTGCACTCACAGTTGGTACCAACAGTAGCACTACAAACAGCAGTATACAGCTCTTGTTCAGCATGCGTACCATGGTGTTCTGGACTCCATGTACTGGTATGGCCTTCACTGTCCGACGGCCTGGCACAAGCCGGCCCCGCACGAGCAGCTGGAGGTGTTGCATAGTCCGGGCTGGGAAGTCCCGATGCCACCTGGGCGAACTAACCACGCACAATAAGGGATGGGACGGGGACGGCGTGCTACAGGGGTTTCCCCCGTCGTCCATTCGGTCACCAAGACCACACGGTTTGGCCGTCTACTCGACAGTACGCCTCACACCTTGACTACATCGTATCACTGAAAATAGATAAAAGCTGTGCACCACTGTGTGGTCTCAGAGGGCTCTTCTCCAGTGGCTGGGGCAGTAGCGGGCCCAGGATCAAGAAGAACAGGCAGGTCTCTCTCCATGTAGGGGTCATATTGTTCGCACCTCAGTACTTGACCTGTTTCCTCAGCTCTCTGGCGAGCGGCAGGCCCACACTAGAGGCCCCAGTGTACGGTGGCCGGCTCCAGACCACTAGATGCGGTCTGCCGGCCGCAGACCAAAAACGACATCCCCGACTGAGCAGGGCGCAACCAGAGATGTAGGAGCATGGAAAGAGAGGGGGCGAGGTTGGACGCCCCGCCCTCAATGCTACTGTGCTGCGAGGAGCACCTGTGGGACCGCTACGTGGTCGAGATGCCGAGTTTCTCCACCATTCGGACCCGCTGACGCGAAGTTCAGTGGGCTTTCCTTGTAGCGGTTCCGCACAGTCACTTCAGTGACCCTCGCGGTTCTTGCAATCTCAAGCTGTGTGCGACGCGAGCCTGTGAGAATGCTCGCCACATAGATTGCAGCAGCAGCCATTCCCTTTGGGTCCTTCCCGATAGTGAGGCGAGCCTCTCTTGCCTTTTCGAGGATGTCGATTGCCTTCCTCTTTGCCTCACCGGGCAGGTTCAGCTCGGTGCCGAAGCGGTGGACGAACTCCACAGGGTTGCTGTGGGGGATTTTCAGGTTGAGGTACCGGAGGATGAGCCGTACACACAGGCTCAGCTCCTTGCGAGTGATGTGTATCTGATCCGTGATCTCCTCCAAGGGCCGGGGCACCTGGTGCACCCGACAGGCGAGATACAGTGAGGCTGCAATCATCCCGAGGATGGTACGGCCACGGGTGAGCCGTTTCCTCAGTGCTTTCCTGTAAATCATCGCCGAGGTTTCACGGATGGAATAGGGTATGCTGAGCTGCGAGCTTATCCTGTGGAGCTCGGTCATTGCCACAGCGAGATTGCGTTTGTCTGATGAGTGCACCTTGGTCCGGATTTGCCACTTCCGCAGCCTGTGGATCTGTGCTCGCCGGGTCGATGTGAGTTTGCGTCCTGCCGCATCGACGTTCTGGCGTCCAATGATTGTGGTGAGCCCCTGGTCGAACTTGCTCCAGTCCATAGGGCCACCGACACGTTGGCGGGCGTTCTGCTCGTCAGCGGTGAATGCACGCCACTCGGGGCCCATGTCAATGGAGCGGTCGGAGAGTACAAGTCCACAGTTTGAACATATCACCTCACCACGTGCCCAGTCGATGTACACATCACTGGAGTTACACGCGGAGCAGAAGTAGTCGGCCGAACCAAGACTGCGCTCTTTTTGCCTTCCGGTCTTCGTCTGCTTGCTGGCCAGTCCAATCATCTCCCTGCAATCCCATCGCATGACAGGGCTGCGGTTAGAGCGGTCTAGGTTCTGATGAGCGCACCATCCCTTGGCGCAGGGGTGATGCATTGGCGTGCCATCGAGACCAACACTGGGAAGGCCTCTTATATGCGCATATAGCAAATGTAAATAAGCCTTTGCACGGCTTGTCAAACGACCGTTTGACCAAAGACGTGGGGCTGGAGGGCGTCGGAGGGCGGTCTCAGCGGGGCGCTCCTCGGCCGGAGGGCCTCCACACCACTCTGGCAGGGCATGAGATGCCAGGCCTTTGGTCATGACACACAATGGACAACTGTGACGACGACCGTCGTGCCCCCGACACGCCAGGGCTGTCCCCACCACTCATCCGGACCGCCATGGGATGCCCCCATTGTGAGGACAGCGTACAGAGGGCAAAGACCATATGAGGGGACAGGGGGTGGAGTGACACAGGACATACAGAGAATGACTTGTGCCATGTGGTGAGGTGACACGGTGACACACGAGGACAACATAGACAACCCATGGGGCCATCTCCTAGGACGGGTCAGCAGCACTGTGGCCTCAGTGACAGGGGTCGATGTGGACAGGGCCAAACAGAGCATAGAGGTGCCGCCAGACCCCATACTGGGCGACCTGTCCACCACCGTAGCTTTCAGTCTGGCGAGAGAACTCAGGGAGTCGCCAGTGAGGATTGCGGAGGACTTTCTCCCCCCCCTCGAAGAGCAGGTCAGCAGCGAGGCCCTCCTAGAGCGGGTCGAGAGAAAAGGCCCCTACATCAACTTCTTCATTGACCGCAGCAGCTTTGCACCCACAGTGATTGGCACGGTCGCTGCGCTCGGTGATGCCTACGGACGCACCACACGCCACGCTGAACGACGGGCACTGATCGAGTACCCGGCTGTGAACCCCTCCAAGCCGTGGCACATCGGGCACACCCGGAACGCGGTACTGGGTGACACCCTTGCAAACACTCTGGAATGGGTCGGCTACGAGGTCGTGCGCGTCGACTACATCAACGACCTTGGCCTTCAGATAGCACAGCTCACGTGGAGACTGAAGAAGGGAGACGATGGGCCTGCACAGGGAGTGAAGTATGACCACTACTTGGGCCGTCTGTACGTTGGGGTACAGGAGGCATTTGAGACCGACGCGGCGGCACAGGAGGAGATCCGGGAAGTGGCGCGGCGTCTGGAAGACCCGACAAGTGATGAGGCCAGGCTGAGCCGCGAGATGGTGACACGGTGTGTCCGGGCCCAGTGTCAGACTGCATACAGACTGGGCATCTACCACCACTACCAGGTATGGGAGAGCTCGATTGCCCACAGTGGCCTGCTGGAACGTGCGAAGGAGGTCCTCCTGAGCTGCGACAACATCGAGCAGCTCGAGGAGGGTGAGAAGAAGGGCTGCATTGTTGTCAGACTGGACACCCTTGAGGAGTTCAAGGACTTGAAGGACCCGTACAAGGTGCTGTTCAGGTCGGACGGGACACGGACATACACGGGTGCTGACGTGGCGTTCCAGATGTGGAAGTTCGGCATCCTTGAGGACCCGTTCAGGTATGAGCCGTTCGAGGAACAGCCCAACGGGGAGGTGGTGTACAGGACATCGCTGGAGGGTGACAAGCGGGAGATCGGGCGTGTTGATGAGGTGTACAATGTGATAGCCTCAGCACAGGCGCACCCGCAGCGGCTCATATACACGATACTCGACCTCCTCGGCTACCACGAGCAGAGCGAGCGTTCCCACCACATCGCATACGAGTTCGTCGGGCTTGAGGACGCAGACTTCTCTGGGAGGAAGGGCACCTGGATAGGGTACACATGTGACGAGGTGCTGGACCGTGCCCGGGAACTGGCACGTCAGGAGGTGGAGAAGCGCAACCCTGATGCGAGCGAGGAGTTCAAGGACAGTGTCGCGGAGAGCGTAGGTGTGGGCGCTGTCAGATACATGCTCCTGAAGGCCTCTCCGGACAGGAAGATAACCTTCAGGTGGAGCGAGGCCCTCGACTTCAATGGTGACTCAGCGCCTTACCTGCAGTACTCATACGCGCGGTCTCAGCGCATCCTTGAACGTGCAGGGGGTCAGACAGGCCAGGCAGACCTGAGTGTGCTGACAGACGACCCCGAGTTCAACCTGCTGAAGGCACTCGCGCGGTTCCCACAGACAGTCATAGACGTGGTGGCCGGACTGAAGAAGGGACAGTGGGGGACAAGTTTCAGCTGCAACCGTCTTGCGGGCTATGCCTATGACCTCGCCACCCTGTACAACAAGTTCTACGACGTCTGTCCCGTGCTCCGGGCCGAAGAACCACTCAGGAGCGCACGCGTGGAGCTCGTAAGGGCGTTCAACACGACCATGCGTAACGTGTTGGGGCTAATCGGGGTCCCAGCGATAGAGCGGATGTAAGGGTCACTGCTATCCGGACGTGACCTTTGCAGACTCTACGACGATTGAGGGGCTCACAATGGAGAATGTCGCCCTGGTGTCAGCACCCACCCTGTGCACACGCTTGAGGAGGTCCCTCATGTTGATACCGATGAGGGTGCTCCGTACAGCGTGCTTGACCTCTCCGTCCTCAATGTAGTAACCGTCCATGACCATAGCACTGAGGTCACCGGTCGTCATGTTCGGCCGGTCGCCAGTGTCCCGACACAGGATCCCGCGCCGGATCTCTGAGACCAGGTCGTCCAGTGTACCACGACCGGGCCGGACGACGAAGTTGGACGGCGAGATGGAGGGCAGACCGGAGTAGCCCGGACGGCTCGCGTTGCCTGTGTTAGGCACTCCGTCCTTGTTGGCAGTGTACGAGTTG
>JALVPN010000013.1:0-337 GCA_027031765.1 Promethearchaeota archaeon | reverse complement strand
GACCACCTCTGTCTGCTGGGACGGGAAGCCCTCGCCATCGAAAGACCTCGAACTGAAACCACCCGGCATGACCGCATCGTCGACAATGGACAGCTCTTCAGATGCGATCTGGTCGCCAAGTGCATCTGTTATGTACGACCGTCCGTACTGCACTTCCTCGGCGTTCACAGCTCCGGCGAGGCCGTAGCCAAGGACGACACCCACTGCGGTCGGTGCAAATACCACGGGCATGTCGCCGCCCTCCACAGGTCGCGCACCGAGGTTCCGGATGGCATTGCGTGCAGCGTTCGAGCCAACCCACTCCGGGTCGATGTCAGACAGGCGTCGCGACAACTGG
>JALVPN010000012.1:17019-21102 GCA_027031765.1 Promethearchaeota archaeon | reverse complement strand
TCGCCACACGTGGTAGTGAACATAGTATTGCGTGGCACCCACGTTGAGGTGGAGGTCTGGGATGATGGGCCCGGCATCCCACCCGAGATCAGCGACAGGCTTTTCGAGAAGGGCACTTCCACGAGCGGCAGTGGGGTTGGGCTCTACTTGTCCCGGAGGATTGTGCGGTCTCTGAGTGGCGAGATGGAGCTGGTACGGGACTCGCCAGTAGGTGGCGCACACTTCAGGATTGTCCTCCCCGTTGTGGTGACGTAGACCGAGTGCGGCCGCTACGTATGACCTCCTGTCACAGTACGGAGAGAAACAGGCTAGCCGGGTGCTGCTTCGGTGACGGCCTCAGGTGCGTACTTCCTGATGACATCGAACAACGTGTTGCTCCTTATTGGTTTGGTCAGGAAGCACTTCGCACCGGCTTCCGTTGCCTCCTCACTAACGGTCTCGTCCGCACTGACGAAGATGATGGCGGCCGACGGGTTCATCTGTAGTATCTCTCTGGTCGCGTCGAGCCCGTTCATGAGCGGCATCCTGTGGTCCATGAGGACGATGTCTGGCGGCGGTCGGATCTGTAGGAACTGCTCGACCGCCTCCTTCCCGTTGTACGCATGGCCGACCACAGTGTGACCTGCAAAGGAGAGTATCCGTTCGAGGACCTTGTGGATGAACCTGTCGTCGTCTACTATGAATACTCTTGCCATCATTGTGTACCTCCAGCCCCGGTGGTGGCTGTCCTCAGCAACAGGACGAACCGCGCGCCCTTTGTGTGGTCACCAGGCACCCGGTCCTCAACGTGGATCTGGCCGCCGTAGTGTTCCACAATGGTCCGCACGAGGGCCAGCCCGATCCCCAGGCCCAGGACCGACTCCTTCCTGTCTGTGATGTCGCTGAGTCGGGCGAATACCGACTCTTTCCGCTCGTCTGCAATACCAGGCCCATAATCACTCACCTCGACCCGCACGAAGGGTGTCCTTGGCATACGTCTGACGTTGACGTCCACCCTCACCGTATCGCTCGGGTCATACTTCATCGAGTTGTGCAGGAGGCCCCTGAAGACATCGCTCAAGTACTCGTCAGCAAGGACTGTGACCTGACCCCGTTGGAGCTCCGTCCTCAGGTCAAGGGTCTTGTCCGGGAACTCGCTCTCAATCTCTGCTGCCACTGAGAACAACACGTCTCCGAGGTCGAGGACCTTCGGTACCGGTGGCGAGGTCTCAATGTGTATGAGCTTCTTCATCTTACCTATCAGTTTGGTCGCACGGTCGACCTCAGCGACTCCCTCCCTGACAATGACCCGCATGTCATCAGTCAGGCCGCCGTGGCGTAGCAGGAGCTCAAAGGTCGACAGGACCTCCTGGTTGATGTTCATCAGGTCATGCGTCATGAGGTCCAGCAGGAACTCTGTCCTCGCATGAGAACGCCTTGCCTCCTCCTCTGCGAGCCGCCTCGCACTGATGTCGTGGTAGATGCCCTGGACTCCTACCACTTGCCCCTCTTCCACTCTGGGGAAGAGGTTTCCCTCTAGAATCAGCACCTCTCCGCTCTTTGTGAGCATCCTGACGTCAAGGCTCATCATCGTAGCCCCGCCCCGTATCGCTTGGATTGCTTCCCAGTAGGCCTCAGACGAGTCCGGTGTCATGATCTCGTCTACTGTCAGCGCCATGGCCTCGTCAGGAGTGTACCCCATGGCGTCTAGCCAGGCCCTGTTCACGTACTCCACATTGCCGTCAAGGGAGACCACAAGCACAAGGTCACTGGCACTCTCTACTAGCGCTCTGAAGTCTATCGGTGAGTCCACAGGCGTCACCTCCCGTGTTCCCGGCTGGACACCTATACCATGGCACGTTCTTATTATCAATGTTGTCAGGACATAGTCCTGCCCACTGGTGTCATTGCTCCCACCGAGTGTCCCCGGGGCATCGCGGCTGCGGTGTCGCCATGCGCCGAGCCGGACTGTGTACTATCCTCTGGCGCAGCCTACACGTGGTCCCGCGTGGTCTGCGTGTCCCAGGGACCAACAGTGTACGGGCCCTTGCGTCTCAGGCCTGTTGGGGCTGCTGCCGTCGCCGCACATCAGTGTCCTGGACAGGCCCACAGACCGTTCTCCTATCGGTCCCGACGGCCACCCTACTCTGTTGACAACACCTATATTCGGGCATGAGGTGGACTGATGGGACTGATAATGGTCCTGCGACACCACTCCCGCTACCTTATGGCTTGCACCGTGGTCGTGCCTGTGCTTGTCCTGCTGCTCGTCCCTGGTGGCGTTCCAACCACATGCAACAGTGCCCGGGGCGACCACCAGCCTCACCTGTCGGATGCGCCCGTCGTGATATCTTCCAATGCAGACTTCGTGACGCAGGGATGGCCCGGTAGTGGCACACTGGAAGACCCCTATGTCATCGAAGGGCTAGTTGTCTCAAGCTCTGAGACCTGCATCTCAGTGTCGGACACTGATGTCCACTTTGTGATCCGCAACTGCTCGCTCACAATGACCGACGCTCACGGCACGGTGTTGCTCTTTGACAATGTGAAGAACGGTGTCGTGAACACAACAGTTGTTTCAGGGGGCCGATACGGCATAATGGTGCCGGATTCCAGTCGTATACGCATACTGAACACCGAGGTGCATGGATGCGGTTCTACTGGCCTGAGGGGCAGCCGGGTGACCAACTGTACGGTCGAAAATGTGACCGTGACCGACTGTACGGACGCCGGTGTCGGGTTTGACAACTGCGTCAACTGTACAGTCCGCGACTCGCGGGCGTCCGGGAATGGAAACGGGATTTCCCTGTACGCATGCAGACTGTCCCATGTCCGGTCGTGCAGCCTCTCCGGCAACCAGTGGACAGGCATCTCGTCGGTGGCCGATGTCAACCTGTCCGTGGACAACTGCAACTTCACCTACAACGAGGTCTGGGGGGCCTACCTCACCCGTTCTCAGCAGTCGACCATAGAACACAGCTACTTCTTCAACAACACTGCTACAGGCATCTACCTGTCCTCATCTACCACGCTCACGGTCTCTGACACCACAGTGACCAACAACACTGAAGGCGGTGTCCTCATCGGGGGCTCATGGGGTGTCCAGCTGCAGGGCTGCACTATTGAGAACAACGGCAGAGGCCTGGGCGTCACGCTAATCGGCTCAAACCACACCACTCTGACGGGCACGACCATTGCCCACAACCAGATTGCTGGCCTCGCACTCATCAGGGCGACTTCTACGACCGTGAGCGACACTACGCTCATTGACAACGAGGTCTACGTTAATGGGCTTGGCCTCTCCTACTGGCTGCACGACTTTTCCAACACTACTCTGAACGGTCGGCCAGTGGTCTACCTCGTTGGTGCGGGGCCCGGTGACCTTGAGGCCTCCTCTCTTGGCCAGCTCATAGTGGCCGACTCCCATGGCCTGACCGTGCACGACTACGGCCCGTCCGGTGCATCGCTCTACGTCGCCTACTCCACTGACTGCAACATCAGCGACGCGAGGGTGTCGGACTGCACACTTGGCCTGTACCTCCAGTCCTGTCAACGTGTGGGCGTCGCCAACTTCACCGTAGAGCACACCTACTTCAGGAGCATCACCCTTTCGGCATGTGTTGATATCGAGCTTGTCCATGTCACCGTGAGGGAAGTCGACTCGGAGGGACTGGTGCTTGAGTACTGCAACACGACCAGGGTCTTGGAGTCCTCATTTGAGAGGTGTGAGTCGACTGGCATCCAGACGTACGGGTGTCGTGATGTCACATTGGTAGACAGTACCGTTTCATGGAATGGCCGTCATGGGATGAAGACGTTTGTCTGTGAGGGCGTCCTCCTCCGCAACGACACGTTTTCCCACAACAGTGTGTACGGTGCTTTCATCACATCGCCCTCAGCGACCACCCTCGTGGATGTGCGTTTCGTCAACAACTCACTCATGGTGAGAGACCCCACCGGTGTGCCGGGCGCGGTGGAGAGCGTGACATGGGCCCTCTCAGTGGTGGACTGTACTGTCAACGGGCTGCCGCTGCTCTATGCTGACGGCATTTCCGATGCCTCTTTCCCAGTGGCGGGGCTCGGGCAGGCCATCCTATACAACTG
>JALVPN010000012.1:14786-17009 GCA_027031765.1 Promethearchaeota archaeon | reverse complement strand
ATACAACTGCTCCAACGTAGAGCTCTCGGATGGGGTTCTCAACTCGACGACTGTGGTCGCCTATTCCAGCGACTGCTCAGTCAGCAACATCGCGGTGTCGATACATGCTATTGGCGTGGCTGTCTTACACTCTGACAACATCACGGTCACCCACCTCACAGTGGAGGACTTCGTTGACTATGCAGTCCAAGTTGAGGCCACATCGCGCCCTGTCATTGAGGACTCGCAGGTGTGTGGTGGTGTCGGCACGGGAGTGTTGCTCTATGAGGTGGAAGACTGGAGAGTGTACAGGACACGCTTGGTCTCGCACGGCGTGATGGGCATCATTGCTGGCTACTGCACGGGTGGGGTGTTGGCCGACTGCTTCATCGCAAATGTCTCCTACGGTGTGCACCTCTTCTCCCTGCACGATACGCTGGTCACACGGAACACGATAGTGGACTGCACCAACGTCGGCATCGAGGTGGTGTACAATGCCCAGTCCACCAGGGTCTTTGCGAACAGGATTGGTGGCAATGGCGTGGATGCAGTTGACAACGGTATCAACACGGCGTGGGACGACGGGGCCCACCTCGGCAATGCATGGGGCTCCTATGATGGGTCGGGGGTCTACGAGGTCGAGGGCCAGGCCGGGTCTGTAGACCACTATCCGACAACACTGATGTTCGCTGACGTCCAGGTGTCGCACGTCGACGACATGGAGGTCGAGGCATGGGCGCCGCTCGATGCGCTCGTCTGGGAGCCGCAGTGTGAGGTCCCGTACTGGTATCAGGTATACGTCGATGACGCACTGGCCAGTGAGGGCTCTTGGGACGGCGGGAGCGTTACGGTCCGCCTCCCCGGGCTACCCAGCGGCAGACACACGGTCACGTTTGTCGCCTATGATGAGCACTACAACTCCGTCGTTGACAGAGTGACCGTAGTCGCAGGCCCAGGTGAGCCCCCCATAGTCTCCGGCCCCCCCGACATGCAGGTCGACCCATACAGTACCGGCAACGTCATAGTCTGGGACGCATCGGACGCTGCACCGTACCGGTACGTGATTCTATGCAATGGCACCAGTGCGGCCTCGTCCTCCTGGTCTGGCGGGAATATCACGTTCCTGCTCCCGCCGCTGGGGCCGGGTACCTACGACTACACCATAGTCCTCTGGGACAGGAACAACAACGCTGCACAGGACACGGTGTTCGTCTTCGTGCCCCCGGCGGCGACGACCACTACCAATACCACCTCCACTGGCAATACGTCGTCGGTGGTGGTACCGGGTGAACAGATGGCAGTCATCGTTGGCGTGTCAGTGGCTGCTGGTGTGACCGCTGTCGTAGTGGCAGTCCTGTACGTAAGGCTCCGGCAGAAACGCTCTGCCCAGGGGCCGTCTGTGCCCAGTCCCGAGGAAATCCTCCTTGGCGGTGGTGATAGAGGCCCTTGAATGACACATGGACTGGCCGTACAGGACGGTGGGACCGGTACGGGGGTGCTCGTCGGACGGACACACCCGGACTACCCTGAACAGGATGAGGTGTGCAGACGTGACCTGTGGTGGCTGTGCACGAGCGGTCCTCACCTGGTTGGCCTGGGCCGTGGTGATAGTGTCTGTTCTGAGCCTGTGCAACGGGACGCACCCCGCCACAGGAGCACCGGGTAGCGGGTCTCCTGCGGGGGACAGCCCCGTAGTGATAAGGTCGGATGCCGACTTCGAGCTGCAGGGCTGGCCTGGAAATGGTACGGCGTCGAGCCCATATGTGATATCTGGGCTCGTCATCGAAACGAACGGCACCTGTATCTCTGTTTCCGGGACAGGCGCATACTTTGAGGTCAGGGACTGCACGCTGGCCTCCCGCACGGGCGCCGTGGTCGTGCTCAGAGATGTCACCCACGCGACAATCACTGATGTGGGACTGTCTGGTGGCACGTCAGGAGTGCATATGGTGCGTTGCGACCAGTGTCGTGTGAGCAAGTGCAACATCACAGGCTGCTCGGGCGACGGCATCTGGCTCGACACGGTGACCAACAGCACCGTGGACATTGCGGAGGTGACGCTGTGCCACTCGTCGGGCATCTCGGCAACGGGCTGCTCGAACACGACGTTCACAGGCTGTCAGGTGACCGGGTGTGGTGACTATGGTCTTACTTGCACGCTCTCGGAGGACATCTCGGTCACGGGCTGCAACCTGTCATCGAACTCAAGGCCCGGGCTATATGCGTCCGGGGCCTCGGTGGAGG
>JALVPN010000012.1:2740-14776 GCA_027031765.1 Promethearchaeota archaeon | reverse complement strand
AACAGCCCGTACTGCAACATCACGGGCTGCACAGTGCTGCACAACGGTGGCTCTGGTGGCGTCTGGGTGTCGGAGTCTGACCAGACTTTCATCTCCAACAATACAGTGGTCGGGAACACGAAGTACAGCGTACTGTTGCAGGGCTCGGCCCATTGCGACCTCCGGGACAACAACCTGAGCACTGGTCTATCTATCTATGGCGACCTGTTGCAGGAGTGGTCGCACAACGTGTCCGGGAACACCGTGGGTGGCAGGCCCCTCGTCTACCTGCTTGGGGCGTCCTCAACAGTGCTCGACACAACGGGCTCGGGACAGGTGGTCGTCGTCAACTGTTCCAGTGTCTCGGTCTCCGGCGGGGACTTCGTGGGCGCCGGGGTCGTCGCGGCCTTCTCTCGTGACTGCACAGTGTCTGATATCACGGTCACGGCGGCGCGTTTTGGTGTGTACGCCCGCTCATCTCCTGCCCTACGGCTCGACAACATCACGACCGCGGACACCCACGTCTCTGGCATTTTCCTCCTCAGGTGTCCGCTGGCAAAGCTCAACAGTTGTAACGTTGAGGGCTCTGGATACGACGGCATCGTGGCCTCCAACTGCAACTACCTCACGGTGTCCCACGGCCTGGCCCGAGACTCGAGGGACATCGGTGCCAACATGAACACATGTGACCATCTCGTGGTCGGCGACTGTCAGTTCCTCTCCAATGGGGGGTCGGGACTGTACCTGTACCGCTGCGACCATGGACTGGTAGTCAGCAGTGTCGTGGGTCACAACGGTGGTCATGGCGTCGTCCTTGCCATGTGCAGGTACACTTCCGTCCTCTACGACAGCATCGAGCGGGACGACCTCATGGTCCAGGCCTCCAATCCGGGCCACTGGGAGCACGTGGTCTCTGACTGCACTGTCGACGGTCTCCCCGTCCTCTTCCTGTACAACCGTTCGGACGAAGTGGTCGATGCCACCCACCACGGTGCGGTCCTCATGGCACGGTGCAACGGCGTCACTGTCACCGGGGGCACGTTGTCCGGCGGCGTCCAGGTGGCCTTCTCTACAGACTGTGTCCTTGAGGACATGTGCGTATCTGCAGACTGGGCCGGCATGCACCTGCAGTCCGTCTCGTCAGTGCGGGTGTCCAACGTCCACGTCCAGAGTGCCGGTACTGAGGGCGTGTACGCGTTCTCGTTGTCGCATGTGACCTTCGAGGGCTGCTCGGTCGAGGACTGCGGCGGTACTGGTCTCTATCTTGGTGCTTGTGTTGACTGTCACCTCACTGATACCATTGTGCGCAACAACAGTCAGGGGGTCTACCTCGACGGGTGCTGGGAGTCCACGGTCACAGGCTGCACGGTCTCCGACAACAGGGGTACCGGTATCCAGCTCCACTTCACACGCGACTGTCTGTTGAAGCGCAACCGCGTGTCCTCGAACCGTGGTCACGGCCTTGATGTTGGCTACAGTTCTTCGTCGAACTGGGTCTACCTCAACGTGATCGAGGACAACTCCCCTGACGCCTACGACAGCAGCGGGGGCACCCACTGGGACGACGGGGAACAGCTCGGCAATGCATGGGGCTCGTACGCCGGGCCGGGGCCGTACACCGTTGATGGGCCAG
This sequence comes from Promethearchaeota archaeon, assembly GCA_027031765.1. Lineage (GTDB taxonomy): Archaea > Asgardarchaeota > Thorarchaeia > Thorarchaeales > Thorarchaeaceae > JALVPN01. The sequence continues at coordinate 13,164 of JALVPN010000012.1, read as the reverse complement.
CGGGTGCCGTGGACCACTTCCCGCGCCCAGTCGAGCCCTCCGACATTGTTGTCCCCCACCACGACCCGGTCGAGGTGGAGGCCTGGAGCAACGGAAATGTCATATCGTGGGTGCCCACGAGCTCACGTCCACTCTGGTACGAGTTCCTTGTCGACTCTGTTGTCGTCGCCGCAGGCCCCTGGTCTGGTGGCACTATATCCGTGACCTTTGGTGGCCTGACCCATGGCACACACACGCTGACCCTTGTCGCCTATGACGCCAACTACAACTGGGCAGCCGACACCACTACGGTGAACGTCACCGCTGGTCTCGCCCCTCTCATCACCGGGCCCGATGACCTTGAGCTCTACGAGGGCGCCTCCTGTACGCTGGTCTGGAACGCCTCTGACGCCGCACCACTGAGGTACTACGTCATGTGCAACGGGAGTGTTGTTGTTGCGGGGTCGTGGCATGGCGGGCCGGTCGTGTTCCAGTCGCCCCCTCTTGCCCGCGGTACGTACAACTTCACTGCCGTGGTCGTCGACATGAACGGCAACCTGGCAAGTGATACTGTCATTGTGGTGGTTGTGCCGACCACCGGCAATACGACCGGGACGACGCCCACCTCCACGACCGGCCACACGGACACATCCGGCCTGGTCGCACTTGCGCTGGTGACCACGGCCCTCGCGATAGTAGTGGCCACAGTGCTGGTGCTATACCTCAAGAGACGCAGGGCTGCCCGGCGGCCAGCGCCATTGTCACCCCACGATGTGTTCGGGGATATCTTGCATGCGGGGGCAGTGGAAGACAGGCAAGGTCGTCAGGCACCAGACGGGGCGTCTGACCACTAGACATGGGACACCCGTACTGTGTCGTGTCCGGACCATAGTGCCCCCTGGATCCGGATGGCGCTGGCAAGGCCTGATATCTCGACTGTGCATTGAAAGGCCGGTACAGCTGGGCAGTCCTGTACCAGCGGGCATCCGGCGGGTACAACAGAGGGCTCTCGGGGACTGTGCCGGCTGGGGGCATCCAGGCGACCGCCATAATCCCCCACTACTATCTGCTCCGGGCTCGCCGCTCTGTTGCGGATGTGTCAGACTCGGAACGGCATGGACTGACAGTCTGAGGACCTCATCCCTCTGGGACTTCCTCAGTACTCGTCGACCGGAAATATCTCGAACAGGATGGAGTCAACATGCCTCCGGATCCTGACTGAGATTTCCCATATCAGGTAGATGAGGAGGGTCTGGAATATTGGGACCACTAGGGCGGGGAGTACTGCCAGACCGCCAAGCGCAGTTGCTGCCACGGCAAGTGCTACGATGCAGTCTCTTGATGTTGTTGCATACCATGTCGGGAGCGCATCACGATAGGAGAGCCTGCTCACCTTTGAGACCAGCATCGTGAGGAAGAGTAGCAGTGGATAGACAATGGCCGTGGACAGTGCCAACACCCAGACCAGGTGGAGGTTACCCAGTATTGCTGGTGCCTCCCCAGATATCGCAATGAACATAACGAGATACATGCCAATACCTGAGACTGAGCTCAGGACCGGGCCTATCCTGTTCTCAAGGGCCTCTTCGCCGTAGTCCGTGTGGAGGACCAACGCTCTTGCGCCAACCCCGGCGACAAATGGCAAGCCGATGACCCAGAGTGCGGTGATCGCCATAGCTACCGGGTCTGCAGGGACATAGACTCCAGCTGGCAATGTCATCCATAGTGGGATGGCAAGTATCGCGACCATGAGGCTCATCACCTGTATGGCCAGGGCTGTCCCTCTGTCGCCACCTGACAACTCGGTCCACACCACCATCACTACAGAAGAGGGTACGGCAAATACCAGTACCCACCCTACAACCAGCCTCGGGTCAACACCAATAGGAAAGAGCCCTGACCAGAAGTAGGCGATAAGGGGTGACACGAGGAAGTTGACGACAGCTGAGACCAGCAGTGCTCTCTTGCCCCTCTCCGACAGTCCTTCAACAAAGTACCTCTCACCATAGACCGCCTTCCTCCGACGCAGTGCTCTCTTGCCCCTCTCCGACAGTCCTTCAACTGGGACACCCATCATCGCTGGGAAGAGCGTGAAGAACACAACATAGGGGAGGAGGGGCCTAAGTGCAGCAGCAAGAGGAGGAAAGAGCGCACCGACCACCAGGGCCAAGGCAATGTTCACGAAGAAGAACACGGAGCTGTACCCCTTCCAGTACCCTGCGTACTTGTGCGCCCTGTCCATGAAGCGGGAAGGGTACGTCGCAAAGAACTTCTTCAGAGCACTCAATACTTCCAGTACCATCTCCAGGCCACCGCCAGTCCTGGCCCCGTCCGGCTCTCTCAAGAGCCGTTCTATCGGATGCATTTCTTCCGTCTGACGGGCCTAACTCGTCCTTCGGGGTCTTTGTACGTGGTGCCCCAAATATCTGTTTGTCGTCCGGTGACCTTGCTGGTGGCACACTGGACCGTACTGACACCACGTCTGACACACCGTCTGCCAGGAGGACGGTACCATGGGTCCTCCCACGATTGACTTACACTCTCCCGCAGTTGCCATCCGACCTGGGCTGGTCCGGCCCGGCGAGCAGTGTGGCGCGACGCCTGAATGTGGTATCTCCTGTCCGCGCGGTGTCCGACGACCCGAGTGGGAGGGACTGGGCCGGGAGCACAGCGGAGCAGGGATGACCCTTGGCTTGGAGAGCGACGACCGGGACACACCCAGTACGCTCAGACCTGGGCTGGTGGCGAGAGACCTCATCATTGTGTCCACGAGGGCTGCTGCCTCTACGGTCGACTGGTAGACCGGGGCTGCTGGTGGTTTCTGTGTTAGCCCATCACTGCACGGGCTGCAACAAGGGCATAGTCGAACACGAGGCCAGGCACAACTGCTAGCACAGTCGCCACCAGCATGGCCAGCACGGACACGATGAGTGGTCCTCTTGCAAGCGCAACGGTGTCATCCCTTGTCGGTGCGGCCATGTAGCACGACCTCACCACCCGGAGGTAGTAGCCCAGTGAGAATACCGTGTTCAGCGCCCCTATCAGGGCCAGCCACCACATGTCGGCCTCCACGGCGCTCTGAAACAGGAATAGCTTTGACCAGAAGCCGCCAGTCACCGGCACGCCGAGCAGACCCAACACGGCGAGGCACAGCAGGGCAGCCGCGAGTGGCGAGCGCTCGCTGAGCCCGACCAGGTCGTCATATGTTATCACCTTTCTGAGCCTGACCGCCATGGCCCAGACGAGTATGAAGGCTGTGGTCTTGAGGAGGGCGTGGATGAATGCATGGAAGATGGCTGCTGCGAGGCCGAACTCAGTGCCTGCTGCCAGCCCGATGAAGAGGTATCCCATCATTGCGATGCTCGAGTAGGCGAGCATTCTCATGATGTTCTTCTGCGCCAGCGCAAGGACATTGCCTATGACCATGGTCATTATGGAGACGACTACCAGCAGGAGGGTCCACTCAAGCTGTGACACGAGCAGGCCGACCATGAGGATCCTGACGAGGGCGCTCACACCTGTCTTCTTGGTCGCACCTGCGAGGTAGGCCGTTACGCTGCCGTCAGCGGTCGAGTATGTGTCCGGCACCCACATCCAGCCCGGGAATATGCCGGTCTTGAAGCCGAAGGAGAGGATGAACAGCACGACGGCGAGGAGCACGGTCGGTGACATCGTGGGGGCCACCGTCGGGTCGGCAGACATCGTGTTGAGGGTCTGAGCTACCGTCGCCAGCTCGGTGCTGCCGGTCACGCCATAGACAAGGGCAATCCCGAACAGCATCAGTGCAGAGGCCATCATCCCCATCACGAAGTACTTCACGGCGCCGTCGACAGCCCCCCTGTGAGGGCCGAGGGCGGTGAGCACATAGGTGGGGGTCGACATGAGCTCCCAGGCGAGGAACAGGCCCACGAGGTCTGTGGCCATGACCACCCAGATGGCACCGGCCATGGATGTCAGGAGGAGGAAGTCGTAGGGCCCCTTGTCACCACCATAGAGAGTGGAAGAGACGAGGACGAGCACCGCCACGATGAGGATGATGTAGATGAAGAAGTCTGAGAACGCGTCCCTGACGAACAGTCCCCCGAAGGAGCTACCGTATGTCGATGCGTCAAGGGTCACGACTGTGACCGCCGACAGGACGACGCCGAGCAGGCTCACAGGGAGCGGGTTGACGTGTCGGCCCACGAGGAGGGCCAGCACAGCGAAGAGGACGAGGGTCAGGGCGGGCAGCGAGCCCATCCACTGTTCCGGGACGAACCGCACGAGGACATCACGTATAGGCGCCGTGAGCGCCTGCAACAAGTCACTGAGCTGTAGCGGTAACACCATGTGTTCAACCTCCCAGCATGAACTGTGCCACGGGCGCGACCAGCGTGAGCACCAGGTCTGGCCAGACCCCGAGCAGCAACACAGGCACCATCATCAGTACCGGTGCTATGAGGTCGGCAGCCGTGGCGTCTGTGACCTCCGCCTCCGGGTCGGGGTCGCTGAACACTATCCTGTTCAGTGTCCACAGCAGGTAGCCCACAGTGAAGAAGACCCCGAACGCAATCAGCGCCGTCCAGATGTAGACGTTGACAGAGCCGAAGAGGACGAGTGCCTCTGCAACGAAGCCGCTGAAGCCCGGCAGGCCGAAGGCTGCAAGCGACGCGACGACGAGCACTCGGGAGAGGCGTGGTGCACGTTCCATCAGTCCCCTGACCTCTGGGATCTCTCTCGTGCCGGCCGAGTACTTGAGCTGACCTGCCATGATGAACATGACGGAGATGATTGTCCCGTGGGAGAACATCATGAACACCGCCCCCTGGACGGCCAGGGACGCAGCAGACTGGAGGCCCAGCTGCATGCCCACTGCGGCCACTGCGACACCAAGCAGCACCCACGACATGTGGTTGATGGACGTGTACGCCACCATGCTCTTGAGGTCGGTCTGGGCCATGGCGGTGAGGGCTGCATAGACGCACGTGAACACTGCGAGGGCGGCGAAGACGATACCGAGCCTCGCGAAGGCGTCAGGCACCATCCAGAGGCCGAGTCGTATGAAGCCGTAGCCACCCATCTTTAGCAGGATGCCTGCGAGGATCACGGAACCGGGCGTGGGTGCCTTCACGTGTGCCCAGGGGAGCCAGTTGTGCAGCGGCCACACAGGGAGCTTCACCCCTGCACCCATGAACACGGCCAGCGCAAAGCCGACCTGCACCTCAGGTGGCAGCCCCATGTTCCGGAGCGCCACCATGTTGAAGGTGTGTGGCTCGGCAACAAAGTACAGCACGAAGAAACCGACCAGCATCACTACTGAACCGAGGTGGGTGTAGATGAAGAACTTGACTGCAGCGTGCTGGCAGCCCTCCTCGCCCCAGCGGCCAATGATGAAGAACATCGGTATCAGGACGAGCTCCCAGAAGACGAAGAAGGCAATGAGGTCGAGGGCCATGAACACTCCCAGCAGGCCTGTCATCAGTGTCTGTAGGAGCGCATAGTACATGGTCTGGGCCTCATGGATGTGGTGTGATGCGAGCACCGCAATGAACACCACCAGGTTCGAGAGGACAACCATGACCACAGAGATGCCGTCGACGCCCACCAGGAACTGGAGGTCCGTCTCGCTGCCGCCCGCCCGTATCCTGCCGACGGTCACCGACCAGACGTACTGCATCCCGGCACTTGGGTCTGACGGTGCGATTGACGGGTCAAAGGCCAGTGCCAGGACGACTGAGAGCACCAGCTCGGCGGCAGAGACAAGGAGCGTCACGGCCCGGGCCCCACGGTCCCCGAGGGCGTATGCGACCACGGCGCCTCCCAGGGGCAGGAGGAGCATCAGTGGGAGCACATCCATTGGCAGGCTGTTGAGGATATCAGTGGCGGTTGCGAGCTGCATCTCATATCACCCCCAGGGTTATCAGGACGATGAGTACGAGCATCCCGATGCCGAACATCATCATCGACACGTAGTCATTGACCCGGCCCGTCTGCACGGCCTGGCCGCTCTCTGAAATCCCAACACTTGTCCTCGAGATGCCCTCAGCGAGGCCGTCGACAACGTGGTCGTCGAACCAGCGCACGCGGCCGGAGAGCGAGACGGCGGTGTCAGCGGACTTGAAGTCAATCCCGTCAATCACACGGTTGTCCACGTGCTCCCGCCACCAGCTCGTCACCCGCAGGAACTGGTACAGCAGCCAGTAGTACAGTTCGTTGATGTACCACCTGTGACGGAGGAAGTTGTAGACCCTCCGCCTGACCCCGGACTCGGGTACGAGCCTGTTCGGTGTGTCCGCGTTCCGTATGTAGATGACGTAGGCCGGTATCCCACCGACCAGCAGGGCCGCCACTGTCAGTACGAACGGGACGAGGCCGGGCATGGTCACCTTTGCGGCCACCATGTGTCCCAGCGTTTCGGCCCACCCCTCTGCCGTCAGCGGCCCGGTCTGGAGCACCAGCGCCTCGATGAACGGGAACACGGCAAAGGCGAGGACGGTGAATGCTGCGAGGATGTACAGTGGGACCATCATGGCCGGGCCGGGGTCGTGGGGCATGTGTCCCTCCCCGTGACCGTGACCTGCGTGCCCGTCCTCACTGTCGCCGCCCTGGCCCCTTGGCGGGCCGTAGAATGTGAGCCCCATGAGCCGGATGCTGTAGAATATCGTGCATGCTGCTGCGAGCACGGCGAACGCGAACAGTACGAGTCCGAGCGGCTCGTGGAGCGCGAGCTCGTAGGTGTACTCGATTATGGAGTCCTTTGACCAGAAGCCTGAGAACGGCGGGATCCCTGACAGCGCCAGTACGCCCACCCACATCACTATGAACGTCTTGCGCATGTGTTCCTTGAGCCCGCCCATCTTCGTCATGTACTTGGTGTGCAGGGCGTGGATGATGCCCCCAGAGGCGAGGAACAGGAGTGCCTTGAAGGCACCGTGACTGACGACATGGAGGACACCACTCAGGTATGCCTCCTCATAGTGGGCGAGGAGACCGCCGGTGCCGATGGCCAGCATCATGTACCCGAGCTGGCTCAGGGTGCTGAATGCGAGCACCTGTTTCAGTTCGTTGGACACCATGCCCATGGTGGCGGTCATGAGCGCAGTCACTGCCCCGACCACTGCCACCACCGTGAAGAACTGGGACGCAGCACCCATGCCGACCATCTGGAGTGGCAGGAACGCGTGGCCGGTGGTGCCCTCACTGCCGGCAGCACCTGCCATGGTGACCAGGAAACGGGCCGTGATGTAGACACCAGCCTTCACCATGGTCGCTGCGTGGATGAGCGCACTCACAGATGTCGGGCCGGCCATGGCCTCGGGTAGCCAGACCTGGAGCGGCGCCTGTCCGGACTTGCCAATGGCGCCTGCAAAGATGAGCAAGAAGGTGGGTACGAGCATGCCGATGCCCGACATCACCTCCCACCAGCCCTGTGCGTCCTCTGCCATCTCCGTGAACGAGAAGGTGCCGGTGAACAGGAACAGCAGGAGTATCCCCCCGAGCATGAACGCGTCACCTATCCTGGTGACAATGAACGCCTTTGTCCCGCAGTGGGTGTTGTACTCGCCCTCGGTCTCGAACTGCAGGAGCGGGTTCCTGTACTCAATGCCGTCGGGCTCCCTCTCAGGGGGGTTCTTCTTGTCGTTCCAGAAACCGATGAGGCCGTAAGAACAGAAGCCCATGATCTCCCAGCCGATGAAGGCGATGAGGAGGTTGTCGCTGAGCACGAGGGTGAGCATACCCCCACCGAATGTGAGCATGAGGAAGAAGAACCTGTCACGGTCGTCCTCGTGGGCCATGTACTCGGTGGAGTAGACATAGATCAGGAAACACAGCGTGCTCGACAGTACGGCCATGACCACAGAGAGCGGGTCGAGGAGGACTCCGAAGCGCAGGTCAAGCGCTGCGACCCAGACCCAGCTGGTCGTGCCTGTGGGGCTGTTGACCTCGGGCAGGAGCGACCAGCAGAAGACCATGGCAATACCCATTATGACTGCAGGCGTCCAGTCGCGGGCCTTTGCGCTGATGCGTCCCACCACGGGCACCAGCAGCCCACCTGCAAGGGGGAGCACAAGGATGAGATAGTACGGCAGTCCGAAGAGCATTCTCTGTGCACCTCACGGTATTATGTTGCTGATCGCCTCCACAGCAGGGAATATCACGTCCAGGGCGGGGCCGGGGAATATCCCGAACACCACTATGAGGGCTGCCAGCAGGGCCATGGCAGCAGTCATCGTCCGTGGGGCCTCTGTGACCTCTTCGAGCTCCTCTGGGCTCGGGCCCAGGAAGACCTTTGCAATGAACCTGAGCATGTACCCGGCGCTCAGTATCGAGCTCGACACCGCGACTATGCCGAGGAACAGGAACTCGGGCCTGGCCACCCCGGTACCGCTGACCATGGCGGCCTGGAAGCCGCCGAGGAACATCATCAACTCACCGATGAAACCCACCAGTGGCGGGCTGCCAGCAATGCTCATGGCGCCGATGGCAGCTGAGAACGCGGTCACGGGCATCTTGTTGGACAGGCCACCCATCTTGTGGACATCGCGCAGGCCGGTCTGGTGTATCACGGCGCCGGCGGTCATGAACAGGAGGCCCTTTGAGAAGGCATGGCCTATCAGGTGGAAGAGCCCACCTGCGACCCCGTAGGTCGTGTACATCCCCAGTGCGAACAGGACGTAGCCCATCTGTGAGACCGAGGAGTATGCGAGGAGCCTCTTTATGTCCGCCTGCACGAGGGCCATGAGGCCACCATAGAACATGGTCAGCACGCCCAGCACGCCGAGGCCAAATGAGAGGGCTGCAGCAGCAGGGCCGAGCATGATGGTGCCGAACCGCACCAGTGCGTATGCGCCGGTCTCTATCATCGCACCCGACAGCAGTACCGAGATGGGAGTGGGCGCCTCAGCGTGCACGGGTGGCAGCCACCAGTGGAGTGGGAACACTGCCATCTTGACCAGAAACCCGGCGGCCAGCAGTACGAAGATGAGCTTGAGGGCATCAAGCTGTCCGATGAACGTGGGCAGGAGCTGGACTATCGTGTCCATCTCGAACGAGCCGGTAAAGTAGTACAGCAGGCCAAAGCCCACAAGGATACACATGGCGCCGGACTGTGTGTAGAGCCAGAACTTCATGGCAGTCCTGCGGCGTGTTTCGGGCAGCCCCCAGAAGAGGATGAGGAAGTAGCTGGGCACCAGCATGATCTCCCACGCGATGAAGAACTCAAGCAGGTTGGTGGCCAGGGTCACCCACTGCATGCCCATGACGAAGAACAGGTGGTTGGCAAAGAACGTGGCCCTGTGCTCAGTGTGCTCGGTGTACCCGACAGCGTACAGGACTGAGAGTAGGCCCAGGACGACCACTGCCAGTGTGATGGGGGCCGCAATGCCATCGAGGTACAGGCCGAAGCTGCCCATCACCTCTGACCAATGCATCTCCTCCCGCACGGCCGTCCGCGCGACGAAGGCCTGATAGAAGGGTGGTGCCATCAGGCCCGCAGAGACCGCGGCGATGGCGGTAGCAACGCGCCCCGCACCATGACCCAAGGCCTCTTTGGCCATGTAGATGAAGAGTCCACCGAAGAAGAGCGTTGCCAGTGACAGTGCCATGAACGGTATCATCGGAACCGCCTCCCGCGCCACTCGAGGGGCTCCCTGTCAAGCGTGGTGATCTTGTCAGGGCCGTAGAGGAGGTCTTCTCTCTCCCCCTCGCTGATGTCCACGACCTTTGTGTGGAACAGTGCATTGAACCTGCAGGCCTGGACGCACAGGCCACAGAAGATGCACCTCGTATAGTCAAAGTAGAGGGCAGCGTCCTTCTCGTACTTGCGGTCGGACTTGTCAATCCTGATCGCCACAGTAGGGCATGCCCTCACGCACTGTCCGCAGCCGGTGCAGTTCTCACGGATGTGGATGTGCCTGCCCCGGGTCCGCTCAGGGTAGTAACGGTCCTCAAAGGGGTAGAAGTACGTGAACGGCCGCGTGAATATCTGGCGGAACACGTGCCTGAGTATCCTGAACATGTCGCCCAGCGTCGCGAGTGCTCCCATCTTACCCACCTCCTGTTGTCCCGAGGGCGGCTGCCAGTCCGGGGATGTAGGCAACTGCCACGAGGGCAAGTGCGATGTTCAGCACGGACAGTGGCAGCAGGTACTTCCAGCTGTACCGCACGATCTGGTCCTGTCGGATCCGGTAGAACGCTGACGTCACAACGATGAACACGAAGAGCACCACGAGGAGCTTGATGAGGAAGTTCACTACTGGTGGTACGTATGGCAGCCCATTGGAGCCGCCAAGGAACAGGGAGACCATCAGTGCACTGTACAGGAGCTGCTCTGCGAACTCCGCAAAGTACGTCATGGTGAAGTAGATGCCTGAGAACTCCGTCCGCCAGCCGAACAGCACCTCCGAGTCGGCCACCGGGGCATCGAAGGGTACGAGGCCCACTGCAGCCACGGAGCTGACGAGGAA
>JALVPN010000012.1:0-2730 GCA_027031765.1 Promethearchaeota archaeon | reverse complement strand
CAGTAGGATGAACCAGAGCCCCGCCTGTGCCTGTGAGATGCCCATGAGGCTCAGCGAGCCCGCGAGCACCGCCGGCCCGACTGATGACAGGACCAGGGGTATCTCGGCAGCGAACTGGTTGTTGGCGGCCCTGAAGCCACCGATCAGGGTGTACTTGGAGCCACTGACCCAGCCTGACAGCAGCGATATGACCGGGACGGCTGTCAGGAACGCGAACACTAGGACGAGGCCCACGGAGAGGTCTGCAATCACCCACGTACTGTCCCACGGTATCAAGACGAAGGGCAGGAGCACCACGACGAGCAGGAAGCAGGGCAGGAACCTGAACATCCACTTCTTTGCACCCTGCGGGATAATCGTCTCCTTGGAGACCAGCTTGATGGCGTCGGCAAAGAGCTGGAGCCCACCGTACTTGCCGATGTGGAATGGCCCCCGCCGCGCCTGTATGCGTCCCCACGTCTTCCTCGTGGCCCACACTGCGAAGATGATTGCCATCACTATGAAGACCAGGCCAGGGAAGACGACCGCCTTGAACAGGAAGAAGATGTTGTCAATTGCGAGGGCCCACATCCAGGTCACAACAGACCACGCCCACTCAAAGAGGCCCAGCGCGATTCCGAGCACCCACTGTATGACCCCGTACAGCCAGCCTGGGATGTCCCGGAGCCACTGGACAAAGTCGAACTGGAGGAGAGTCACATGCATCACCGGTCCCACCACCCTGGATATGGGTCAAGACTACCGAACATCACAATGAAGTCAGCGAAACGCGAGCCTGGTACCAGGTGCTTGAGGGCATAGTACGAGGCGAAGCAGGGCCCCCTGATCTTGGCACGGTAGGGTGTCTGTGCCTTCTCAGTGGTCTTCAGCCAGAGCGTGGTTATCCCCCGTGTGCCCTCGACCCGCCCGTACGCCTCACCCTCGGGTAGCCTGTTGGCCTTTGCCCGTGCCTTCGGGTCCACAATCGGCCCTTCTGGCACCTGTGGGAGGAGCTGGCGGATGATGTCCACCGAGGTCTCGATTTCCTTGAAACGTTGCACCATGCGGTCGTAGGCGTCGCTCTCACCCGGGTGTTCCATGCTCTCGGTCACCGGCACCTCCCAGTCGACCATGTCGTAGGCCAGGTTGGGGTCGGGGTCGTCCTTGCGGAGGTCCATGGGGATGCCACAGGCCTTGATGTTCGGCCCGCTCAGCCCCCACTTGATGCCCTGCTCGGCCGTGAACTGACCGACACCCTGCGTCCTCATCTTGAAGGTCGGGCTCCTGAGCACCATGTCCCTGAACTTCGGCAGGTGCTCCTCCAAGCGCTCAATCGCCCTCTCGAGGAGCCTGACCGACTTCTCAGTGAAGTCGTACTTCACACCGCCCGGCGTGTTGTACGAGACCGCATGTCTGGAACCCGTCAGCTCCTCGAAGGCGTCCAGGAAGAACTCGCGGTCCACCCAGGGCCAGAGGAGCATCGTGAAGAGTCCGAGCTCGGCAGCGAACTGTCCCCACCAGAACTGGAGGCTGTGTATCCTGCTCGCCTCCATCATTATGGTACGCATCACCCGTGCTCGCTCGGGGACTTCGAGGCCCGCAATCTGCTCGACCGCAGCCACGTATGGGTACTCTGCGAGGAACGCCTCCAGCATGCACAGCCGCTCCAGAATCAGCGAGCCCTGTCTGAAGGTGCGGAACTCGAGGCACTTCTCGGCAGACCTGTGGAAGTATCCGGCATGGGGGTCGCACTCCACGATGTAGTCGCCCACCAGCGTCAGCTTTGCAGCCCACCCGTGGGCCGACACATGCTGCGGCCCGAACCACACCTCAACGGTCTCATCAAGGATGTCCGGTCGTGGTGTACCAGTCACTGCGTCTCACCTCCAGCCTGTCTGTCGCCCGCTCCTGCTGTTTCCCCTGTCGGTGTCCCGCGTTGTGCCTGCCGTCTGGGACGTGGCTGTGCAAGACCACTCTCGGCAACACGGCTCCTGTCCGTCTTGAAGCTCTTTCTCAGCGGGTACTTACCAACGAGCTCGTCGGGTAGGAGCAGGGGCCTCAGGTCAGGGTGCCCCCTGAAGTCAATCCCGAACATCTCGTGGGTCTCACGTTCGTGCCACTCAAGCCCAGGGAAAATGTCACAGACGCTGTCGACCACAAGGTCAGGCTCCTTGAGCCGTACCCTGAGCTGGCACAACAGACGGTGCACTTGCGACCAGAAGACGTACACGACTTCGAACTCGCCGTCACCGAGGTCTACGCCAAAGGCCGACTCCGGGAACGCGTCCTCAAGTGTCGCATCGATGTGTGCCACGACCTCGCGGAGGTGGTCACGTGGCACGACCAGCTCCACCTTGTTCTCTCCAAGGGGTCTTGACTCGACGTCCGGCAGGCTGTTCACTATTTCGCGTGCAAGGGTCATTGCAGCGAGGGGTGTTTGGTCGCTCACTGGTCAATCGCCTCCGCTGTCACGGGCTCGCCGAGGTCTACCGTGCGGTAACGCCTGTGGTACATCAGCATGAGCACCATGGCCAGTGCAGTGTGTGCTGCAAGCACCGAGATGACGAGGACTATGAGGCCCTGGCCGGTGAACGAGAAGGACGGCAGGTACAGTGAGAAGGCCACCAGGGCCACGTTGACACCGTTCCCCATAATCTCGGCCCCGATGAGGATGCGGATGAGGTTCCGTTTCACCATCATGCCGTAGGCACCAAGGCCTATCAGCATGAACGCCACTGCACGGTACCATGA
>JALVPN010000011.1:4520-7613 GCA_027031765.1 Promethearchaeota archaeon | reverse complement strand
GCTCGAGGCCCGCGGGCTGGGCGGGCAGCTGGAGGCCCGTCCGGAGGTGTTCGTTGCGCCCGTAAAGACACCAATGACCAAGTACGCCTTTGCCATCGAGAACGAGCTGGTGCGTGCGGGCATCACGTGCGAGACGGATTTGATGCACAGACCGCTCAAGAAGCTGCTGGCACTTGCCGACCAGAAGGGGGCGCGTTTCGTCGTGATTGTCGGCCAGCGTGACATCGAGAGTGGTGTGGTGAGTGTCCGTGACATGGACACCAAGACGACCGAGCAGGTGCCACGCAGCGGGCTCGTAGCACACCTGTGCGCACTACTGGGCCGTGTACACGACCAGTGACCGGGCAGGACACCTACAACGCCGAGCTGGGACCCTGCTGCGGCTGCTGCTGTGGACGGCAACCGCTCTCAGAGGAAGAAGACAACACGCCCGTCCTCCATGCGCAGCCCTGCGACGCCGAGGGAGACGAGTCTATGGAGCATCTCCAAGGCCTCCACTTCGGACACCGAGAGGCTGCGTGCCGCATCAGTGGCACTCAACTCCCGCTCCCGGAGCAGGAGCACGGCCAGGTCTCTGAGGTCGGCCGGGAGGTCAATGAGGGCCAGTGAGTCCAGTGGCGTGCGCGGTTCAATGAGACCGCCGGCAGTCTTGCCCAGAGGTATGAGCTCGTCGAGCACTGCATCGAACTCCCGCAGTGCCGAGAGCTCGCCGCCACGTTTGATGATGTGGGCGTACCTGCTGAGGAACCTTAGCGTGATTGCGTCCACGAGCTCACTGGTGACATCCTCGGCCCTGTCGGCGACCACCATGGTGGTGATGGGGGCGGTGTCGGACACAATGATCAGGTGGCCACCAGAACGTATTGCCCGCAGTTCATCGCCCATGGTCTCGCGGCTGAAGAGAGAGAGGGCGGATATCAGACTGCCCATTAGCTGTGGGTCGGCAAGGCTCTGGTCATAGATCCTGCTGTACACACATACGCCGCCCTGGTCGAGGATGCACACAGCCCGTATCATTCTTGACGCCAGCCTCCGTCATAGCTGTGGGGTCGGGAGCACCACCGTGTATGACCGTACAGGGGCCTCTCAGTGCGCCGGGCTGTGGGGACGGGGGCCGCCAAGACCCAGCTGGTACACCATATGATGGCCGTCTGGTAGACCGCGGGCGCTGGACCCTGGCAGCGTGAGTGTGCCATCCGGGCACGACGTGGCACCTGTCATGTCCCATGCTTGGCAGCAACGTCAATCTCTGCGATTTTCTGTGCCACCTGTTGGAGACGAGTCGCAAACGGGCCGTCAGGCTGCGAGAGGGCCTGTATCTCACTACCCATCGCGAGTGGGACATCGCAGTAACATGGCACGAAGCCGAGGATTTCTGCCTTGTCCTTGAAGACCTCTTCAGCAGTGGAGATGGCCGGTCTGGAGCCCGTGAGGAGTGGTGGCACGACCTTGTTGAAGAGCATGAACGCCCGTCGTTCGAGGGGGTTGTAGAGCTGGTCGATGAGGGCGATACTGCCGTCAAAGTCGAAGTTGTCAATCTTTGCCACCACCACCGTGAAGTCGGATGCAACGACCGCATTGACGCTACTGTAGTGTACCCCCGGGGCCGAGTCGAATATGACGTAGTCGAAGCCCTCTGCCCTGAGGCGCTCCTTGAGGACGAGCAGCTGGGAGATGGCCTGCATGTGCCACTTGCGGTCCTTCGCAAGCTGCTTGCGGATCTCGTCGACATCCGGGTTCGAGAACCCGAGGACTAGGAGGCCGTCGAGGTCGTAGTTGTCACCGAGGTCGACAAGCACATCGTCCCAGGTCGCTGACTCACTGAGATAGTCATTCATGTAGGCGTCACGGCCACGCACCCCAAACAGTGTGTGGAGGCTCGGGGCCTGGAAGTCGAGCTCAAGGAGCACCACATCATGCCCCATCCGTGCATAGATCACAGCCAAGTTAGCAGCAAGCGTTGTCTTACCGGTGCCGCCCTTGTACGAGTGAACGGCAAAGCACTTCATACATGTGGCCTCTCAACCCTAGCTGTGACGACTGGGCTTCACAGTGTTAAAACTCTTCTCTGAACATATCCCGGCGCAGGGGGCTGGACACATGATGGGTGGACGGATGGATACCGGGCCCGCCACACGGCTGCCACGGTCGCGCCCCCGTGGCTGGAACGCCCCCGTCAATCACCTTTATGAGCAAGAAAGTCGAGTCCCGTGTGACAGCAATGATCCAGTTCTTGCTAGGGACCATGGGGCCGCTCGTGTCGCTGCTGATTGTATGTCGCTATCTGAGGCTGTCCACTGTAGACCTAGAGTCGGTCGAGCGGCTGCTCCGGGAGAAGGAATACGAAGGAGTGATACGGCAGGCCGAGACACTGCTGGGAGAGCCGATGTCTGGCCGTGAACGGGGAAGACTACTCGTGTCCTATGGTACTGCACTCTTCCGACTGGGCCGGTACGATGAGGCAGCCACACGCCTCTTTGAGGCCATGGGACTCCTGCGGAGTGCTGGCGAGCCGTCATACTATGCCCGTGCACTGTTCTGGCGTGGGAGGGCCCTGGTGAAGCTCGGCAACGCGGACGAGGCCCGCCAGCTCTATGAGGCTGCAGTTGCCGTTGCCCGCGAAGTCCCAGACAGCGACACGCTCCTGAGTGCAGCCAACAGCTTTGCCATACAGCTGGGGCGTATTGGCGAGTTCCGCAGGGCTGCCGAGATACTGGAGGACATCCTCAAGTCATATGAGCACACGGACAAGTTCCTCCTCTCACTTTGCTACAACACACTGGGCATGCTGCGCCACGCCCTCGGCCAGAACGAAGAGGCAGTCCTCTGCTACGAGCAGAGCATGGAGTACAGCTCGGACGACCCGATTGGTATCTCCACTGCCCTGAACAACATTGCGAACGTGTACCTTGAGATGGGGGACATCGATGCAGCCATAGCACGCTACGAGGAGTCGCTGCGGGTGAGCGAGCAGGCCGGTGACGAGGAGGGAGTTGCCTTTGTGCTGCGCAACATGGCTGAGACGGAGGGCCTTCGCGGCAACACTGAGCGGGCTGAGGAGCTCTATGCGCAGGCACGTGAACACTTTGAGAG
>JALVPN010000011.1:3266-4510 GCA_027031765.1 Promethearchaeota archaeon | reverse complement strand
AACCGCTCCTTGGGAGTGCAGCCCTAGAGGTGAAGCGCAAGGACGCCGACGCTGCTGCCCGCTACCTTGAGGAGATTGACAGCTACCCGGAACTACTGCAGAACGACGTTACGTGGCGCGTACGTCGCAATATCGTGGCTGCGAGCATACAGATGCTGCGCTACGACTTTGATGGGGCGGCGGAGACCGTCAGGCAGTCCCTAGCAATACCGGGGGCAGACGAGCTCACTGTTGAATATCTCCTCCTGCTCATGGTGCTTGCAGAGAGCGGGCTGAAACGCAACGACCTCGAGGCTGCAAGGAGTGGCCTGCTCCAGGCAAGAGAGAGGGCCGAAGCGGCAAAGGTCTTCGAGGTCGCGTGGAACATCCGCAAGGTACTGGCCACCGTGGACATCCTTGATGAGCAGTTCGACACTGCCGAACAGACACTGGAACAGCTCGTCCAGGAGGCCGAGGAGCGTGACTTCAGGGCCCTCGCAGATGACGCACAGGAGCTACTTGAGAGGGTGAGGAGGACACGGGTGGCCACAGCGGGGTACGAGACCGTGGAACAGATTGCAGCAGAAGAGGAGGAGTACCAGGTGAGCGCCGAGGAGGTCAACGACTACATAGACTCTGTCAAGACCATGCTGGCCCGGCTCCGTCTCACAGCCGGCTGACCACCTGGTCTTGCACAGCCGGTGCCCGTCCGCGACCCCGGGTACCTGGATGGTCAACGCCTGCTGACGCCGCAGGAGGGGCACCGTTCAGGAAAGCCTTTATGAAACCCGTGCAATGGGATGACGGCGAACACTGATGACACGGATGCCGGTGGTCGCAGGTCGGTTCTACGAAGGGACACCTGACAGCCTCCGAAAGAGGATTGAGGACTGTTTTCTTGGGCCACTGGGGCCCGGACGACTGCCCGAAGGGGCACCGGGTCAGACACGCGACCTGAAGGCCCTGATAGCACCCCATGCCGGGTACATGTACTCTGGCATGACCGCTGCACACACGTACCTGCGTCTCTTCGAGTCCGGACAGCCGGAACACATAGTGGTCATTGGGCCGAACCACTACGGTGCGGGTGCCCCCGTAGCAGTATGTGAGGACGACTGGGAGACCCCTCTGGGCACAGTGCGCTACGACCGTGTCCTTGGCCCCGCACTCATCGAGGCGGACAGGTACGCCAGGTCCGACTGCATAGCGCACAGCAGTGAACACTCGATTGAGGTGCAGCTACCGTTCCTGCAGTACATCTTTGG
>JALVPN010000011.1:0-3256 GCA_027031765.1 Promethearchaeota archaeon | reverse complement strand
CGATGGCCTGAACTTCGTCCCCGTCTGCCTCATGGACCAGCGCTACGAGGTCTGTGAGTCGATTGGGAAGACCCTCGCCTCACTGGCCGATGAGATGGACATCATGGTCATTGCAAGTTCGGACTTCACACACTTCGAGCCGGCAGACTCTGCGCGGGCGCGGGACAACCAGGCCATTGAGTACCTGGAGTTCTTCGATGCAAAGGGCTTCATTGAGTTCGTCAGACAGCACCGCGTGAGCATCTGTGGCGCAGGGCCAATCACAGCAGCAGTGGTGTTTGCAAAGCTGCGTGGCGCCACGGAGTTCAGACTCATCAAGTACACCAACTCCGGTGACGTGACCGGCGACATGTCCAGTGTTGTTGCGTATGTGAGTGCAGAGTTCGTATGACGACCGGTGCGCTGGCGGGGTACGATGACCGGCCCTACACCCACACGGTCACTCGGAGGGAGCGTCGGTCGTCCAGCTTGCAGTCCCAACGTCCAGGCCGTCTTCTGGTGGTTGCACACCTGGCCTCTGCGTGACGATACCGCTTGGCAAGCCTACAGATGCTATGACAGCACCTGCCAGCGAAACAGCGGCGGCCATGGTGAGGGCAGCATATGAGTTGCCCGTCTGGTCGAGGAGGATGCCGCCAGCAATCGGCGCCACCACATAGGCTGCGTTCCCGACGGCACCGAACATGCCCATCACCACGCCGTATGCCCGTTCGTCGGTCAGGTCGGCAGCCAGGGCCTGGACTGCAGGGCCACGCATCGCGATGCCGACCGACAGTACGACCCCCGCGACTAGGAGGTCGATGACGCTGCTAGCCACCATGAACATTATCAGGGAGCCTGATGCGATGATGGAGCCAATAACAATGAGCCACTTGCGGCCAAAGACATCGGCAGCCTTACCGAACACCACGCTCAGCACCATCATTGACAGGCCAATCACCCCAAAGAACAGGCCAATCTCAACGGGGGTAACGGACAGCCGGAGGATGGCGTCCAGAGTAAAGGCCACTTCCAGGATGCCGAACGCAAACATGTTGGCAAAGATGGAGACTGCGAGGGCAGAGTACGCCTTCGGACTCGACCGCAGCACGGTCCACAACGACACACTGCCTGATGCGTCGTCCCGGCTGCCAACGTCGTCACTCATTGTGATGACTGCTGCCAGCTGGCGCTCGGGCTCGGCGACCAGCACCAGTATACCCAACATCGTGACGACTGTAGCATAGGCCGCGACTATGAACGGTAGCCGAGTCCCCATGAGTTGGGCCAGGGTACCGCCCACCAGGGGTCCGACTACGAAGCCGACCATGTTCCCAACGTTCAGGTAGCCCATGGCCTTGCCCCTATTGTGAGGAGTGGTCACATCGGAGACGTACGCGGAGGCTGCCGGGAAGAAACCCGCAGACACGGCGCCTTCCAGTGCGCGTGCGACTACCATGACTATGATACTGTCGGCCCATGCGTACAGCACGTTTGCGAGGGCGAACCCCATGAGACCATAGACAAGGACGGGCTTCCGGCCGATGCGGTCGGACAGGCCACCAAGGGGCCCGGCCAAAGCAATCCGGGTGGCCGCAAAGGAGGCTGCGAGGACTCCGAGTTCAAGGCCACCGACGCCCAGCTCCACCACGTAGAAGGGGAAGATTGGGACGACAATCCCGAAGCCTGCCTGCAGGATTCCCAGTGACAAGGCGAGCATGATGACATCGTGCATCCCCTGTGGGCTGGGTGCGACATCGAGTGACAGCCCGGCGGTCTCGTCATCAAGCGTGTCACCAGGCGGTACTTCGTCCTGCAATCTGGGAACCCCCGCCGCCCCTCCGTTGCATCCCTTTTCAGTGTGGTGGAGCGGGCATGGTGTGCCACTGTTTCCGGGTCACAACGTGCACTGATGCTTTCGAGAGGAGTTGGCGGAGAGTGCACGGTGTGCCATCATTTCTGGATCACAACCCTCCTGACCCCCTGCACTGCTGCGATAGCCGCAATCACGTCCCCGCCCAGCGGCTCCTCTGTGATGACCTTGAGACACGGCTCCTCATAGACCGTTGCGTCCTCGGCAAGTACCTGTCGTATTGGGATGTCATGGTCTGCGATGGCACCGGTGACCTTTGCGAGGATGCCAGGGTCTTCGGGTGCCTCCACATATATCGAGACCACACCGTAGCCTATGACACGGCTCACCTCTTCAAGGGAGGGGCCCGCAGGCCTTAGCCTTGAGAAGAACTCGAAGAGCTCCGGGTCCTGGCAGATGTCCTCTGTGGTGGCCCTCACGGTACGCCGGTCGACCCCCAGCGCATCGCCCACGGCCTTCAGCGGGATACGTACTGACTTGCAGCGCACGTCGCCCGGTCCCGCAACATGAAAACCATGGGCGATGAGGGCCCTTGCGACGCGCAGACGCTGTGGTGAGTCTACAAAACGGGCTGCTATTCTCTGCCACATCAGGTCCAGCTCCCATGGGCGTTCATGGCCGACATCGTGGCCACCTCTTGGCAGACAGTCCCTCTTGAGCGGAGTACTATTAATCTTGTCACACTGCACGACAGGACGTGCAACGATGGTGCTGGGCGTCCTGACGGGACACTGACACTGCAATCCAGCCGGTCGCTGTGGCGCGTCCTTCACCGGGCGGTCAGGGTGGCCCCGACGCAGGCGGGATGTGCTTCTCCATCAGCACCTCGTCGACGTAACCGTATGGCATCTTGAAGTGCCTCTTCCGCAGGCCAACGTCCTCAAAGCCAACAGAGTGGTATAACGACAGGGCCACAACATTGTGGTGGAAAGTGCTGAGCACGAGCTTCTCGTAGCCGAGCTCAAGGGCCCGTGCCTCTGCGCATGTCATCAGTGCATGGCCGACCCCAATGAGCCTGTACTTGCGGATGACAATTATCCCCAACCGGGCGACGTGTTTGGACGCCATCCACTCTTCTGGCCGGATGACAATGTGTCCGGCATAGTCGTCCTCCACAGAGGCAATCAGGATCGACTCACGGGTCCCCCTGATCCGCCTGAGCCAGTGCGTCCACTCCCAGACACTGGTGTTCACCTCCAGGAGCGGCAGCCACTGTCCCTCCTCGACGACCTGTGCGAAACCCCAGTACATCTGCTCTGCGTCGTCAGCATCCGCCTGACGTACAACTATCCTGCGTCCGTCCTTTGACATGAACTCCTGGGGCTTCAACTGCGGGCCTCATCGACGCACCATGTCTGCGCAGAGGAAAAGGGTTGTGGTGCGACCAGCATAGCGCCCATGAAT
>JALVPN010000010.1 GCA_027031765.1 Promethearchaeota archaeon | reverse complement strand
GGGCGCGGAACTGGCGCGGGGGGTGGGGGGCGCGTGGTTCGAGGCATGGGACACCTTCGGGGCAGGAAAGGTGCGCCGGGCACGGGGCGACCCCGACAGTGCCCGTCATGAGTTCTCACTGGTATTGGGCATGGCAGAAGAGGCTACCATCCCGAGACTGAAAGAGTGGGCTGAAAGGGCCATCACCGAGATGAGCGGGGCTTCGCATGGGTCCGAGAGTGTAGTCGGACGGGTGTGGCTGTGCCCGGTATGTGGTTCCAAGTTGATGGAAGACAGTGTGAGGAGGGTACGTACTGGTAGGACGGCCACGTGTGAGTACTGTGGTAGCGTCATGAGTGCGTAGCACGGGCAGGGAACCGGCACGGGGCGTCTTGGTCGGTGGCCTGTCGGCGCCCTCGCGGACCAGCGTGTGCCGAGGACATGACGTGGACTGGACAGCTGGCAACATTCGTTGATGAGAGCGTGCAGCGGGGACACTCTGTTCGGAACTGCTTTAAGTGACAGGTAGGCAGAGTGCACAAGGTCAGCTGGAGACACCAAGTTGACGGGACAGAGCACCCGAGGCCCAGAGGACAGTGTGCATGCATCTGGTGGTCCTGCGCAGCCCCACCGACTGACGGCCATCCAGTCATCGGTCGTGCGGGCCGACCACGAGCTCCGCGCCCGGCTGGACAGGGTCGAGGCGTACATCCAGGACTTCGTCACATCACTGACAGGTCAGCCAGCACAGCTGTACGAGGCTGCTGCATATCTGCTAAAGGCTGGTGGGAAACGGGTCAGACCGCTGGTGCTCGTCCTCTCGTGCGAGGCGGTGGGAGGTACCCTTGAAAGAGCACTGCCGTTTGCGCTGGCAACAGAACTGTTCCACACTGCTAGCCTGCTGCACGACGACATAGTGGACGACGACGAGACCCGTAGGGGTGTTGCAACGGGCCACCACCGGTTCGGACGCCGCATGGCCGTGATTGCAGGTGACCTGCTTGTTGCCCACGCCATCAGGACAATTGGTACCCGCGTGAGCCCAGAGCTGATAGTCCAGCTCGGGGAGTGCGGAATAAGGATGTGCGAGGGCGAGGCAGTAGACCTCCTCGTGGCCAATGGGGGCGGCCTGTCCATGTCGAGCGGGGAGTACCTGCAGATGATAGGCCTCAAGACGGCGTCTTTCATGCGCGAGGCGGCCAGGGTCGGGGCCGTGGTCGGTGGTGGCAGCACGGAGCAACAGGCGGTCCTCGCAGACTACGGTCAGGACCTCGGGTACGCCTTTCAGATCAGGGATGACATCCTGAACGTCTCCTCCTCAGAGAGCACCATCGGAAAGCCTGTCCTCACCGACCTGATGATGAGCAGGGGGAACATCCTGCTTGTGAGGGCACTTGAGGCGGCCACCACGGAGGAGCGTCAGTGGTGCATCAGGGCCCTAGGCGAGGGGTCTGTGGACGCAGCTCTCCAACTGATTGAGAGGACAGGCGCAGTGGAGTACGCACAGCAGCTCGCAGACAGCTACGTAACACACGCAAGGCATCTGCTCGAGTCGGTAGAACTGGCCCATACGACACTGCTCGCGCGCCTTGCAGACTTCGTTACCAGTAGGACGTACTAGTAGCTGAGAACACCGGTCCGGGAGAGGACCGCCACGACCAGGGGGGCAACCGCATCCAGGGGGCCCGGCGCCCTGCACATTATCACGTCTTGAAGGTACCGGGTACCTGCCGCGGCCATGGCGAGCTCCATCAGGCTGTCATGGGGGAACACGACGTCTGCAACGTGACGCGCCAGCAGTGATATGTGCAGCTCTTGGCCTATCTCGTGGCGCAGCCGTCTGGAATACTCTTCGAGGGGCGTGCCACGTGTCACGTGGAGGGCGGCACACCGGCCGGCAAGTATACCCGAGACCAGTGCCGGGGGCACACCACCGCCGTTTGTTGGCATCACCAGACCGGCAGAGTCGCCTGCAAGGATGACGCGACCGGACACGAGGCGTCTGTGCATGCCGCCTACTGGGATCAGCGCTGCAACTCGTGAAACGATGCGCCCACCGGACAGCCTGTCGCGGGCAACTGGATGACAGGCGACAAAGCGGTCCAGGAACTCCCGGGGGGTGGTCCCCTGACCTGCGACACTGCGTCTGATGCCAAGGCCCACATTCACCGTGTCAGGCCCGCGTGGGATGAGCCATGCATACCCCCCCGGTGCGACGGCCGTGCCAAAGAACATCTCGACGGCGTCCCTGTCCGGTGCCACACCTGTCATCTGGTACTGGACAGAGGTGCTCAGATCCCTCTCTGGCCGTCGGTACACAGACCCAATACCCCTTGCAACGACAGATGCCGCCCCATCGGCACCAACGAGTACCCGCGACCTGACCAGGTGCGCCTGCCTGTGTTGACGATAGACGATCTATCTGTACAGGATTTTGACCCGGGTGGGTATAATTTGACGACCGCCCCCTATCGAATCCCATAACACGACTGGTTGCAC
>JALVPN010000009.1 GCA_027031765.1 Promethearchaeota archaeon | reverse complement strand
ATCTCGCCGCGTGCCAGTTGCGCATCAATCTCATTGAGCCTCTGCTGCACTTCCCGCAGCTTTTGCTTCACCTCTGCGTATGACTGACGGAGCGCCACCCATTCTACACTGTACTGGGCCAGGACCTCCTTTGGGTCCAGGTAGTAGATGTCCCCCTCGTCAGGTCGACCCTCGCTGTGACTCATGGGAATCAGAGCTATTGAGCATGGCTCATGACTTTAAGGCTTGCGCATGCATCATGCCCAGCGGTCTGCATCATCCGGCCACATGCAGCCCTGTCTGCCGCGCCATCTGGACTGACAGCCTGCCACGGGGGATATTACTTAAGTGTCAGTATGGCCATGACCAACTCCGTGACGGGAATGGAGTTGGTGACAGACCTTCTTCCCGAGTCGGAACGGGGACACGCCCCTGACAACATGCACGACATACCTTTCGGGACCCTCTTCACCGACCATATGTTTTCCATGACCTATTCTGATGGCAGGTGGCACGACCCGTGCATCCACCCCTACCGTCCCATCTCCCTGGACCCCGCCGCGATGTGCCTGCACTATGGCCAAGGCGTCTTCGAGGGCATGAAGGCGTACCGAAATGGGGAGCACGTCCTGCTCTTCCGCCCCGCTGACAACATACGCCGCCTCAACAGGTCGGCCGAGCGTATGGTCATGCCCCGGGTCGATGAGGACGCTACACGGTACTACCTCAAATGCCTCGTCAGTATAGAGCGTGCATGGATTCCCCCACAGCCCGGCTGCGCGCTATACATCCGCCCCACGATGGTTGCTGTGGAGCCAAAACTGGGGGTGCGGGCAGCTAACAAGTACCTGTTCTTCATAGTCTTGGCCCCAGTAGGGCCCTATTTCAAGGAGGGCTTCAAGCCCGTGCGACTGATGGTCTCCACCAGTGACGCGAGGGCGGCAAATGGTGGTGTGGGGGCAGCTAAGACAATGGGGAACTATGCCGCCGGTCTGCGGGCCACAAAGCTGGCCGAGGGGGCAGGGTGCAAGCAGGTGCTCTGGCTTGATGCCTGCGAGCGGAAGTTCATCGAAGAGGCCGGCACCATGAACGTCTTCATCAAGTTCGACGACGAGCTGGTAACACCTCCCCTCACAGGTACCATCTTGCCCGGCATCACAAGGGACTCGGTGCTTGTCCTGGCACGGGACTGGGGTCTCACAGTCAATGAGCGGCGGGTCTCCATCGACGAGGTCGTCGAGGGCACCGGCAGCGGAAAGGTCGAGGAGATGTTTGGTACGGGCACCGCAGCCGTGATCACCCCTATTGGTGAACTACTGTACCAGGGCAAGGACTACAGGGTCGGCAACGGAGAGGTCGGCAGCCTCACACGGCGCCTGTACGACGAGCTGACGGGTATCCAGTACGGTACACATCCAGACCCCTACGGTTGGGTTGTCGAAGTGGAGTGAGGGCGTCCCGCCCCAACGACCACCGTGCTGGCATACTGCGCATGTCAGCCGACCACGGCCACGCAGCCCCGGCAGTGCTGTACCGCTACCGACCGGGTGCGGAAAGACTGCACGTCTCACTCCTGACCGCTCTAGCACGGTTGCGGCACTCTGTCCAGCATGACGCTCAGGACAGGACACCAGAGCTGACAGTCCCAGTCCGCGACGCTACGGTACGTGTCACTGTCGTAGGCCTACAGCGCGTCCCATGAGGGCGGCCTGTCGGGTCCTGTGTCAGTATCGGTGGGCGGTGTACCGACAGAACCGAGCCCCAAATCGGGCGATTCCAATACGGTACCACCTTCTAAGGACTCCTTGCTGGTCTCTGGTCCGCCCACGGCTAGGTCTCCCGTGTCTCCCGCTTCCTCCGGTGCGCCTTCCTCTTCCTTTTCCTCCTCTTCTTCCTCTTCTTCCTCGTCCTGCCCCATTGCGAGGCCTATTGCAATGCCTCCGGACTCTATCTTCTGAAGCAGGAGCTTGAACATCCGTTCTACCACGACACTCTTCCCCTTGGCCTCAAACTCAAGGTCGCCGAGTTCGAACTCAACTTCTGTGTAGTCACGCTTTCCTTGGTTCCTGTCTTCACTCATGTCTATCGCCTGTAGTTGACTCAACCTGACTTCTATTAAATTGTTCACATACTTGGGTGCCTGCCTTGCCAAAGCTTTTAGCGCACAGTGTAGAGGCCACGGGTACGCGGTGATATGTTTGGTAGCACGACTTACAGTTGACCACACACGTTGCACTGGCTGTCGGGTATGTGAGCTCGCGTGTACTGCCCGGCAGGAGGGCGTGTTCCAGCCGAGCCTTGCGCGCCTCCGTATAGTCAGTTATGATGACCTCGGTGTTGACATCCCGTTTGTGTGCGGGCCCTGCGAGGAGGCGCCCTGTGTCGAGGTATGTCCTGTGTATGCCATGCGCAGGGACCCGGTGTCGAAGATGACCTTCGTTGACCACGACAGGTGTATCCTCTGCAAGAGCTGCGTTGCCGCCTGCGTCTATGGCGTCATACTCCTCGACACGGTGAAGATGAGGATTGTCAAGTGTGACCACTGTGGTGGCGACCCTGCCTGTGCAAAGGTCTGCCCTACTGGCGCGATCTCGTACGGTCCGGTCGATGTGGCAGCCGTGCTCGACCGGCGCAGGAAGATTCCTGCGTACCTTGAGGAGATAGAGCGCACCGCGTCGCAGGGGTGAGGGATGGAGGTAGAGAGATGGGACGCAACACCCCCGGTGGTTATGTCGGAAAGTTCCTGAGGGTCGACCTGTCTGACGAGTCTATCAGGACTGAGCCACTACCTGTGGAGTGGCTGCCACAGTTCATAGGTGGTGATGGCCTTGCTGCCCGGCTCCTGTTCGAAGAGGTGCCGCCACGCTCTGACCCGCTGGGCCCCGACAACAGGCTTATCATCGCCACGGGCCCCATCACCGGGACGCTCTGGCCGATGAGCGGTCGCACCGTCTTTGTTGCAAAATCACCGCTGACGGGCATCTGGGGCGAGAGCCATGTGGGGGGCTTTCTCGGGCCCGAGTTGAAGTTCGCCGGCTACGACATGCTCGTGCTCCAGGGGCAGGCTGAGAGACCGGTGTACGTATGGGTCCACGACTCGGACGTCGACATCATTGACGCCCACGACCTTACCGGTATGAAGACGGACGAGGTGACCGCGGAGATCAAGCGTCGTCACTATGACCCCGCAGTGCAGGTCGCTGCCATCGGCCCCTCCGGAGAGAAGAAGGTGCGCTTTGCATCAGTGATAGTCAACAACGCGCGTGCGGCTGGCAGGACGGGCATGGGCGCTGTCATGGGTGCGAAGAACGTGAAGGCCATTGCAGTCCGTGGTCACGGTGCAGTCACGGTCGCGCGCCACGAGGAGTTCGTCAGGCTTGCAGAAGACGCCCACATGCGTGTGCGCAACAACCCGCAGGCGAGGGAGATGGGCAGGTGGGGGACATGGCTGCTCACCGCCGTCAAACAACAGATTGGCGAGCTCCCTACCTACAACCACCGTACTGGCGTGTTCCACGGCTGGGAGCGCCTCAGTGCCGAACACATCCGGCCGAGGTACACGGTCTCTGACAGGGCGTGTTTCGGCTGCAGCCTCGGCTGTAAGAAGGTCAACTACGTCCGTGAGGGCCCCCATGCCGGCCTCTTGGAGGAGGGCCCAGAGTATGAGGGGCTGATGGCCTTCGGCAGCCTGATTGGAATCGACGACTACCCGACCACACTCTGTGCCAACCACATCTGCAACAAGTACGGCCTCGACATAATCTCAGCCGGCGCCACAGTTGCCTTCGCCTTCGAGCTGTTCGAACACGGTATCATAGACGAAGCGGTGACCGGTGGCCTCCGCCTCGAGTGGGGCGACAGGGACGCGGCACTGCGCCTCCTTGAGATGATTGCAGGACGGGAGGGCTTCGGAAACACCCTTGCAGAGGGCACCCGCGAGGCTGCACGGCGCATCGGCCATGGCGCTGACAAGTATGCAATCCATGTCAAGGGCCTTGAGGTGTCCGGTCAGGACGGCCGCACCCACCGGAGCATCGCCCTCTCACATGCCACAGGTGCCCGGGGCGCAGACCACCTGCGTAGCCTCGTCGTGGTGGACCAGCTGGGCTACGAGGAGGTGGCGGCACGCCGCTGGGGTGCCGACAAGATCCCGGAAATCCTGGACCCGTACACGGAACAGCACAAGGCCGTGGCCGTTGTGGAAACGGAGAACGCGTACTGTATCCGTGACACGCTCATCGCATGCTGGTACTCGGTGTCGTGGCCACCCATCTTCTGGATGGAAGACTTTGCCAAGGTGTTGCCCCTCGCCACAGGCATTGACGAGCTGGGCTCCGTGGAACGCCTCACCGAGATTGCTGAGCGCCAGGTCACACTGAAGCGGCTGTTCAATGCTAGAGAGGGCATCACTCGGGCCGACGACAGGCTCCCCTCCCGGTTCACAGATGAGCCGATGCCTGAAGGGCCCGGGAAAGGCCAGACGGTGGACCTGGAGCCCATGCTTGATGACTACTACCGCCTCCGGGGATGGGACGTCAAGACCGGTCTGCCCACCGACGATACAGTCCGCCGCCTCTCACTGGAGTGGACAAGGGCGTACACGTCCTGAGTCTGGATCACGCCGTCCCTCCCCGTCTCGCCACATGCGGCCCACCTGCAGACGCTGTGTCCTGCTTGCTGCCACCGACACCATTGCCGCCACTGACTGGCAGCGCTCACCGTATGCGTCGGTACTCTACGTTGTAGGTCGTACCACAGGCTGTGCATGCGTACTGATCCGGGCCCACCCAGTCAATGTTCTCGTAGTTCATTGGGGCACCGCAGTACTCGCACCGCGTCTTGATGGTCGGTCTCAGCACCACTCCACGACCCCTCTCAGGGGGTGCGGGCTCCTCCTCGCCCACTTCCGGGAGTGGGTGTCGCCTGGCAAGCTCGTCGTACGTCATGGTGAGCCAGTCGAGGCGCTCCTTCGGCAGTCTCGACCACGCACGCTTCTCAAGCACCCGCTCGATGTGGTCTTCTGACGGCACCTTTCCTCTCAGGTCGAACTTGCCTATCTTTGTTGACAGCTTGAGGCGGTGCAGCTTGGACTCGTACTTCTTGATGGTGTGGAGTGGGATGAGCACGTCTTCATCGCGTGACCTGTCGTGGATGTATAGCCTGTAGTCTGTGAGCACATATGCTTCGGGCCAGTATGTCTCAACTGCCTCATCGCGTACCCACGCATAGGTCTCGTAGAAGCGCCTGGCAAACTCCCTGTGGTAACCGACAACCGCCCAGCGCGCATAGGGGTACGACCTGTGGACGAAGGGGATCCCTGAAAGGCTGCACAGCTCTCTGGCCTGTCTGATGGTCAGTCTGAGGAACTCGCCAGCTGCACGGGCCCGCCCGATCTCTCTCCGTGTCGGCACGGGCCCGAACAGGCTCGCGATGCCGTTCACCAGTCTTACAAGGGCCTTCTCTCCAGTGACACGGTACTCGCGCATCATGTGGAACGGGATGCTCACTGTAGCTCGCGAACCCCTGTCATACTGGACGTACCGGTAGTTTGTCAGTTCATACGTGGCCTTCTGCACCAGTGTACGTTCGCCCTCAATCGGTGTGTAGACGACTCCACTCACAGGACCTGGCCCCCACCATGACGTTTTCCTTCGTCCAGACCCGGCTCATAGACAGACGCACCATGGCCCTATGCGTGCGCTCTCGGGACGGAGATGTATAGTATGTCGTCGAAGCCTAGGATTCCATACCCTGACGGGTTTTCGAGCATGACATGCTCATCGTAGACCTCACTGACCCTTACATTTGGTATCTTGGCCAAGGTGTCCTTCTGGACGTACCGGAGGTAGACCGTGAACACCTCTCCAGTCGTCTTGAGTTCCTGCAGGATTGTCTTCCAGTTGGCCATATGCTCATAGCCTCCTCTGGATGCCCGTTGGCCCAGACAATTTAACACTTCCGAGCACAGTACCACTCCACTCCGGGTGTACACGACCACGTACATGTGCGGCATCCAGTCCGCCTGCACACAACCACACACGGGACAGCTGTTACCTCAACGCACCTGTGAGTCACGGGCCAGGTGCAGCTCTCCAATCAGGCGTGGCCTGAGTCCGAGGGCCACGAAGGCCTTGGTCACCTGGTCGACAACGACATGGACCCTATCGACTGAGGCCCTGACAATGTGTGCTGTGCAGCCCCTCTTGCAGTCAGAGGCACCGAACCCACGTGGCCCGGCTGCGAACCCCGGTCGTCGGACAAGCGCCTGCACGAGGTCGCACTCCTTGCTGCTCGTACTTTCGGCCCAGACCACCTGTACGACCTTGGCACATGTCAATACGTAGTCTATGTGCCAGTGGAGCCGTTTCTCGTCTGACAGGTGCCTTCTCACCCGCTGTTCGATGCTTGTTGAGCCACGCCCCATTGCGGAGCCAACGTACACCCATATCCCTGGGTCAAGCACCACATGCCCGAGTGCCCCCACTTCGGAGTCAAAGGGCTCCCCAACGAGGACTATGAGCGCATATACTCCTCTCATCCTCCTCAAGGCCCTCCCACGACCGATACTGACGGCCGCACGATGCTCCTGATGAGCCTGAGGGCCGTACCTGTGGACAGCACCCCTGCCTCGAGCTCCCTCAACACCCTGTACACTGATGGTGCCAGCATGCGCCACCCGTACCTGTGTACCTCCCTGAGCAGCAGGCAGCCGAACTGTGTCGTGCCCCCTCCAGTCCAGGGTCTTGCGAGCAGCTCCGTCCTGTACTTCGTCAGCGACAGGGCCGCTGGCAGGTGGACGAGGAGTACGTCGTCACGTAGTACGACAGCATGAGTCCCAGTAGGCAACAGCTCTCCCGTAGTAAGGGTCTCGACCTGTTCTCTCCTTGCCCACTCGACTGCCCTCGTGATCAGGTGTTCATGACAGTGACCACATGGGTGCAGGTCGCCCGCAAGGGCCCGTTCCACAGTCGTGTGGTACTCCTCTCCCACCTCCACCACTTTGCACTCCACGCCCATCTCTCTGGCCACCTGGCATGCATGCCCTATCTCCGACCGGCCGAGCACACGGTATCCCGGGTCGACGAGCACTGGGCGCACCTCAAGGCCCCATGCCCGCAGGAGGACCAGTGATGCCGTGCTGTCCGTGCCACCAGAATACGCAAGTGCGACACCGGGTCCACGTCCGTCCGTCCGCTCCATGTTGTCTGCCCTCGCCTCCGGGAACATGAGCTCCAGTCCAATCGCATGCAGGAGCAGATCCAGGAATTCGCGTTGGGCAGCCGTCGCCCTCTGGTAGACCCGTACGACCCGGTCACGCGTCCTCGTCAGTCGTCGTTTCCGCACAATGAGCTCGTCCTCACAGTGGACCGACACCGGTGTCCCAAGACGTTCTGCAAGTCGGGCCACCACCCGCCCACCGGGCCCCATGCACAGGCTCTTGTCACTGCGTCCCTCTACTATGATGTGGAGTACACCGGCCTGCACCGTGACCCGGAGCACCCGTGGGGCCGCGCCCCTTTCCATCTCAAGTCCTCGCCGGACATCCTCAATGGCCCTGCGTACTTCTTCTGCGTCCATCGGTTGGACAGCCAGTGCGACACCTGATAAGACTCACTATAGGCCGTCCCCCTCTAGTCC
>JALVPN010000008.1:6315-7699 GCA_027031765.1 Promethearchaeota archaeon | reverse complement strand
AAAGAAGATTGTCGGCAAGAAGCTTGAGGGCCGGCTCGACGAGCTCGCGGTTCGCCCACCGAGACAACCGCCATCCCGCCTGGTCGTCCTGCCCCCCACAGTGGGCCCAGAGGACGCAGTGAACCTGTACGTCAGTGCCCACAACTTCCGTGAGGAGGCCGAGTACGCCCGCAAGGAGGGCAGGAAGGTGGTGGTCCCCGCGTCATATTCCCGAAAGGGCTTCGACCCGGGCCGGGTAAAGGCCGTGGCGCCCGAGGTCGTCGGACTGGTGCACTTACCAATGAGGGTCGACCGTGGCCGCCCAGTGGTTGACGGTAAGGCCTTCGAGGTTGATGTCGACCTCGCCCACAGGACAGCCCTTGCCAAGAGCTACATGGGCTTTATCAGTAGCCTGAAATAGTCCCCGTATCCGTGTGCTCAACACCAGTGGAGCACCTATGTGGAGGTGTCCAAGTGTCGTCGCAGGTGGGCATTGAGGCCATAGGTACGTACGTCCCCGAGCCAGGACGTACTACCGAGCGCACACCCGAGCGTTCCGGCACCTCTGTGGACATCTTCAAGACCAAGAACGGTCTGGCCAGCAAGGCCGTCCCGGGCCCGGAGAACCCCACGGTCGCCATGAGTGTGAAAGCAGCCCGGGTCACCATCAAACGCACCGGTATCGACCCGGCCAGTGACATCAACCCCGTCACCTGGGCCGGAGAGGTCTACGCCGAGGACCCAATTCAGACCTATGGGATCAAGTTTCAGGGGAAGACAAGGGCAACTCGTGCATGGGCGTTCGATGTGGACCGGCGTTGTGGGCCGTTGACTGTGCCCACGCTGCTTGCCAAGTCACTGGTGGCCACGGAGGGCTGCCGCGGGGTGCTCGTCGCCAGCGGGTACCACAACTGCGACCTCATCGAGCACTCCAACATCCGCAAAAGAGCCACGTACGACCTTCCGGTAAGCGGGGCTGTTGTCCTCCTGCGGGCACGCCCCAGTCGCAACGTCGTCCTTGACGGGCGTGTGACCTCTGATAGCAGGTTCTCCGAGGACGTGTACGTGTCGGCTGGGGGCACGGTCATGCCTGTGACGTGTGAGGCGACTGAGAAGCACCTACACTACCTCGACGTGATAGACCCGCAGGGCCCCATGGAACGCCTAGAACGGGCCCCCATGGAGAACTTCCTCAGGGTGATTGACCGGGCCCGTGAGAAGAGCGACTACTCGCGTGCAGACGTGGACTACCTGGCCCTCATCCGGATGAAGCGTAGCGCCTTCGAGCATGTTGCCCGGGAGGTGGGTGTCGACCCGCACCGCCAGTCCACCTACTTCACGCACCATGGTCGCATGGACCAGAACGACAGCATCCTCTCCATTGAGGGGGACCTCAGGGCCGGAA
>JALVPN010000008.1:0-6305 GCA_027031765.1 Promethearchaeota archaeon | reverse complement strand
CCGGAAAGACCCGGGACGGCAACTGGTATCGGCTCGTCATAGAATGCACTGGTCGTCAAGTGGAGTGAGTACAGTGAACGAACGGGTACACGTTACGCGGTTCGGTGACGTTGAGGTGGGCCAGTCGGCCGAAGTGGTACACACTGTTACCGAGGAAGATATCCAGACCTTCGGTGACCTGAGCGGTGACTACAACCCCCTTCACTTCAACGAGGAGTGGGCCAAGAACACAGTGTTCGGTGGCAGGATAGCCCACGGCCTCCTCACAGCCTCGTTTGTCAGCACTGCCATTGGCATGCAACTGCCAGGGCCGGGGACAATATACCTCAGTCAGAGTATGCGCTTCCTCGCACCGGTGCGCATCGGCGACACGGTCACTGCGCGCGTTGAGGTCATTGAGAAGCAGCCCGGACGACTGCGACTGCGCCTCCGCACGACCTGTACCAACCAGGACGGCGAACTTGTCCTCGATGGGGAGGCCCTTGTGAAGATGATGGAGCCATGACGGCAGTGTGGTCGGTGCGAGCAGGCACCATACGCACCACCGTCCGTCCCCTCACCGCCATCACGGCTCTCCTACACGGTTGAAAGGAGACCCCGTGGGGGGAGGCCCGGGCCAAGGCGGTCGCGCCCGGACAGCTCTCTAGACGCCCCACCCCACGTCGTCAAGTCTGTGGGCACCTCCTCCAGTCCCATGACAGCACAGTCACGGCCCAGACTACTGGGAGAGGGAGCCGCGGGGCTGCTTTCCGTGACCCGGTGTCCTGTTGCAGTCTTGAACGCTCTGCCTAGCCACACACACCCGGCACGGTCCGACTGCTGGGCTAGCAAGGAGCCACTGGGCAGACACGTCTCTTGCAGTCCCACTGGTCGGGGCCGTGGTCGCTGGGGGTGGATGGTCGGGGTCGAGTGGCATACAGACCACTTAATACGGGCGTTGTCATACATACTAGTACGGGGGCTCACCTGTTGACGCCGAACCGAGCGTACCGTGGCAAGGCCCTGTCAATCCCGAGGGCTGTGGCCACCCTCAATGATGAGACACTACGCAGTACAGTGCGTTCATCTGTCCACGCCGTCGGGTGGGACAGGACGTGGAAGGAACTTGGTGACTCGCTGGCCGGTCTCTACCGCGACCAGTGGTTTGGGGCCAGACGGGCCCTGCTGAAGATGTTTGGCCTGTATGCGTTCAGGGGCTACGACAACGACATCTTTGGACTGGTCGACGAGATGCCCGACTTCAAGGAATACGACGCCGTTGTCGAGGACCTCAAGAACTGCCTGCTCTTCGAGGTCTCCGAACAGCTCGTAGGTGGTGGGTGTGCTGCACTGTTCTCCTCCGCCGAGCTCGTGGCTGTTGGGGGCACACTGTTGGTACCCTACGTGGAGGGTGGCAACAACATGCAGAGCATCCTTGGCCAGCTGCGCCTTGCATCGCCCTCGGAGGCGGAAATCCGTGCCGTCGTCCGACAGCACTCGCGGTCGATGGCGTCGAAACAGTTCACGTCACTTGTGGAGTCAATAGTCACTGTCATCTGTATGGCCGTGGGATATGAGAAACACCTCCGGGCCCTTGCTGACGCGGGACTCTTTCACCCGGTCAGCGTAATGTACCAGCACAACCGCTGGCACTCGTTGGACGAGTCCGCCAAGAGGGAGCTGAAGGCTGAGCTTGAGTTCGTCGGCCACGTACCATACCATGAGTTCGAGGAGCTGGTCGTCCCCTCCGTGCTCCGACTCCTCTTGCGGGCCGGTGCCGCCTCGGTCTCCCAGTGACCCCACGTCCCTGCGTGTCCATGCTGACGGCGCGTGTCACGGCCATGCGGGCTGTCCCACTCTCACTCTCCGTGGCACACTCCAGTGGGCCTACTGGGCCCACCTCCTACCATGCCGCCCACGACCCCTTGTGCATCGCGTCTGCCATCTCATCACGGTGGGACTGCATGTCATCCGAGGGATCCCTCTACATGACGGTCGAACTCGCCGGCGCGGACAATGACAACAAGGTGTCCGGTCCCGGGGAGCACCACCACGTCTTGGTCCGGCCGCCAGTCGCGTAGCATCTATGAGGGCCAGCCGGGAGTGGCAATGTCCTTCTCGCCGACAATGAGGAGTGTTAGCACCCTGAAACTCTTGAGGTGCTCGCAGACGTGGAACCATACAGAGGCGGCTGTTGCGAGCACGGCCTCGCGGTCGTGAGCCCAAGCAGACAACCAAGAACAGGCCTGGCTGCACTGGTGTGTTGCACGTTGCGTGGGCTTGTCACGCTCTACGTCGCTGGGGTTCTCGTCGCCGTGATTGTACCGGCATTCGCGGCAGTCCTCGACGTCAGTGTTTCAGTTGGCACTACCGCCTTCCCGACCGGCATCGTGTACGTGAACACGGCCCTGGCCGACTGGCCAATCGCTGCCGTCATAGTGGTCTCCCTGTTCCTCGACAACTGGCCGGAGAAGTACATACTGTCGAAGAACCTGTTGGTGCGGTCCGTGGTCGTGCTCCTACTCGGGGCCGTGTTGTTCCTCACCTACTATCCCACCTTGAGGTCTCTGCTACTGGGCCCTGGCAACCCGTGGTCGGACAACCCCACCGAATCCCTCCTCCGGTCCCTCTGGTCCGGACTTCTGTTCGCCTATGGGTCGCGTCGGTGGCCTGTGTACCGCGCGATTGAGTAGGCCACACGGGTACGAAGGGATGGCACGACAGTACCACCCCGGGCCCCTCTCTTCTCCAACACACTCGCCTGTGTTGGTGGTGCAGCATGCCCGGCACACACCCCCCTGTCCCCTACCACGTAGACCCTGTTGCCGGTCGTGGGAGAGTAGGCACGGGACACCGAGTGCACAGGGCGAGACCTCCGTGGACCCAACTGGCGACAGTCGGTCACCCAGACAGTCCCCTGTGCCTGCCGTCACAGAGATAAGGGTGTGTGCCCATAGTCCATTGATAGGACTTTCAAGGGTGGGCGATGGAGTGCCTGACGAAGTGCTACCAGTGCTACGCGTCATGGTCCGTTTTGCGCGTCCTGCGACTGAGGTCTGGGACCTGTTCTTCGACCCGGTACTGATGGTACAGTGGCTTGGCAACGAGATCCACACTGACCTGGAGGAGGGCGGCGCCATCAAGTTCATGGGGGACAATGCGCCTGCGACAACGGACCTGGGCGGACAGTGGGAGATCAAGCGCATGAAGCCAAAGGAGGCCGTGCTGTGTTTGTGGCGGGTGCTCGGTGCTGACACCCTGTTCCTCCTGCGGTTCGCGGAACGGCCCACCTACTCGGTGCTCGAGGTGCGACACGGGGCCATACCGTCGGCTGCCAAGGACCTGCACATGGCCGAGCACTGGAACCTACTGCTGGCAAACTTCAAGTCCGTTGTCGAACTCGGCGAGCCCGCAGTGCGTTTCGACTATTCCAAGTACCACCCCCTGCGCGTGACACGGTACGACCCCACCGAGGTGCGCATGAGTGTGCTCTGCCGGGCGCCACCGTCCCTGCCCTTCGATGTGTGGACGAACCCGGAGAAGCTCCGCCACTTCATCCGTGCTACCAGCCCACGTGTTGACCGGCGGTATGCGGGGATATACACGTGGTGGGGCGAGGGCATGGGCCCGGTTGTGTTCACGAAGATGGAGCCGGAGAAGGAAATCGAGTTCTCGTGGGTGTACGGTGATGAGCTCGAGACCCGGGTGAACGTACGGTTCGAGCAGGTTGGCGAGGACACCCTCGTCGTGCTACACCACTACGGGTTCCGTACGCCGGAGGCTGCGGTCGGCTACGACATCGGGTGGGCAAGTATCCTCAGCGAACTGAAGCTCGTGTGTGAGCTGGGCGAGTCGGGCATTGAGCGCATGAGCGACTACGATGGGCCGGTCGAACCTGTCCTGCACTTCGAGGATGAGTGGTGAGCCGCTACGTGGGTCGTCATGCGGCCCTCACCGGCCCAGCACCCTACTAGCCTGAGAACAGCAGCAGCGGCATGCCAGGGAAGAGCAGCTGCCACATGAGCCCCGCAGTCACGAGTGGTATGAAGAAGTTGTCGGTCCACCCGATTGACAGGACCTCTATGAGTGCTACGACGAGACCAATCAGTGCTATCTGCGGGAGCGACGCTAGTGGGCTGACCTCCGTGGAGTAGACGGCGAGCGCTGAGACAATCCCCAGCAATGTGAACACAAACACTGCCAGCGCGCCTTCGAAGGACTTCTTCCTGAACCGTTTCCTGATGAACCTGCCACCGTACGGCCTACCAATGACCTCTCCCGCGGCATCACCCCATGCGACCGCGAGGATTGACGCCACGAAGATCTCCGGCCTTGAGAAGAACAGGACGAACACCGCACCAAATGCCACCACGCCCATGAGCCCGGAAGCGAACGTGTTCAGCCTGCTCTCGCCCTCGCGGCTGCCTGCCACCAGCAGGTCGAAGACCAGGTCGCTCTTGTGGGCCCATGCATACAGCAGCACCACCAGGAACAGTACTATTGCCAGCGCCGGGCCACTCAGGTTCGTGTAGCCCATGACTGTGAGGCCGATCAGTGTGCCCACAGTCACGTGTACCAGTTTCCTCGACTTCCAGTTCGGGACTCCACTGTTTGCCATCCTGTAGGCCGCCGCGAGGACGACCGAACCGCACACACCTGTCAACACAGCGAGGACAATGTCCACTGTCGCGAGGTCCCCGAACACCAGTTCCACCATTGTGACCGAGCCCGGCGCCCACCGGTCGTTTTTCTACTTTGTGTATACTGACCCCAGCCTGTGCCTGCACCGTGTGTGCCGTCCAGTCCGAGACCCGCCACTCCGGACCAGTCTCGTCCCCGAGCCCGCAAAGACGGTGCCGTCAGAGACCGGGTCACATCTGCTGACCACCACGGCCCTCCCATCACCGGGCCCATGCAGACTCGGACCTCAGGGTCTTGGCTGAGAAGCCCCCGGTGGCCCCGCCCGGGCGCACTCCGTCGTCACGTGTGACAAGACTTTTCTTTGTTGGCGCCCTTAGAGGCCCTTGCAGAGTGAGGAAAGACTGATGCGCGACCAGGACGACGGAAGCATAATCCTGAAGGCGGTCCTGATAGGCGACGGGGCTGTCGGCAAGACAAGCATGCGCCGCAACTACCTTGGCGAAGAGTTCATAGAAGGCCACCTTGCTACCATCGGTGTTGACCTGGCGACCAAACGGGTCCTGTACGACGGCGAGGTGATCAAGTTCATCCTGTGGGACCTGGCCGGCCAGCCCTCCTTTGAACAGGTGCGCGGACACTACTACCACGGGTCGAACGGCATCATACTGGTGTACTCAATCACGGACCCCACCTCTTTTGACAACGCCTCGAAGTGGCTCGTTGAGGCGTACCGTAACTTGGGCTACCTCCCACCCACCATAATCGTGGGCAACAAGGTCGACCTCCGTGGTACGACCAATGGTCCTGAGGTCACGACCGAACAGGGTGTGGCCTTCACGGAGCACTTCATCGAGAAGCTCGGTGTACCGGCTAGGTTCATCGAGACGTCCGCCAAGACTGGCGAGAACATATCCACGGCATTCCACTCACTGCTCGAGATGATGGCCGAGGCGGAGGCGAAGAAGGCGGAGCAGACGGTGTTCCGCCGCCCGTAGCGTGGTCTCAGGGTGCACCGGCGTTCCGGTGTGGTGTCGCGTGCTGCGTCTGTCCGGCACGGCTAGGGGAGTGTCCATGCGTCAGGGTCGTGTTGTCAGCTCCCAAGTCGGTGGTCTATATGACACGTGCAGTCGGTAGAATGACCCGCATATGTGCGGGCGGGCTGATAGTCCTAGCCGTGGGCCTGTCACTGGCCTACCTAGGTGGCCATCATGTGCTCCCCCTCGACCCGCGAGTGGTGGTGCCTGCGACCTTTGTCCTGTTCCTGTCGGCAATGTGTCTGGCAGTGAACACCATGCTGGCGGGCACCTCCTTCGTCACACGGATGCCGTTCATCGAACAGCCTGACACACCCGACTCGGATGTGGTGGTACGGGTCGTGCGCCTTGAGGGCCATCAGCGTGAGTACCTGATACGTGGGCCACCATCGGCCACCGTCCGTGAGGTGCTCGTGGCACAGTGGCCGTTCCCGGAGGAGATGCCCGGACAGTGGGGCGTTGTTGATGAGGACGGCCAGGACGTGGGCAACAGTCCCATGTCCCAGGTCGGTGGCATCATGTCCGTACGTCCCGAGTGAGTGACAGGGTGCTCCTGAGCTGAGTCGTGGGGCACGGCCTGGCCCCGCAGATGATCCGCTCCAAGTAGCTGTCCCTGTGGGGCAGCACGGGACCCCTGTGTTCGCAGGCCGG
>JALVPN010000007.1 GCA_027031765.1 Promethearchaeota archaeon | reverse complement strand
GTTCCTGGGCTTCAACATGAACCCAATCCTCAACCAGTCGGGCACTATCACGCAGAGTCCGTTCGTGCTCAAGGAGCTGCGCGAGTCGTTCTCGTACATCTTCAACTACTCGGTGTATATCGATCAGGTCCTCAACGGCTTCGGTATACAACTCCAGGGCCCAATCCCACGGGGTATGTTCGGCCACTACGATGACCTGTACATGTACACGTACAACCTAACGGCGGGCGTTGAGAAGTGGAACGCTGCAATGGCCAAGGGTCTCGATGCTATCTGGGCGAACAACAGCTACCACCTCACAATCTACTACAACTCCGGTAACACCAACCGAGAGAAGGCCTGCCTCATGCTGAAGGACGGTATCCAGGCAATCCTGAACCATCCTGATGCAACGCAGCCCTCACAGCCACTCACAGTCGATGTGCAGGCAGTCGAGTGGTCGACCTACCTGTACCTCGTGAGGAACCGCCAGCTGCCAATCTTCTTCCTTGGCTGGGCACCTGACTACGCAGACCCAGACAACTACGTGGGTCCGTTCGTCAAGAGCACCGGCACCTTCCCGTACAGGATTGGCCTTGCTGGTTCCGAGGGCTGGAACGCCACCCTTGTGGACGGCTGGATCACGGCTGCTGCCCAGTCCCAGGACAATAACGAGCGGATTCAGCTCTACAAGCAGATCCAGGAGGCCATTGTGGACCACTGTGCCTACATCTGGGTCTACCAGGCGACCACATTCCACGTTGAGCATGCATCCATGAACGGCTACGTGTTCAACCCGATGCACGGGCCGTACTTCTATCACTACTGGAAGAGCCCGGTGACGACCACCTCGACCACGACCACGACCTCAACGACCACCACGACCGGAACGACCACGACCTCAACGACCACCAATGCAACCACCACACCTGGCGGCGGCGACATGACAATGGTCTACATCGCCATTGGTGCTGGTGTCGTCATTGTGCTGCTCATCGTGATAGTGGTAATGAAGCGCAAGTAGTCCGAGTCCAGCAGAGCAATACAACTGTCCTAGAAGTAGGCTGAGCGTTGCTCAGTCTGCTTCAACCCTCTTTTTCTCCACCCCGCTGCTACCACTACTGTACTGTGCTTCTCACCCGTTGCCAGTTGGTACTATCCGTGAGGACTGGCTCCTGCTGCGGCCCGGACATCACCTGTCCCCGGGGCTGCCGGGAAGAATACAAGCAGACCAGCTGTAGGCATGCCCGCCACTGGTCACCCCTCACGTATGGTCACTAGCAGTGAGCTCCTTACGAGTAGTAGGGTGCGGTTGGCAGAAAGAAACAGGCCAGTACACACAGTATCCTATCGTATACCGTCAAGTCTGTCAGGTGGTGCGGAGGAGGCACCACAATGGGATGCCCTTTCCCCTCCGCCACACTCAGGTGCCAGGCGTCTAGTACTCGACACCCAGTTTCTTGGACAGCCGCTTGAGCATGTCCTCGGTCATGGCGCTCAGGTCATAGTCTGGTTGCCAGCCCCACTCTTCTCTGGCTGCACTGTCGTCGATTGACCTAGGCCACGACTCAGCAATCTGCTGTCGGAAGTCCGGCCTGTACTCGACCTCGAACTCTGGGATGTGTTTCTTTATCTCCTTGGCCAGCTCTTCCGGGGTAAAGCTCATTGCAGTTATGTTGAAGGACCTGTGTACAAGCTTTTCCGGGTCGGCCTCAATCAGGTCTATTGTTGACTTCAGGCAGTCGGGCATATACATCATCGGGAGCCGTGCATCCTTTGCGAGGAAGCATGTGTAGCGCTTGTTCTTGAGGGCCTCGTAGAATATCTCGACTGCGTAGTCTGTGGTACCGCCACCGGGCAGCGTCTCAGCGCTTATGATGCCGGGGTAGCGGAGCGAACGGAAGTCCACGCCGTAGCGGAGGTTGTAGTATTCTCCCCACAGCTCGATGAACACCTTTGAGACCCCATAGGCCGTTGTGGGTCGCATTATCACGTCGTTTGGTGTGTCCTCCTTTGGTGTGCTCGGGCCGAAGGCTGCAATGGAGCTCGGGATCATCACCTGGTCGAGACCGAGAATCCTTGTGGCCTCCAGGACGTTGTAGCTGCCCTCGACGTTTGTCCTGTATGCGAGCTGTGGGTTCTTTTCCCCGACCGCTGACAGCACAGAGGCGTTATGGATGATGATGTCGATGTCGTAGTCGACCAGCATCGTGTGGAGCTGGTCGGTGTCGAGCACGTCCAGCCTGTAGTACGGGCCGTCACGTCTGAGGACCTCCGGTGGCTTCTTGCGTCCCGTGGCGATGACGTTCTCGCCGCCATACTTTTCCCGAAGGGCTACGACCAGTTCGGTACCTATCTGACCGTAGCTCCCAGTCACGAGTATGCGCTTCACTTGTCCAACCTCGCAGCCCCGCCCTCTAGTACCAGATAATAAGGTTACTGGCAGTCTACCCGTGTGGACCAGTGCGGACAGACTTGGAGTCAAGGCGTTCTACGGGGCCGGGCTGTGACACGGGGCGGGCCGGGCGTGTTGCAGCACCGGGATGTGGAGGTCGCATCTGGAGTTGGCAAGGGCCCGGTCCAGTCCGGCCCACCAGAGTGCATGGATACTAGGAGTGCACACGTGCGCCCTCCGCATCTCATCTGCATGTGGGCCCACCTGTGCACATATTGCTGTGGCCTGCACTGACCCGTCACTTGGCATCAGTTCAGCGTGTGTCGTAGCGCTCTCCGAGGGCCCCCTGTGCAGCGGCCAGCCTTGCGATTGGGATGCGGTATGGCGAGCAGCTGACATAGTCGATGCCGAGCTGGTGGAAGAACGCCACTGAACGCGGGTCGCCGCCGTGTTCACCGCACACCCCGAG
Source organism: Promethearchaeota archaeon (assembly GCA_027031765.1). Taxonomy (GTDB): domain Archaea; phylum Asgardarchaeota; class Thorarchaeia; order Thorarchaeales; family Thorarchaeaceae; genus JALVPN01. Next base: position 18,444 of record JALVPN010000007.1, on the reverse strand, counting down.
CTTGAGGTCTGGGCGTCGCGTCCGGCCGCGCTCGATTGCAATCTTGATGAGCTGTCCGACGCCGCGTCTGTCGATGCTCTTGAAGGGGTCTGTACGCAGGAGGTGCCTCTCAAGGTACTCGGGGAGGAAGGAGTCTACGTCGTCCCTGCTGAAGCCGAATGCCATCTGTGTGAGGTCGTTCGTACCGAAGGAGAAGAACTCGGCCACTTCTGCCATGTCCCCGGCGCGCATGCATGCCCGTGGGAGCTCTATCATAGTGCCGATTGCATATGGTATCTCAATGCCCTGCTCACTGCTGACCTGGTCGTAGACGTCATCGACAATCATCTTCATGGTCTTAAGCTCTGCAGCACCCACCGTCACGGGGATCATTATCTCGACGTGGGGGTCCTTGCCCTCCTTGACGAGCTCGGCGGCAGCCTCGAGGATTGCGCGTACCTGCATCTGGTATATCTCCGGATAGGTCATACCGAGGCGCACACCCCTGTGGCCCATCATCGGGTTGTTCTCATGGAGTGCCTCACCCCTCTTCCTGACCTCCTCCACATCGATGTTGAGGGCGCGTGCAAGGCGTTCCTGTCCCACCCTGCTCTGCGGGACGAACTCGTGGAGTGGCGGGTCGAGGAGCCGTATCGTGACTGGCAGTCCGTCCATGACCTCCAGTGTGGCCTTGATGTCCTTCTTCACGTATGGGGCCAGCTCGTTGAGGGCCTCGAGTCGTTCTGACCTCGACTCACTCAGTATCATCTTCCTGAGCAGGAACAGCGGCTCGTCCGAGCCCTCGCCGTAGAACATGTGCTCTGTCCGGAGCAGGCCGATGCCCTCTGCCCCAAACTGCCTTGCGAGCCGTGCGTCCTCTGGTGTGTCGGCATTGGCACGCACCCGCAGCTTGCGGAACCGGTCGGCCATGGCCATGAACTCCTGGAGCCTCGGGTTCTTCGTGGAGTCGACGGTCGGGATCTCACCCTCATACACGAGCCCCCTCGAACCGTTCAGGGTGAGCACATCCCCCTCTCCGAACACGCGGTCGCCAATCTTGAGCTTCTTGCCAGCCGTGTCGACCATGAGTGGTGCTGCGCCGACGACACAGCACTTTCCCCATCCCCTTGCCACAAGTGCAGCATGGCTCGTCATCCCGCCTCTAGCGGTCAGGATTGCCGTTGCAGCACGCATGCCCTCGATATCCTCTGGGCTGGTCTCCTCGCGCACGAGGATGACCTTCCTGCCACGCTTCGCCGCAGCCACGGCGTCCTCGGAAGTGAAGACGATCTCGCCACTGGCGCCACCCGGCCCTGCCGGCAGGCCCTTTGCGATTGGTGTTGCGTCCTTTTCGGCCTCCGGGTCAAGGATGGGGTACAGTAACTGGCTCAGGTGTTCTGGGGCAATGCGCATCACCGCGGTGGGGACATCAATCACGCCGGACTCCAGCAGGTCCATTGCGATGTTCAGTGCTGCTGCGGCAGTCCTCTTGCCAACACGGTGCTGGACCAGGAACAGCTTGCCCTCCTGGATTGTGAACTCGATGTCGAGCATGTCCTTGGCGTGTGCTTCAAGGATCTCCCTGATCTCGCAGAGCTGCTCGTATATCTCAGGCATCCTGCTCTCAAGGGTCTCGAGGTGCTTGTTCTGTTCGTTCTTGCTCTCTTCATTCATAGGGTTGGGCGTCCGTATGCCTGCAACGACGTCCTCGCCCTGGGCGTTGAACAGTACCTCGCCGTAGAACTGGTTCTCACCGGTGGCCGGGTTCCGGGTGAAGGCCACACCGGTCGCAGTGTTGGGGGTGGGGGTGCCGCACGCCGTGGTCTGCACTGTGCATGCGGTGCCCCACTCGTCCGGGATGTTCTCGATGCGCCTGTATGCCACCGCACGCGTGCCGTTCCAGCTCTTGAACACCGCCGCTATGGCACCCCAGAGCTGCTCGTACGGGTCGTCTGGGAACTCTCGTCCAAGGGTCTCCTTCACACGGTCCTTGAACTTGTTACAGAGGTCTTTCAAGTCCTCTACCGAAAGACAGGTGTCAGTGGCGCAGCCTGCCTCCCGCTTCTTCTGTTCAAGTATGTACTCCAGCTGGCTGCGAATGCCCTCGCCCTCTTCGGGCTCGATGCCCTCTGCCTTCTCCATTACCACATCCGAGTACATCATTATCAGTCGCCGGTAGGTGTCGTAGACGAAGCGTTCGTTGTTCGTACTCTTGATGAGGCCAGGGATGGTCTTCGTGGTGAGCCCGACGTTCAGGACGGTCTCCATCATCCCCGGCATTGACTGCCTAGCACCACTGCGACACGACACCAGGAGGGGGTTCTCAGGGTCACCGAACTTCGAGCCCATGATATCCTCGACCCAGTGTAGTGCGTCGAGTACCTGTTCCCGTACCTCCTCTGGTATCCCTCCCGTCCTGAGGTACAGGTTGCATACCTCCGTACATATGGTAAAGCCGGGTGGCACCGGTAGCCCGAGGTTCGTGGCCTCTGCAAGAGCGGCACCTTTCCCGCCGAGTTCGTTCTTCATCGTCCCGCGGCCATCAGCCTTCCCGGCACCGAACCGGTACACGTACTTCTTCTTTCGAGTCCTTCGTGTTTCCTCACTGGTCACCGTTATCACTACCTCTTTCGGCCCAGCTCCTATGTCAGCGGCTGCTGTTCTCACCCGCACACGAAGTCTGCGGTCCAGCACTGCACTACACTGCACTACACTGCACTGCACGGACTGCACTGTACTGTACTGTGCTGTGCTGTGCTGTGCTGTGCTGTGCTGTGCTGTATCGTGCTCCTACGTCACTCCAGCGGGCCAGTCTGGGCCGGTCGGCCCGCGAGCTCTCTGCACTGAGCTGCGCCCCCTCATTGGTGCAACCCTTTTTATGCTAACTGTATGAGCCTCGTGCTCATTGCAGCCAGTCTTGCCGTCATCTTATTATATGAACCGATGGGCTACTACGTGGCCTGCACCAGCCCGTCCTTGCCGCACGTTGCACGCTCACAGGAGATGACGGTGTTTGATAGACCTCAGCAGACACGAGGAACAGTACGCACATGCCGTGGCACGTTGCCGTGAGCGTGGTGTCATCATCCCCACCTTCGCACAGATGAAAGACCCCGCACGTCTCGTGCTACAACGTATCAAGGACGAGCTGAGGGGCACTGGTCTGTGGGACGTGACACCATGGAACCTCTTCAGGATCACGTGGAAGAACGAACCCGTGGCACGGGGTGGCCTGTTCGTGGAGCTCCCAAACCATATGGAGTTGCCACCCGGACTCACGGGGGTCGAGGCACGTGTGGTCGCCCTTGTGGGCAAGTGGTTCCCGACCGGCTCGCACAAGGTCGGTGCCACGTTCGGGTGTCTTGTGCCACGTCTCGTCACTGGCCAGTTCGACCCGACCCGTCACAAGGCCGTATGGCCGAGCACCGGGAACTTCTGCAGGGGTGGTGCGTATGATGCGACACTCCTCGGCTGTGAGAGCATTGCAGTACTCCCGGAAGGGATGTCTCAGGAGCGCTTTGACTGGCTCAGGACGGTGGCCGGGGAAATCATCGCAACGCCTGGCTGTGAGAGCAACGTGAAGGAGATATACGACAAGGTATGGGAACTGCGTCGCACTAGGGATGACATCTTTGTGTTCAACCAGTTCGCAGAGTTCGGCAACTACCTGTTCCACTACGACGTGACCGGCCACGCAATGGAGGAGCTCATCAGGGCGCGACCTGGTGGTGGGCGGTTCCGCGGGCTCTGTCTGACCACGGGTTCTGCAGGTACGATTGCAAGTGGCGACTACCTCAAGCAGGTGTTCCCGGGGTCAAAGGTGGCGGCTGGTGAGGCGGTCCAGTGTCCCACGTTGTGGTTGAACGGCTATGGTGCCCACAGGATTGAGGGGATTGGTGACAAGCACGTGCCGTGGATTCACAACGTCAGGAACACTGACGTGGTGATTGCCATTGACGACAACGACCCAATGGCCCTCATACGCCTGTTCAACGAGCCGGCCGGGAGGAGATACCTCATTGACGACATCGGTGTGGACGAGGAGCTGGTGTCCCAGCTCGACCTTCTGGGGATCTCAAGCATTGCGAATGTCCTGATGGCGGTCAAGTTTGCCAAGTACTACGAGCTTGACCGGAAAGACATGGTGCTGACCGTGTTCACAGACTCAATGGAGCTCTACGGTTCCAGGCTCAGAGAAGCACGGGCACAGCACGGCGAGTACACCCGCGACAGTGCCATCCGGGACTACTACGGGCACCTGATGGCCACCAAGACCGATGCGATGGTGGAACTCACACACTATGACAGGAAGCGCATCCACCACCTGAAGTACTTCACGTGGATTGAGCAGCAGATGTTCGACCTTGACGAGCTCAACCGCCAGTGGTACGAACACGACGAGTACTGGCCGGCCATACAGGCACTCGTCCCCGAGATTGACCGGCTCATCGAACAGTTCAACGCAGATGTGGGACTGCTCTAGCACTCGTCACAGACACTGGCCGCTGTCTTGGCTGCATGGTGCCCCTGTGTGGCCGCGCCAGCTCCTAGCAGCTGACAGGTGACGACCGGTCGGTAACAACACACCCCTGACAGCGGCCATGCACCTACCGTACCGTCACAGCTGAGTGCCGCCTGTCCAGTCCCCAGTCCTCGTCATCGGCACGCAGTGGAGGCCCTCGCCTGTTTGGTCTCGTAGTAGGCGCACACCCGTGCGAGTGCCCCGACCGCCTCCCTGAAGTTCCTGAACACTGGCAGTCCCGCCTCCACGAAGATGTCCCACGCCTCCTTGCGGGCCGCAGGATATGCTACATCAGGCACCACAGCGAGTACGGGCTTCGCGTGCTGCTCCACGCCCCCCTTGCCAGCGCTGGCCATGGCCCACCAGAAGTCACTGACGGTGTCCGTGGCGTCCATGATTGAGCTGACTTGGTATATGTGGTGGACGTCGGCTTCGAGCATGAGCGAACTGAAGGCCTCACATCCACCGACAGTCCTGATGACGTCGGCAATGGTGGTATCGGAGTAGTAGTCGGCAGCAAGGTCAATAGGGTTGTTCAGGCTCGTCCCGACGTCCCTGACCAGGGGGTCGAGTGCCTCCCGTGTGCTCGCCGGTGTCCTTGGCACGCTCAGGCCGTGCTCAGTACACAGGTCCGTGTACACGACGCTGGTGCCCCCGCTGATGCTCATGATGCCGACGCTCCTGGACTGTGGGGGCGGGCACTTTGCAAACACAGAGAGTGTGGCCACCATGTCCTCAAGGGTCTCCACAACGGCGACGTTGGCCTGTCTGAGGGCAGCCAGCCATATGTCCGGAGTCCCGGCCAGGGCGCCAGTATGGGAAGAGGCAACACGTGACCCCTCCTTGGAACGACCCCCTTTGAGCAGTACGACCGGCTTCTCGTGGGCCAGTGTCCACAGCGCACGGTACAGCGCCTTGCCGTCGCGTGTGCCCTCAAGATACGCACCTACCACGTGTGTCTCGCTGTCGTCGCGCAGGTAGTCGAAGAGTTCGGGTGGCCTTATGTCGATGCCGTTGCCGAAACTGAAGAGCTTGCTGAACCCCAGTCCGGACTCTGCACCAGCTGTGTATACGCTTATTGCGACACCGCCGGACTGTGACACGAATGCAGTGTGGCCGGGGCTCCTCTTCACTGTTGGCATGAATGCCAGCCCGCGCTCGGGATAACAGATGCCCATGCAGTTCGGGCCGAAGACCCGCATTGGCAGTGACCTGACGAGGGCTGTGAGTCCCTGCTCCCGTGCCCGTCCCTCTGGCGTACCGAGCTCCGAGTAGCCACTTGTGAATATGGTGGCACCACGGGCACCCAGCTTGGCACATGCACGCAACACATCCGGCACGGCCCTGTACGGGACGGACACTATGGCATAGTCGACCTTTTCCGGTACATCCGAGATGTCGGTGAGGACTCTGTGTCCCAGCACCTCGCCGCCACGTCGTGCAACGAGCCAGACCTTCAGGTCGTGGGGCCACTGTAGGACCGAGTGTGCCCAGTAGTAGCCCATCTTTGCCGAGACGCCGACCACAACAACACTGTGGATGTCAAGGACTTCTGCCACAGTTGGTCTCTGGACGTTTTCCACTGCGAGGCCCCCAAAGAGGGTAGCCCACCCGCCCGCCACCAGTGATTTAAGACTAGCGACACGTCCACGGACTAGTCGTCCTAGGACCGCCAACGTACACATACAGGCGGCGGTGCGCCCGTGACAGAGCGCAACCTTTTTCCGTACCACGGGTTGATTCCTTTTATCTAGCAGGTCTGTTTCATCACAGTACCTCAGTCCAATACGGGGACACAACCAGCCGGGGCAACAGCCTACGGCACTGGGCAGTCCACCGTGTGGGACATGGCTGTACCGAGGAGTCGAGTGTTCATGCGGGTCTACCTTGATGCGAACTTCTTCATAAGTGGCTTTTCTGAGAGACCGAAGGACATGTACGTGATCAAGGAGGCTGCAGAGAAGGCCGGGATGGAACTATGGGTCACCCGACAAGTTTTCCAAGAGCTCCGGTGGTATCTCCGGCGCACGGCTGAGGACATCGTCATGATTGATGAGACCCTCACACGGGACGTCAAGTCGTTCATGGAGAGCCTACACCGTCCGGAGAGCTCCCTCCCCCAGCTGAACGACATGTCCCTTCTGCTTGCTGGCATGCGTGCCCGCAACGCCCGGATTGTGACAAGCGACATGAAGCTCCTGAACACAATCCATGACCTCGGGATTGAAGGAGTGGACGGCATTGTGGGGTCGGCCTTTGTGCTCGAGCTCATGGAGACCATCACCGAAGAGTCCCTGCGGAAAAAGCTCTCTGCAATACGTGACCGGATCTATGCTGAGGAGGTGCGGTACAGCATCTCACGACGCGAGGCCTACGACCCTGTCACCCGCATACGGATGATTGAAGAGCATGCCCTCCGCGTGCTGCGGACGGTCAGGCGGCCTGTGGAAGAGCTCGACCACAGCATTTCCCGTGGCCAGCCGCTGTTCGTGCTCGACTTCCTTGAGGACATAAAAGCGGACATCCCAACGATGTTCGACGACTTTCGTGCCGGGAAGTACGACTCCCTGGCCAATGAGATCGAGGCTGTACAGAACGAGATTGAACGGCTGCTCATAGTGTCAACACTGACCAATGACAGTGGGACGCACAAGAAACTGGTCGAGCATGCGTCAGACCTCACCCTCTTCCTCTACCACCTCGAGACCATCTGTCACCTCTATCGAGGGACACGGGAGGGCGCTGAGGACGCACTGTCGGTCAGTGACGAGGCCTTCAGGCTGCTCATGTTCGCAGCCGTGTCGAACGAGGAGTTGAAAGCGTCGGTGTTCATGGTCCGCATCATCCTCGCCCTCATCCGCGGCGACTTCGATGAGATTGACTACTATTACGGCCTGTACGACAGCCACCTTGAGCGCCACGGCCTCGAGGACATGAAGGCCACCACCGAGGGCATGTACGTCGCAATGCAGATCCTACGCAAGTTCATGGGCGGCTTCTCGCTGACCAAGAACCGGTTGACCTACCCGACCACAACGGTCAGCCTGCTCAATGACCTCGCCCGGTACTCCCTCCAGTTCGATGCACACAAGAATGCCTGGCAGCTGGCGGTCACAGCCTACAAGATAAGTGTGGCCTACGGCAAGGAGGACGGTGCGGGCGCTAGCCTCCTCATGCTGTACCGGATAAGCTCCTCAGCCCATGACCGCTTCAAAGCGGCTCTGGAAGGCATTGCCGAGCACGCCCTCAAGAGTTTTGTAAAGAAGGGCTGGGAGACCGATGTGGTGACGTCAATCCTGAACGAGCTGCAGGGCAACATCCCCCCTGTGGACGAGTACCTCACCGATGGGCCTGTCGACGTGACCGAGCTCCCGCGTGAGATGCAGGGCTGGATGGATGTCCTTACAGTACTGTCCCACGACAGCATGAGGACGCTGGTCGTGAGGAACGAGCGCCTACACTTGCGGTTGGGCATTGATGTCAGTGGTCACAGGGAGCTCCAACACCTGAAGACCGGTCACAAGGTCGCCCTCACACGCGGCAGGTTCATGGTGCTCAAGTCTGAAGCCCGGCACCTGAAGGAACACGCCGTGCCGCTCGTTATAGTGCCCGAGGCCGATGCCGAGATAAGTTACGAGGGCGAGTACGGCTTCACGTGCCTGAAGGTCGCGGAGCCCGCTGCCGAGGCGTGATGCCTGTGGCGGGCCACTCTGGGGTGGTCAACACATGGACCCGGTCGCCATAGCCCTAGTAGTAGTAGGCACCGCCCTCGCAGCCGTGTTCAACTATTATCTGAACCGTGCACCAGGCACCGAACCAGACGACTTCCGGATAGGGCCACCAGAACTGTCGCTCACCTGTGACTGCTACCTAAATACGGTGGTGGTGGGCCTCGTATTTGCGGTCTTTGTAGTCCTCCTCGCCCCAAGCATCGGCCCTTTTGTGGAGGCGGTGTCGACAGCACTGTTGTGTCTACTCGTCATCACCGTCGCCGGTGTGGTAGGACGCCGTCGCCGTTATCGTGAGTGGCGTCACCTAGCGGAGCTGCTAGACCGTGTTGTGGTGTATGGCCCACACCTTCACCATGACTGGGACGACGAAACAGGTCTGCACCGGGATGACAGTGACTACTGACCCTCCATGATGACCGGAAACCCCCTATGTCAAGGCCTACCGGTGGCACCGTGCCAGCGGGCCCTTTCCCCACTCGATACACATATAGCGTGTCACGCAGTGGTCTTCACGAGAAATCTTGAGCCACAAGAGCGAGTCCACGGAAACACCGGTACTGTCAGCAATGTTCAAAGTAGTGGTCATTGGGCATGACCGGACCCTCATTGCGGGTCTCCTGAACGCTCTCAGTGGCAACCGTACAATACGGATGTTGTATGGTGTGTTGGGGATCAGCCTGGCTGCGGTGCGTCTTGAGCTTGACCGGCAGGCAAGAGTGGCACTCCAGGTCTGGGCACTGCCCACCGACCTGCAGGACAGCTTCCTCACAAGCTTCATGCGGGGCCACATGGCGGCAGTCCTCGTCCTGCGTCCCGACGAGGCCCGTACGGCAGCACAGCTCTACGACATGGTCTCGCCACGAGCACGGGCGGCGGTCTCTGTGGTGGTAGTCGGTACTAACGAGGACGCCGAGATGATGACGCCCGTGCTGTCAGAGATGTTCGGGCGCGAGGCCGTCGTCCCACCACAGCCTGTGCAGACCTGTCTTGAGGACATTGCACGCGCCGTCCTGGCCTACACAGAAGGGTCGTTGCCACCAGTCCGCGTGTATTCCATCGACCCTGCAAGGTGCGTCGTACCGGTCACTGCCAGTGGCTCACGCGACCGGCTCAACAACGAGCGCGAGGTCAAGTTCCTCCGGGGCCTTGCACGTTCGCTCCAGTTGACAGTGGACGGCAATACCTGCGTGGTCGCTACGCAGCCCGGCAGGATAACAGTCGACCTCCTCACGGGGGCTGTCAGCTTCAGGCCCATCATATGCGACTACTGTACCCAGCGCTGCAAACGAGACGCCCGCCTGTGTATTGTAGGGACTGACGGCGGCTGGTCATCCGGCGAGCTCGGCCCACGGGCCCTGCTCACTGCTGCGAAAGTGTATGCCCTGGCAACCGACAGCATCCCCGACGACGTCCGCCGCCAGATTGCACAGGCGAGCATGTGCAGGAAGTTCAGTCTTGCCACCCGGGCTGACATCCCTGAGTGGGTGGCCGAGGCCGCAAGGGACCGCAAGGCCCGGGACTCCCGCCTTATCTCGATGGCCCTGCGACGGGTACGGGACGGTCGCCTACCAACACCTGTCTTCTTGGAGATGATAAGGAACTTGCTCCGTGCGCGGGAGTACCGTGAACACCACACTGAAACATGATGGGATGGGAGGTCTTGTCGTGCCGATGCGCACAGTCTCGGTCATCGGTGGTTCGGAGTGCGACGAGCAGGTGCTTGCCATGGCCGAGGAACTCGGGGCTGAGATTGCACGTCGTGACGTTGTCCTCGTCTGCGGTGGGCTGGGCGGTGTCATGGAAGCAGCCTGTCGCGGCGCAAAGCGGGCCGGTGGGCTCACGGTCGGTATCATCCCCTCCGAGTCCAAGGCCACTGTCAACCCGTACGTTGACATTGTCGTGCCCACAGGGCTCGGCTACGCAAGGAACTTCCTCGTGGCACGCACCGGGGACGCAGTGATTGCAGTGGCCGGTGCAGCAGGCACGCTCAGCGAGATGGCGATTGCATGGTTTTCCGGTAAGCCCGTGGTGGCTCTGGTACCCACCGGCGGCTGGGCGGCGCGGCTTGCAGGCTCGAAGATTGACGCCCGGAGGCCGGACACAGTGGTCCCGGCAGAAACGCCCGTGGAGGCAGTGGACGCGGTCTTCAGGGCTCTCGGCTGGTAGTACACCGGACATGTCTGATGTAGGGGTGTTACAGTGAGGTCTGCCAAGAAGGTCTTGAGTGGTCAGACAGAGCTGACGTTCGATGAGGTCTCCCAGCTCTTGGGTGTCGTGCGTGACGCGTACCGTGACCGTGAGAATGTCGTCAGTGCAGGGGGTGGTCCGGCCCTGTATGTGGGTGACCTGCATGGCGACCTGGCCGCTGCACGCGCAGTAGTGGGACTGGCCCGCTCACTCAGTGAGCACCGGGTGGTGTTCCTTGGTGACTACGGAGACCGCGGCTATGCACAGGTGGAGACGTTCAACCTGGTCCTTGCACTTGCAGCCCAGGAGCCTGGACGCATCACACTCCTGCGTGGCAACCATGAGGACAGCGACATCGCAGCGACGTACGGTATGTTGCACGATGTCCAGAGACACTACCATGACGGGGCCTTCCGAGTCTACGAGGAACTGTTCGCAGCCCTCCCTGTGGCCGAGATCACGACACACGGTGTCTTCGCATGTCATGGCGGGGTACCACAGGGTGTCCACTCCCGCGACGACCTGCAACGCTGCAACAGACACACACCTGTGATAGAGGACCACGTGCTCTTCGAACTGCTATGGAACGACCCTGTCGACGCACGGTTCAGGTTCTCGCCGAGCATGCGTGGCGGTGGCGCCCGGGAGTTTGGCAGCATAGCGTTTGACGAGTTTGCAGCGGCACTGGACATCCGGCTCATGGTGCGTGCCCACCAGGCATTCCCCGAGGGGCTGCGGCTATTTTTCGGGGGCCGGCTTGTGAGCGTGTTCAGCACGGCCTATGGAGGGCGCACAGTCCCCACCGTCTGCCGGGTCACACCGTCCCTCGACATCATACCAGTCCCGCTCTCCACAGGATGACCGGTGGTGTGGGCGCCAGTCGGTCAAGGCGCTGGTCTGGGTCTGAGTCCATAATACCAGCCCGGGCCACCGTGGGCACTCCGGTACGGAAACGCGCTAGGACTGTGGGTGTGTTGTATCTACTGTCCTCACCGACTGCGGGTGGCCGTGGCAGGGTGGTCAATGGGGTATCTTCATAAGGTGTGTCGTTGTCCGAAACTACCACAGGTCTGACAGACTGGTACGACAAAGGCTGTCGTGGATGTTGGTGAGCAATGCCAAAGGTCGCAGTGGTCAACACAACCCCGAAGACGATATTTGACGACATTGCACGCGTGATGGACCTTGCCGAGTATGACAAGCATGTCGATAAGGACGTCCTCACAACAATCAAGTTGAACCTGTCGTGGAGCAAGTTCTACCCCGCATGTTCCACGAACCCGTACGTGCTGGACGGTGTGTTGCGCAAACTTGTTGCCGATGGGTTTGACCCTGGGATGGTCCAGGCCGTCGAGAACGAGACCGTTGTGACGAACATCTTCGAGGGCATCCGTGGCAACAACTGGTACCCGGTCATGAAAAAACACAGGATCCGGTTCCTGCCCCTCATCTATGCACACTACGTGCCGGTGGAGCTCCCACAGAAGACCCTGGCCCTTGAGGACATCTTTGGTGAGGTGATTGCGCCAAAGGAGATCTTCGGTAGCAACATCATCCACCTGCCGACGATAAAGACGCACGGTCACAGTTGGATGACGGGCGCGCTGAAGGACTCCTTCGGACTGTACCTGACAAAGAAGCGCCACCTGGCCCATCTGAAGATACACGAGGTACTGGTCGACCTGCTACTCCTCCAGAAGACCATATCTCACTCCGAGTTCGTGCTGACTGACGGCACCGTGATGGGTGACGGGGCAGGTCCCAGGACCATGGTGCCCAAGATTGGCAACATCCTGCTCGCTACTACCGATATGGTCGCTGCGGACACTGTGCAGACCCGCCTGATGGGTATCCCACTGCACGTTGTCAGGAAGCTGCAGCTGGCACACGAGCTGGGCCTGGGCGTTGCCGACCCCGAGCAGATTGAGCTGGTGGGCGACTACGAGTCATGGGACGACCTGCCCAACTTCAACCTCAGGCCCGGCAGGAGCCCCGTCATCGCATGGAACCGTGGGTTCCTGAAGTTCCCTGGCATGGAACGTTTCATATTCAGGTCGCCGCTAATGTGGCTGCCCACGCAGCTCTCGGGGCTGTACCACGACGGTATCTGGCTGCCGCTGTTCGGTAAGAAGTGGGTACGCTGGTTCCTTGAAGAGACGGAGTGGGGGCAGCTGTGGAAGTCGTACTCTGAGGAGGACTCGTAGCACAACAAGGAGGCAGGCATGGGTTGCCAGTGAAAGACTACATCGCTATGATGCGTCCCCACCAGTGGTACAAGAACCTGCTTGTGTTCTTGGCAATCGTATTCGTGGAAATCCCCCACACGTGGCCGTGGGAACGCATGCCCGCTGTCTTCGTCCTGTCGAACTACCCGCCGCTCATCGTAGGGTTCTTAGTGCTCTGTGCTGTTTCCAGCGCAGGCTACATTGTCAATGATGTCTTTGACATGGAGAAGGATGCTGCGCACCCGGAGAAACGTGAGCGCCCCCTCCCGTCCGGACGGGCAATGCGTCGCACTGCACTGGCACTCGCCACCGTCCTCTATGGGGCGGGACTGCCACTGTCATACCTCTTGAACCCGATGTTCTTCATACTGGTCCTCCTGTACATGGTCAATGCCCATGCATACAACCTCAAGCTTCGGGAGTGGCCCATCATCGACGTCTGCACGATTGCCGTGGGCTTTGTGATCCGTGCGGTCGCAGGCACCTTCCTCCTCGGTGTGCCGTTCACGTCGTGGCTGATAATCGGGGTGTTCTTTGTCGCCCTGGTACTCGGCTTTGGCAAGCGGAAGAACGAGCTCCAGCTCCTGGGTGAGGAGGCGGCCCTGCACAAGCCCGTGTTCCGGAAGTACGACCACATGCTGCTGGACCATGCAATAACAATGTCCGCCACATGGGTCGTGATGTTCTATGCACTGTACTGCTACAATGTCTACGGCAGTCTGATGTCGCAACAGCCCATCATGCTCACTGTCCCGATAGCTGCAGGCATCGTACTGCGATACGTCTACCTCATCCACATTGGCAGTCCTGTGGGACGCAAGCCGCACCTTGCAGTCAAGGACCGGGGGCTGGTCTTCGGCGGCGTCCTCTTCGGCTTCACCCTCATACTGACACTCTTCTTCTGGGTGCCGCTGATGGACGCTATCACTTCGGTACTGCCACCAGTGAGCGTACCATGACCGCACGGGGTGAGACCTGGTGGATCCTGGACTCTCTTCCTTCGACCTCCACACCCACACTGTGCACTCAAAGGACGGGATGCTCCTCCCGAGGGAGCTCTTTGGCCTGATGCGCAGGCGTGGGCTGACCGGCATCGCTATCACGGAACACGAGCGTCCATCGCTCACCAGGGTCATACACCGCGACGGCATGTTCCTCATCCCTGCGTGCGAGTTCAAGTCCACCGACTATGGCGAGCTCATCGGCCTGTTCATAGACCGACCATTGCCGCACAGGATGTCGTTTGTTGAGACCGCCGAAACAATCGCAGAACAGAACGGGCTGCGCGTCCTCCCACACCCCTGCGACAGGCTGCGCAAACACACAGCAGTGCGTCGTCACCTGCCACGTGGACTGATCCGCAAACATGTCGACCTGGTCGAGGGCATCAACTCCCGGTGCATCGTGCCCGTGTTCAACTCCCGTGCGCAGGAGTTGGCCCGTACTCTTGGGAAGCCGATGACGGCTGGCAGCGACGGGCACACCACCATCGAGGTCGGGACTGCAAGGACGTGGCTTGAGGGCATCGAGTCGGCGGACGACATCTACGAGGCCCTGGCACACGGCCGTACTAGGATATCTGGTCGCTGCTCGCCGTTCTTCGTACACCTCCCCACGGCGGTCTGGCAGAGGACCAGGAGGTGGCCACTGTGAGTGGAGGCGAAGAGGCTTCCGGACGCCCGGCTCACATCATAAGCCTGAGGCATGCTGTTGGCTTCGTCGTCTTTGGCGTGGTCGTGTACCTGGTCATGGTCTGGCTGGGCCAGTACGACCTTGTTGTGGCTGCCCTTGCTGCACTGCCGTGGTGGGTCGTCCCGGCAATGGTGTTGCTGTCCTTCATGAACTATGTCATCCGCTACTTCAAGTGGCAGTACTACCTCCACAGGATTGGTGTCCACTACTCGCACTCTGACAGCTTCACGGTGTTCCTTGCAGGCTTCGTGCTCACGGCAACACCCGGCAAGATTGGCGAGGCCATCAAGGGCTATTTCTGTAACGAACTCGATAGCACCCCCATTGCAAAGACAGCCCCGGTGGTGGTCGCTGAGCGTGTGACCGACCTCCTGGCGATGGTGCTGCTTGCGGTGCTCGGCTTCCTCGTCGGCATGACCGGCGGTAACGAGTTGCTCCTCCTCGGGTTTGTCGGTGCTCTCGGTGTGGGTGCTGCCGTACTCCTCGGGAACCCGGCCTTCTATCAACGCGTGCTGCACAGGGTCACTGGTGCCGGCCCGTTCGCCCGCTTCAGGGACAGCATGGACCTGGTCGAAGACACACTTGTCAGGACCCTGTCACCGCGTCCACTACTGCTCATGGTAGCACTGAGCATACCCGGCTGGTCTATGGAGTGCCTGGAACTCTGGCTCCTCCTCAGCCTCCTCACGGGTGCTGGCCTCCCCTCCCTCACAGTCCCATCCCTGGTCCTGTTGGCACAGGCAGTCTTCGTACACGCTGCGGCATCGACCGTGGGTGCCGTACTTGTGTTCCTGCCGGGAGGTCTGGGCGGCTACGAGGCCTTTGCGGTGGGTGTGATGACGGCCCTCCTCATGCTCCCGCTTGCAGTTGCCAGTGCTGCGACAATCCTCATCCGCTTCGTGACACTGTGGTTCAGTGTGGTCGTCGGTGGTGTCGCTGCCACGGTGCTGTCGAGGCGCCGTCGTCGCAGGGCACCACTGGTCTGACGGACATGGCAGTACTGCTGGTGCACCGGTAGTCCAGAGGCAGGTCTGTGCGGTGTTGCCGGACACCTGCTGCCTGCCCCTGCCCGTTTCCCCACATCTACCCCCAGTGGAGTCCATAAAGCTTAAGTCGCGACCCCCCGGTGTCAGCGCCGTGGTTGGCATTGAGCGACCGGTACGAGACGGCAGTGAGCAACGCAGAGGAAGTAGTGACAGAGGACGAAGTGAGAGAGATAGTTGAGCTCAGGAAGTCGTTCAACTTCTACTATGGTACTGCCCCGACCGGCCCGTTCCACTATGCCTACCTGATCCCACTAAACAAACTGGTCCAGCTCGCCGAGCTCGGGGGCCGCGGCACTCTCCTCCTCGCCGACTACCACGCACACCTTGATGACAGGAAGACTTCGTTCGAGCTCATGGACCTCCGTTCCAAGTACTATATGGAGTGCATCCGCGGGGTGCTCGGGAAGGGGGCGGACAGGTTGCGCTTTGTCCGTGGGTCGAGCTACCAGCACAGACGTGACTATGTGGAGGACCTCTACAGACTGTCGGCGATGGTCACCACCACCCGGGCAAAGCGTGCAGCAAGCGAGGTCGTCCGGATGCGTGGTGAGGCCAAGGTGTCAGAGCTACTCTATCCGCTCCTCCAAATCCTCGATGTCAAGTACCTTGAGGCAGACATAACAGTGGGTGGTATCGACCAGAGGAACATATACATGCTCGGCAGGGAAACCCTTGAGGCCCTCGAGTACCAGAAGGGTGCCTACATATTCATGCCCCTACTGGTGTCGCTGAAGGGCGGCGAGCACAAGATGTCCGCGAGCGACCCCTCGACACACGTGCGCGTGACCGACCCGCCGGAGACCATCCGCTCCAAGATCAAGAAGGCGTACTGTCCAGCGGGCGAGCTTGAGGGCAACCCGCTCACTGCGACTGTCAGGTACATCATATTCCCGCGCTACGACAAGTTCGTCGTGCGGCGTGACGAGCGCTACGGCGGCGATGTGGAGTTCGACTCGGTCACTGCCTTCGAGTCCGCATTCACAGCAAAGGAGGTCCACCCACTAGACGTGAAGGCAGCAGTCGCAGAACACCTCATTGAACTCCTAGCCCCTGCACGTGAGTACTTCGAGCGCCACCACGACCTCCTTGAAGAGGTGGAACGTACATTCCAGTAGTGGCTGGCTGCTGGAATCCTCTGCGGTCTCGGCGTCCCAGCGGGCCGCGGGTACTGGATGACAACAACGTGACAGGCGCATCCACGCACACGGTCTCCTGCAACCGGTACGTGGCCCTCCAGCCGGCAGCACGGATTGCCGACATGTCCTCGTGGGCCCGCTCCCAGACACCAGGACGGGTCCTGGTCCCAGTCCTGACCCGGGGGTCGTTTCCGGTAGCTATTTATCTTCCTCCGCGGTCGGACAGGTGCGCTTGACAAGAAATGAGCGCTGCCGTCCCACCGGGACAGCATGCAAAAATGTCCTGGGGACGTCTGACTGAACCGGACTGCTGTTCTAATTGACATGGGCTACCTGTCGAAGGTCTTCAAGTACTGTTTCGATGAGCCCCAGGTGAACTTTGAAAGGCTATCTGATATGATGTGTGACGGCAAGGAGCGGCTGCGCACCTACGTATACGACTGCCTGCCATATCAGGACGACCCGCCAACAGATGAGCAGCGACGACGGTACTTGCGTCACAACAGGTTCCTTGCGACCCTCGGCAAACTGAGGAGGTTCGACATAAGGCTCGGCCGTCTGGCCTATGACCGTCACGCCGGCGAGTTCGTACAGAAGATGGTAGATGTCCTCATGTCAGTGGACCTCGTACGGATGAGCTGGGGCCGTCAAATCGGGACTGCCGTGCTTGTGACAGGTGACAGTGACCTCGTGCCGGCGGTACTGGCGGCCAAGGATGCCGGTGTGGTCACGGTACTGTACCATGCCGACTGTCACGACGAGAACGGACACGCACGCACGCGCGCACACTCACGGCTCATGGAGGTGTGCGATGAGTGCAGGGTCATCGATGACGAGCTGATACAGTCCGCCCTCCGGTAGCCGTCGTGTCCGCCAGGCGCCCATGGGGCAACTCTTGACCCCGGTCCGGTCAGAACGTGGGAGAGGGGAGGAGTCGCGCTGGACCTGGCCAGAACCGTGTTGTGTGAGACTGAAGCGCATGAGGCGTGCAGGACTGGGCATATGATGGCCTGCGCAGGGGTTGCAATAGTTGGTACTATCGTCAGAGGCCTTTTCGGAGCAGCTGCCCAATTGGCGTCTACGTTCTCTCTTGAATGGCACCGGTAGACCGTTGTCCTTATCTGTTTGCGCCACCAGCTATTGGGTGGAGGCCTATATGTATTGACCGCGGACTCGATCCGACGGCATCTTGCGTGTTGGCTTGTTCTGTGCCAACTGAAGGAATTCAGCACAGAGGCCGCTGTTGAGATTCTGCGTCTTTCCGGAACTCTTGAAGACGGGATTAGCAGTCCGCCAGAGCCCTTGGCCAAGATGTTTCCTCGACTAGTCAAATCAATCCGCAAACTGAACCCCCGCAAGACGGTCGAATACTATGAGGACGTCGTCCAGAGAATGATGGACGAAGGAATACGTATTGTCACGAGCATCTCGGAGAACTATCCTCGCCGGTTGTTTGACCTACCTGACCCACCGCTATCGTTTTTTGTCAAGGGGGATTTAGACGCCATCTTGGGAACGAAGTCAGTTGCAATAGTTGGGACTCGGAGTCCAACAAGATACGGCAGACGGATGAGCAGACGGATTGCAGAGCTGCTTGCACAGCACGCCTACACAGTTGTGTCAGGACTGGCCTATGGTGTAGATGCGGCAGCTCACGAGGGGGCCCTTGAGGGAGGTGGACGCACTGTGGCAGTCTTGCCATCATACGTTGGAAGGGTTGTGCCACAAGGCAACGCTCAGCTCGCATCAGCAATCATCGACAATGGCGGAGCCCTCATTTCAGAGTACGGGCCTGACTCACAGGTGTCCCTTGGGAACTTCGTCCACAGGAACCGGATAATTGCTGCCCTAGCAGAATCAACAATTATTGTTGAGGGTAGCATGAGAAGTGGAACACGTCATCAAGCGAGATATGCTGTCGACCTT
>JALVPN010000006.1:15471-21500 GCA_027031765.1 Promethearchaeota archaeon | reverse complement strand
GGTATAGACCTTGCATGTCGTCATTACCGTTGTCAAGACAACTGTATGCCTCACGCACTATTCTGGGCATTTTCCAAGACTTTCTGTGGACAGACAGGCAGGGCTCCATCAAGCCGTGCCTGAGCTCCGGCGAATTGTTCCATATGTCACCTGGGAGCTCTAGAACCCAAAGCCCCTCCTGCAGCTCTCTAGAGTCCCTATGCCACTTCTCCCAGTCGGAGTAGCCCGCTGACCTAAGTGCTCGTACGAACACGCCGTTGAACTCGGCTGACTTGAGATAGTCACGGATGGAGCACCAGAGGCGTTTTCGCTTGAAGCGCACTCTGAATCGCTCGTAATCGAAGTCAAAGTCAAGGGCTTCTATCTGCCCTTTGATTGCATCCTTCTGCTCTTCAAAGGTTGCACCAGTCTTCAGGGGCAACTCGTCATAGGTCAGCTTACTGAGGAGAACCGCCATCCCTTCAATCCCGCGGGCTACAGTCGACCCATGCTTTGAGTCTGCTTCTTCTAGGACGCTCCGCAGGAAGTTGCCAAATCTTCGTCCGTGGTGCTGGTCCAGATATAGCAGCGTCCGGTAGATCCTCAGCAAGTCTTCCTTCATGAAGCGCGATGAGTACTCCACATTTGACTCCTCTCTGCCCAATCGACGCAGTCGCGGGTTTGTTTTCCCCGGTGGCGGGGCGCAAAGCCGAATCTTAGCAGGATCACCTCCCTTAGTCCCAGAGCTGCCGCTGTCCCCCTTTTTGACGTGAGGCTCCAGCACATCCACCCATACATCGTTGTCCTTGCGAGATGCATACCGGCATACAATGTGAGAAACAACGTAGCCACCGACCTCCCAGACGGGCCTAGTGTTTGTCATCCGGTCTGTTATGTAGCACAAGTAATGCGTGAGGAGCTTCTGGTCGTCCGTAAGCCCATTGCAGCAGTAGTTAATCAACGGGACGTAGGACTGCTCGTTCCAGCGCATGTGGTCAAGGGCCGCGAGTACTCTCCAAATCCTCAGCAACCTCTTGCGATTCGTGACTGTAACAGAGTCCATTCTGACAGGTTGCACCTCCCTCTCCAGTCTAGGGTGCATGCACCCACCTCCGCAGTCATTGCATCATATTACTGTTGCGTGTTCACATACACTCCTTGACCTCGCAATGTGGCGCACTCTATTGTCCCAGATGTATGGTCATTCCACCGTGGTTTCCATCAGCAGATGGCTACGGCAACCCTGTACATGTCAAACATCTGACACACACTGCAGATGTCACAACCAGTACAGTTTCTTACCGACCAAATCCCTTGGTTTCACGCCCATGAGGGCCAGTCCTGCTATCTCGTCGCTGTAGTGGACCGTCACAGGTAGCCTCGGCTGGCGGACCGAACCATAGTGAAGGAGGGTCATGGACATTACCGAATGGAGGGCCTCCTCGATTGTCAGGCTGGATTCCGTCCTGATTCTGAGGGGTCTAGTTGTTGCATTGTCAGAAGAAGGCGGGGTAGAGGCAATTATGGCCTCGCGGGGGCTCAGCTTCAGGGTGGTGCCCTTCTCTGGTTGACCGACTCCGTCCGGTCCTCTCTCGAAAGACCTGCAGGAGTACAGCCGTGGTGCCCCTGACTTGATCACTTCGACGAGATGAAATGTTGCCCCTATCTCTTCTGCCCAGTCCACAAGAATGCGCTTCTCCTTTCCTCTCCACAGGCCATCGCGGTGAATGACTACCCGTTTTCCGCCAAACTCGCTGGAAGGAAACATGTTCTGCAGCAGCTCGGGCGGAAGAGTTTCTCCATCAATCGGTTCATCGTGAAGGACGTACTTCACAAACTCCCCATTGCTGAGATATATTCGGGCGACGGCCGCCACGTTTACGCTACCGTCGAGCCTCTCCTTGGGCCTTCGGGCAATATCAATCCCCACGACAACATCTGCGTACTCAAGGGGCTTTTCCAAGACGTACGGGATACTACCGGTCTTTCCAACTATTCCTAGGACGACATTGGGCATGGCGTATCTGTTGCGCATAGTGTCGGCGAGCACAAACTGGCTAGCAATTCCTCTTCCCACGGTCAGCTGCTTGAACTGGTAGTAGTCGTGGCCACTGTGGAAGAATCCCAGTGCAAGGTCGACACCGTCTGCTGAGAGTTTGTCAATGGCGTGCTCAAGATTGTATCGGGATCCGCCCGTGACATACTGCTCCCCGGTGACCTGAAAACGGATTCCTAGACTGGTGACCTCATGCTCCAGACGTTTCACGAAATCCTGAACCGATGGCTCACGAGTCGAGTCAAGAATGCCAACCCTAATGGGTGACCCCTGAGAGAACTCTGGTGCCACTCTGTAGAGTCCGTGTTCCTTCAAGTGATGCAGAATCCGCGTGTCGTGAGGCACGACCTTGCCATCACCCAACCTGACATTCGGCCTAACGCCCAAGGACGAGAGGCCAAGAAAGACATCAGGCTGCCTGTAGGAGCCGCATTCCCATCGAATCAGCCTTTCCATCCTGAGGTACCTTGCTATCCCGAGCACAATCCTCCACCTGTCCGGCGGCGCAATCCTCAGGACGCGCTGAGCCCTAGAAGCGTCGATTCCAAACTCGTCAATGTACTCCATCCGTAGAATGATATCAAGGCAAGTTACCGCATAGTCGTATCCCTCGCGACCAACCCGCACGACGGGGACATTGTCGCTACTCTTCCTTAGAGCTTCCCGAGTCGATTCGTTTGTTGCAAGAGAAAGGAGTCTTTCGCGGTGCCTTTCCAGACTCCCCACAACATCGACGACCTCGCCCTTGAAGCCGGAATACTTGTCTCTCACCCATTTGCCCTTTATCTCTGAGGGGTCAGGACGAGTCCTAAGGTACTCGTAGGCATCGTCTTTCAGCACAATGTGTGACGAGACCGAAATCGACAGACACGGAGTACCCTTGACTACGAGTGGTGCTATGTTGTGAACTCGGTCGACATAGACTGAACCGAAGTCACTACGCTCCTTGGACAGGATTGTGCGTATCATCTTCGTGTAATCCTTTGAGAACCCGAACGCTCCGACCTTTGCCAATGCAATGGGAGATGGCCGATAGTCCGGATTCTGGCGGATATCTTCGAGATGCCCGTAGACTTCTGGGTGACTGTGCCATAGCTCCGAGAGCAACCCTGTCAGCTCATGCCGCGATATGGGACAGTCCGTCAGTAGATGGTCGCCTGTCCAGACCCAATGCCCACCGGTCGTCCTGGACAGGTGGTATGCAAGCTTGCCACCAATCAGTTGCTCCTCGAATCCCCTGACAATGGGGCGAAATGCTTGCAGGGGAGGGAATGTTTCAGTCTGAAGCGGAAACACCTCAGCGAAGGCATACGTCATCTATCTTGCCTCCTGGCATTGGTCTGATGACTGCCTATGTGAAACCACCAACTGATATCTCATTTTCACTCGGCCCAGACGAGTCGTTGGGAAGGTGCGCAATGCAATGCCTTAGCTACTGGCTGTTCTGTCTACCTTCCGTGCAAGCAGGAATCCTATGCCGTTCATTCTGATGGTGAAATCTGGGGGTGGTCGTTGAGGCCATTCCGCATGCCCGACTTGCGTTTCAGTGTGGTTAACTCCTGCGCGCTTGATTCCCACGGTCACTTCGATGTATGCCTGTCTTCAGACCAACCTTGAGTGAACAGTCATGAAGTCGGCGGCGACCTTTTCGACTCTATAGTGGAGCAGTAGCGCAAGGACTACGGAACGAAGAGAAACGCTGGAGTCGAGATGCTGCGATTGAGGAAACTCTCAGGCAAGCTGAACAACAAGGACGCGGCTGCAGTACAGCCGAAGGAATCGTCACACACATAGTCAAGCTGATTGAACCATAGCCCCGTCACTACGTCAAGACAGTATCTGGGTAAGGTTCTTTCGACTACAATTCCCAATATCTTACCAAACAAACCCTATTGGGCAAAACTGATTTCGTATGCCGAGAGGCCCCGGGGTGAGAGTCCACCGGCGTCGAGCGTGACGCGACTAGCAGCCCCGAGGCTTCGACGGACATGGTACTGGCTTTGTGCCAAAACGTCTAAATGCCTGATGCGCATACATTGTTTGAGGGGTCATCTTTGAGGGTACTCCACACGTCAGATATCCATCTCAGTGCGGCCAACCCGCGAACCCTCGCTGCTCTCGAACACATCCTGGATGTGGCAAGGCAAGAGAAGGCAGACACCGTCACGATTGCCGGCGACATGTTCGACTCTGCCGCAGATGCAAACGAACTCCGGCCACAGCTGAGAGATTTGCTATCCGGAAACGGCTTTGAAATCCTTGTCCTCCCTGGGAACCACGACGCTACAGCCTTTACGGAGAATACATTCTACGGCAGTGACGTCGACACGTTGATTGACAGGCCTGTTACTGCCAGAGAATACGAAGACCTCCTCATCGCGGGCGTGCCATTCCGTGAGAGGTTTGACGACGAGGTAGCACTGCGAATCCGAGAACAATCGGGTTCCGCAGGCACCAAGATCCTCTTGCTCCACTGCACTCTCGATGTCGGCCTCGGGAGCGGTGGCTTTGGCGAAGAGGACGCGACTCGCTACATGCCTGTGTCTTCAGCCAGGCTGGCCGGGCTCGGTTTTGACTACATCCTAGCAGGCCACTTTCACTCTTGGCTGCACGAACAGAAGCTTGCAAACGGAGGACTATTCGTGTACCCGGGATCACCAGTTTCTCTGACAAGGAGGGAGCGAGGGCGGCGGTCGGCCTATCTCATTGACACGACGAGCAGGAAGACACGAGTCATAGAGCTCTCTACATTCTACTATGACGAGTTGGAATTCACCATATCTCCTGGCACAGAGAAAGCGTGGGTCAAGCAAGTCGAACAATGGGCCGAGCGTCACAAAGGACAAGACTGTGATGTCAGGGTCATTGCCAGAGGGTTCACCGAGATGCCGGAAGCCGAGCTGAAACAGGAGATTGAGGCGGCGGCCGGGGGAATTCCCGTTGACTTTCGTGTCCGTGGCATAGAGAACATCCTCCGATACCCGATATATCAGAGGTTCAAACAGCGACTACTTGATGATGACGAGATTACCGACAAGCAGACGGTAGATATGATGGTGCTCACGGTCGTGTCCCGACTGGCGGAAGAGGGGAAGCTGGACTTATGAGGTTGAAGGAGCTCAACATCATCCGATACGGGCCCGTAAGAGACCGCAGGCTCACGTTTGAGGAGGGCGTCAATCTCATCTACGGCCCAAATGAGTCGGGCAAGACACTCTCAATAGATGCACTGATCAAGCTCCTTCTGGGACGGCGGAGAATCCGGAGATGGGACGTCGACCGTGTTGAGTCAAGACCCAACGGCTACGTGCTCTTAGAGTGTGGAGGCGAAGAAGTAGAGCTCACTGGTTCCAAGTCCCTAGTTGATGTGGTCAAGCTGGATGAGGCTAGACTCACAGTAGATGACCTGAGGAACATCTTCATCATTCGAGACTCGGATCTCCGGACTCACGATACTCCGAAGTACCTCGAAACGCTTGTGGACCGAATATCAGGAGCCCGGATGGCCGAAATCGAGAAGATAATGGAGGGACTCCGGAGCGAGGGACGCATAAAGCCCTCAGGCCGATTGACCAATCGCAAAGAAGAGGGAAAACTTGCAGACCGTGTCAGACTTGCCACCGGCCTTCTCCAAGAGATTGATGAGTTCTGCCGAAATCCCGAGATGGAGGAATATGAGGAGTTGGAGCGATTTCTGGTCGAGAAACAGGCGCAGCTCGATGACTTGAAACGGCGTCGTGAAGGACTTGAGCGGGCCAAGGCCCGGCACGATATTGTTGAAGCTCGAAACAGCATCCGCAGGATGGAAGAGCTCTTGGAGGAGAGGAAGGAATACGACCGGAGCCAGATTGTCACCCTACGGACCAGGGCGGAGCAGCTCAGGCCACAGTGTCAGTCTGCCGAAGTGAACAGAGAAAAGACTGACATCCTGCTCAAGACCGTGTTTGTCTTCGCACTCTTCTCGATGGTATCTCTTGTCCTGGCTGTTCTTATG
>JALVPN010000006.1:3167-15461 GCA_027031765.1 Promethearchaeota archaeon | reverse complement strand
TATGGATTCGTTGGCGCTAGTTGGACTGGTGGTCTTTGCAGCTCTCGCAGCGGTCCAGCTATGGAAAGTACTCTCAATGAAAGACAGCGAGGCGAGAGTCAGGTCTGAGATTCAAGCTCTACTGACGGAGGCAAGAGCCGCCGGTGTCGAGTGCGACAACATAGATACACTCTGTGACGAACTCCGACTTGCTTCGAATCACGCGGATCGGGTTCACGACGAAACAGTGCGGCACTGGTCAGTCCTGGCACACAGGTTCGGCTTGCCACATGACGCCGACCCCGAGGAACATCTCACGGCATTGAAGGACAAGATTGCAACGGAACTTAGGGGCCTTCCCGAAACTGATGATACTCGCTTCGATGCGGAAGAGTATCAGGAGGTAGAGCAGAGGATACGCGAGCTTGACGAGGAAGTTCAGGAACTCAGAGAGAAACTCGAGCGTTATCGGGAGAAATTTCGGCACTTTGAACATCAGGTGAACGGAGCACTGGGGGATGAGCTTCGGGAGGAAGGTGGTACCCTGTGGATAAGATCCCTTGGAGCACTTAGGGAGGCAAGGTCGAAGCTCGCGGCGTTCAAGGACGGAGTCGAGGCCCGCGCCAGAGCTGCCAGACAAGCTATCGATATACTTGAACGTATCAGGGATGAGGAGCGCAGCTCGATAGGCGATCTTTTTGATCCAGATGGTCCAGCGACCCGCACATTTCGGAGAATCACCAAGGGGGCGTATACGCAGGTGCTGGTGAAAGGGGACGAGCCGACAGTCAGCGTACGCCGGGCTGACGGAGAACTCATCCCTCTTGAGAAACTGAGCAGAGGGGCAACCGACCAGCTCTACCTGTCGGTGCGGATTACGCTTGCGAAGAAGCTCTTGGGGGACGAGCCCGGGTTCTTCGTCATGGATGACCCCTTTCTGACCTCAGACATGGGCAGGCTGCGTGAGCAGGTCAGCATACTGAAAGAGCTGGCCGAAGATGGATGGCAAATCGTCTACTTCACGTCCAAGGGGGAAGTGGTGAAGACATTCGAGGAGAGAGTGGGTATAGAGCCAGTGGAGCTCGACATTCTTCCCGGCCTCAAGCCACCTGGGCAGACATCCGACGTGACACCCTGATTCTCCAGCGTCCACCTACATGCAATAAGCTGATCACCATTCGAGGTACCGGGGGTTGGCGACTGGAGATGACACTATGAGGGCAGAGAGGTCAGGGCACTCTATACCTGTAGGCCAATACGACTTCCTGACCCTAGCGAGTCCGTGGAAGAATGTTTCGAATGACCCATTTTCGCTATGTCATGTGCGCCTCTCGCACTACTTCAGATTCCAGTTCCATGCAAAGAGCGTGACTGTGCTAGGCCCAAGATTGTGAACGGAATCGTCGCTCAGAAGATATCAATCCCCGCGGAACCGTGTTTGTCCGTCGTCTGAGTCCTTTTCTTCAGCTACTCAGAATCTCCATTGCGAGGGAGAAGGAAAAGAGGGTGGCCATTCAACCCCACTGCGGTGTCGCAATCACTTCCGACTGGCTAGTCCGCAACCCTGAATACCCAGACATATGAATCAGGTTGCGCAACGCGTTCTTGACCTAGCCGCCACACCCGCTAATGATACACGTTCTTCCGCGTCGGCGCCGATACCACGCCGGGCATCCGGGCCGGGGGCTAGGATGATTGTTTCCTAGGATTGTGTAGTGAGGTCACCTTTCCTTGGGCTGATAAGCAGGGCCCATGTTCAATCCGTTCGAGTACTAGTTTCGGTGGCCGCTCAGGAACCGACCGGCTCTCAAAAGAACGGGAAGCCAGTCCACAGCCAAGAAACCGGATACTCCCGGTGTGGGAGAGGTGTGCTCTGCGGTTCTGAAAGAGATGTTCAGCGCAACGTCTGTTGCAGTCCATACGGACGTATTCAAAGCAAAGTGGCTACTTGTGTTGTTGGCCTGCTGTGACCGGGACAGGTGCACAAGGAAAACTCTCTCAGCTCTATGCAGAGAGCAGGCGACAAGACTGTTCTGGGGACTCGCGAGCAACAGGACCGAATCACCGGGGTCTTGCTAGACTATGTGTTGACCACAGTATACAATTGTGGTCTGGCTGCGGAGGCGACAGGATGCGGGGCGTGCATGAAGAGGGTGACCGTGAAACACTTCGTGTCAGCTATGGAGCAATAGCTACAGGCATCTGCCAAAGATACTGTCACCGCAGGGCACTATCCAGGCGTGAGAACCAAGTATTCTCTTCCGCTTCAGTAGAAGTGTGTGTTTTGCAAGAGCCACGCATATTTTCCTCGGGACTACCAGTATGTGATAGTACTCACGGTGTCTTGCGCCCAGGCAGTCCAGCAGTCCACCGAGGAGTCTCTTGGTTCTCTCGAACTTGTCCCGAAGACTACGGATGGCGTCAAGAGAAGCCGACTTGTCAGCGATGTTCTTGAGTTCAACGAGGTAGACATTCCATTTGTTGTCCTTGTGCATGACATACACTACATCGCAATGGGGAAGGTGCATTCCCTTGAGATCCGCGTATTCTTCGAAGTTGAGGACTAGGAAGGGCTGGCCACCCATAAGAATTACCTTGCAGTTGTTCTCTTCATACTCGGCTACCATTTTCGGCCTGCTCGTCGTCTTCGGCATCACTATCGTCTCCTAGGCCTATCGCCCACTCCAGCAGAATGTCTATGACATCCGTCAGACTGGGAATATGCCTCGTTAGTGCATCGACAGGTACTTCTGAGACCTGAACGCCGTCCTGTTCAGGCCCGTAGTAGTAGAACCGGATGTCGAGGTCCCCCGCTCGCGCAGCGTATTCTGATAGCAACTCAAGTGAATCGCCCTCAACCGGTAACCTCTGCACCTCCAAGAGTTTCTCTACAAGCTCACGGATTTTCTTACCGCTGGGTCGGTGCGTCTTTATGTATGCAAGGATTAGGACAACAAGGTCGCTGTGCGTACTGAAAATCACTTCATGCCCATACTTGCTTGCGAGCGCCGCCAGAGTCAGTCCCATCAGTAGTTGAGCGGAATAGTGTAGTTGTGCCTCAGGCTCCTCGATGATTATCCTTGACCTAGGCCGCGTCGAGAGAACTGGCAACAGGATTCCAGCGACCTCTCCGGCTAGGGCCGAGGCCGCGTTGATTGGCACGGTGCACGCACCCGTGAAGTATGATAGACCTCTCGACCTCTCATAGAGGAGTCTGCCTTGGAGCACCGGAAGAAAGAGCTCGACTGCTTCATCGTCGTAAGAGCCCTCTGCAATCATGGATCTGCCCAGACTCAGCCACGATATGTAGGAATGCAGGACGACATCAGACTCGTACACCATGCCGTACGCAAGTCTGTGTCTTCGAATCGGTTCTTGCGAGAGGAGTTCCAGCTGGTTGATGGCGATGCTCCTTCCGAATGGGATGAAACGCACTTCCTCTAGACCGTATGACTCGGCATGGGCTGCTGCAAGCGGCTGGCATATTGACTCGTCTATGAACCTCCAAAACATGTTGTTCAGCCATAGTTCAATGCTGTACGGAAGAATGGAACCTAGGACATGGCCAGGCCTGCCGGCCCTGTGAACAATCTCACTCACCGTGGCCTTCAGATTCTCTGCCGACGGAGCAATCTCCTTGAATATCTCCATAGCCCTCTTTGAGAGGATTTTCTCGGCCGCCTTGCCATCGGCCCTCATGGAGAAGGTGAGCTCCAGAGCAACTGCGACTATCCCTTCAGGCCTCATGCTAAATGAAACATTCACTTTGCAGCTCGCAATCCTCCTCGAATCGGCAAAGTTCTTGACATACCTACGTGGTTCTGCAGAAATCTCGGCAATCAAGTCAAGGAGCTCGGGCACAGAGACCGAACTATCCAGTTCCGAGTCGTCTCTCACCAGGACGATATCCCGATAGAAGTCCATGGTGGGCGCAAGCAGGCTATCAACAGGAATGTCACTGGAAGCCCTTGCAGTGAAGTTGAGCGTGCCATTCTGAAAGCTCCAGCGAACGCTTTCCGCGCCAGTCAGTTCCTTGAGGATTTCGGTGAGATTCAATTCTTGGTCATCCAGCCGCTCGTGGCCCAACGCGTGCAACACCAACAACACGTACAAGGCCCTTAGTGAGCCTCGCAGGTTCAAAGGCAGATTGACTGCATCATACGTACCGATGAGGTCACGAAGCTCGAATTCGCGCGCGTATTGGTCGAGCATTAGAGTCGAAGCATACAGGGCTCTGAGGGTATATGACTTCCCTGTATTTGGAGGCCCGAACACGACTGTTATGTCGCCAATCTCAAGATCCGCCGACCGTATCGGGCCCAAGTTCTCTATGTGGAATCTCACGACAAGCTCCCTCGTCAGGGACGTGCTCGTCTGCGAACAATAAGGCTTTCGCAAGAGGATGCCGAACACTGTGTTTCGAGCAGACCGACTTGGACCTGTACGAGCTGGGCACATGGGATGCAGGGTTGTGGAGCACTGTGTTCAGAGCAGACTGGCGGCACACAAGAGGCCAGTTGCTCGATTGGAACCCCATCCTTTCACCACCCTGCAGAGATGCCCCGTTCGGCACACAAGAAGCCAGTTGTTTCATTGGAGCCGCACTCCCGTTGACCATGAGTTTGCACATCTCCGAGCCCTCTCTACTTGGCCGCATTGCCACGAAGGTGCAAACTCTATGCATCGATGGGCAACAGGAGAGGGAGCAAGGGTGACGGCATCAGGCATAGTAGTATGAGGACTAGACAACCAATCGATACCACTTCGGGCTACGTTCTCAAGGGAGGAATGCTAATCGAATTGCTCCTGATGGGTTGGCGGGCAATAGTAGCGACTGCCCGGCCTGCTCTCGACTCCGTGCAGAGGGCGTGATCCATCCCACATCGCCGGGACTGGGGGAAATAATATTAGGGCGTGCCACACTAGAATGCGCCATGGCGGAGTTTCGCAACCTAGACATCCAGATACGGGCATCTACTCCCATCTGGACTGGAGACTCCAATGGCACTATGAACCGTATTCATGAGACCGGACTCATCGGTTCGATTCGTTGGTGGTACGAGGTACTGATTCGCGGGCTGGGAGGTAGGGCCTGCGACCCAAGTGGGAAGTCGGGTCAGGCAAAATGCTCCTTGAACTTGGAGAATCCCGGGGAGTCTGAGGCCGCCACCCAGAGAGAACAGTCCATTCAGACAGGACTATGCGATGCGTGCCAGCTCTTCGGTGCTACTGGCTGGAAGAGACGGTTCACGATGAGAATCCACAGAGACGATACCATCCCAATATGGGACGACTCCGGGCATTTGCTACACATCGTCCCGCCGAAGAGAACACGAGGATGGTACCTGCCACCGGGCCGAATGGGGGAGTTCACTATCAGACTGAGAGGATTGCGAGAATCCCTATCGAGGATAGTTTCACTGCTCTTGTTCCTAGAGAAATATGGGAGTCTGGGCGCGAAACCCCAGCTGGGATACGGGCTCTTCCGACTGGCAGACAGGGGCTTGGATGGAAGGATTGAGCCATTCAAATGGGCACCTATTGGCGACGGGCCGACGGAGTCACCAAATATCACGGAGTTCATGTTCTTCTCGTATCAATTCGAGCCGCAGAAGCCAGGCTGGTGGACCTCAATTCCCGGACTGGCGGGAGTAGCTACCGAGATCCAACCCCTCGTAAACAAGCACCAGGTTGTACCTGTTTCACCTTCGCTGAAGAATGAATGGCGCTACGAGCAATATGCCAAGAGGATGGGTGACGACAAGAACATATTCGGCTCCGTACAGCCGACTCGCATTCGCAGCAGAGTTGCAGTGAGTTGGGCATTCCGTAGCGAGGACCACTGGGAAATCCGTGGATGGGCGCGGATGCCAGCCGATATGAAGGCGGCTGAGGTGCTGTGGAGAATCCTGTGTGACAGACGGACGTGGGAGAGGGTTGTCGGAGTGCCTGGAAGGCTAGAGGTACTTCCCAATAGGAAGGAATGGCAACCTTGGACTGTGGACGAACTAGAAGGGGTTCTCGGAGGGTGCATTTGTTGATAAAGGGCCTCATCATCCATAGGTTTCGAGGTATACGTGAGGGGACTGTGTCCGACTTTGGAAAACTGAACCTGTTCGTTGGTCCCAACAACAGTGGCAAGACCTCGATACTGGAAATGCTATATCTCGGAGGCCTGTCACGCGCCCAGTGCACGCTCGTCAGCGAGGACTTGAGCCCCTCCGCATACGGTGCCACTATGCTGACTCTTCAGGACTTCTTGGGCTACGACCCGGTAGCGCGGCTAGGTCAGAGACACGGATATGCGACACCCACCACGCCGGAAACCGTCAGCCTCAATCAAGACCGCATTGAAGTCAATGTTGTTGACGAGCGCGCAGACCTTGCTCTTCCGAAGTTTCACATTGCAAGGATGTCCCCGTTCAAGGAGTCTGACGTACCGTCCGCCATGATGGCTACTCTTGGAAAGCCAAACAGAACAGAGGACACCGACCTGATAGTTCCACCCGAACTCGTCCCGCGCTACATCGCTGAGCACTACGGCTCAGAGAAACGCAGTCTTGAAGAGCACCATGACCCGGAGGAACGCAGTCGCTGGCACTTCTTGTGGGACTCAAAGTGGGTATACCGCTGGGACAGGGAAGAACCGACAGACCTTCTATCTGTCTGGGTTGAGGAGTATTCAGGGCCAACTGTGGGCCATGTCCTGTTCTCCGATTTTCATACCGTGAATGCCCATTTCAAGTCCAGTGTCGCAAACAACTGGTACAGATCAATCCCAGGATGGGAGGACGATATCGCAAGAAGCCTCCGAACAGTGTTTCCTGAAGTGGAAGAAGCCGAAGTGACAATCAGAGATACAGCTGATGGCAAGGCAAAGACTGGCTACATAGAGTTCCCAGACAAGGTTCCACTTGAGGTCGACCAGTTCGGGGACGGGTTTCGCCACGCATTCAAGATACTGGCATGCCTAAGGGCTCTGGCTGCAAGCGCCAGTACAGAAGACCCGGGTATTCTCTTGTGGGAGGAGCCCGAACTCTTTGCTCATCCGGCCACCCTCAGCCGGCTACTGAAGGAAGTGGTCAACATAGTGTCTGACAGCCCAATTCAAGTCTTTGTTTCGACACAGAGCTTGGATGTCATTGCTTGGCTGGCAAACTACCTTGAGAGCGAGGACGCAAGAAAAGCAGAGAACGCCACTACGTACATTCTGGACCTCGTATCCGGGGTTCTCAAAGTCAAACGCCTTGTGGGTAGGGGCATTGGGTCCTGGCTGAGGCTCGTGGGGGACCCCAGAATGGTTGGTCAGGATGAGATGGAATCGCCGCTCTTGAGATTCATCTCCGGACGGAAACAAATCACGATGGCAGCTGCTGCAATCTATGTATTTGCGGAGGGAGCAACTGAGAGAGCTGTAGGAAAAATACTGTACAGACGCGAGCTGCTATCACATAAGGCTACGCCATCGCCAACGGATTGGGGCCCTTTTTTTGGCCCGGGAACAGAAGGATTCCACAATATGATGCAGCAAATAGCAGGTATAGATATCCGCACTTGTGGTAGAGCATTGCTCATTTTCGACCAGGAAACACGAAAGAAGCCTTCAGACGCGGCAAGAGATATCGGACATCGTCTGGGAATCGATTTCGCTCCCATGCCCACAGTAAAGTTCGACAACCTATTCGAGTACCTCACGGAGAATTGCCACGTAGTACTCCATGTGTCGAACGCGAAAACACCTGATATTGATGGACTCGATTTTGACGGCTATCTGCTCCAGTTGCTGCAGAGCCACGTCAAGGCTAAGATTGCCCGGAGAATTCTGAATGAGAGGATTGCCCCTCTGGCGCAGGATCTCATTGAGAACGCTGAAATAGGCTTTTCCGACCTAATGAAACAAAAGGGATATCCGTGGACCCACTCAAAGTCGTGGCTCTATGCCTATGTCACAGCACTGCAACGTCGAAAGTCGCACGCCTATTTTGCAGAGGAGATTGTCAAGAGAGCACCAGAGGAGGAACTGAGGAAGGTCTTTGCACCGCTCATTGCTGCTTGGAATGCACTTTGTGAGGGGATACCGTGATGAACTACGAATTTCACGCGCACTATCCATTCGCACTGAAGGATAGTGTCACACAAGGCAGTGCGATTAGGTGGCTGGCTGAGGAGTCCAGCGAACTGCCTGGCAGGTGGAGAGACCTCGCCGATATTGTTGATGCAGTCAACCGCATGGATATCTTGGTGCAGGCGACCATCACTGGCTTTGGAGACCGAGCAAGAGGTGGGACCCGAAAAAGACCCGGAGGCTACAAGTACTGGGTCGAAAAGAGTGCATCGGAGTTCATTCGTACTGGTCTGAGAGAGATGGATGCACTGGGCCTTACTCCCAAGGTTCCGGATCTCTCTCAACTGCCGCCGTACTCCTGGGCCCTTCAGTTCGCATTCAGACTGCGTACGCCCTACATCAGCAGGGATGATGTCGTGTTTCACATCCTCGACAACCCACTGAAGAAGGAGTGGGTGTTCAAGATCCCCTACATTGCGCCGAGCCAGTGGAAAGGCGCGCTTCGTTCTGCGATGCGTACGGAACGGGGCTACGGTTCACTGGAAGACGAGGCCAAAGACGAGCAGATGTGCCGGCTCTTTGGAAACGTCAACAGTGAAGACACAACGTTCAGTTCAGGCCAACTCTATTTCTACCCGACATATTTCGACAAGATGGGCCTGGAGGTAATCAACCCGCACGACCGAGAAAGAGTTGTTGGAGTACGTGGACCAATCCTATTTGAGTGTGCACCCGTTGGTGCACAGGGGGTGTTCACGCTGCTGTACGTACCTAGGCCCTCTACAGACCTGAGCTCAGATGAAACAGTGCGGATGGCGAGGGACGACATGGTCGCAGTCACAGAAGGAATACGCCTGATGATGACTCTATACGGCATTGGGGCCAAGACAAGTAGCGGCTACGGCCTTGTGGATGAAGTAGTCGAAAGAGGAATACTTGAGATAGGGGTTCCGGAGCAGCAGAGAGTCCAGTACGGTAGCCTGCACGGGCTTGCAGAAAGCGCAAGAGAAGCAGGCAGTACAAGGGGGGAGTAGGAATTCACGACCTCGGAAAAACCAGGGCAGAAGCGGAGAGCCTCCTCTGGGCAGAACTGGGGGCTTGGCTGCACGACATCGGGAAGTGTGCGGATGCGTTCTTGAAACGCGGGGGCAGAGGATTTCCGTGCCGCAACTGCAGGGGAGGACAACCTCAGTGTAACCCACACAAGGCCGTGTTTCGGCCCCAAGAACTAGCAGGACTGCCTTACTGGAGCCGTCTGAGCAAGGACATAGGTCAACCTTCTCGCTCGGACGAGGCAGTGAGTCAGACCGCATTGTGGAAGACTGTTAGTCGCCTGGGATGCAGGATTCCGGACGTCATAGTCACGGTGAATCCTGTCGGCCAGGGGTCACTGAAGGAGATTATCCTCTGGGGACGGCCGATGGTCTGGCAGCACCGGGACAAGGCTCCGGGAAAGGGCCTGCCATTCAAAGACATATTTCCCGACCTGGTCCAGATTCCTACGATACTGGGCTATGCGCACAAGTTTGCGCATACGGAAAAGGAAGAAGCAGTTTCCGGGCCACAGGGGTGGTACACCATCGATTCACCTTTTGGGATTGCCCGGACAGTCATCGGAAACTTGGACATGAAACTCAGAGAGGTTCTTGTTTCTCTCCCATCGCCTGGGGACACTCTCGTTGGAAAACGTAGCACCACCTATGTTCGGGCGTTCGAGGAGCACATGCCGGCAGCTCCTGGTGACACGAGATACCCCATCAACGAGGTGAGCCTGTGGGACTGGTCGAAGACTGTCACTGCTCTCTTTAAGGCGGAAATGGCATATGCTGTTCTTACTGGGACGAAGAGACACAAGATTAGATGGCGACTGCTGAGTATCCGGACAAATGGTCTAGAATACGTCTTGAAATCCCCCGCAATCCCTGACCTGATGAGCCGCAGGGAGTTACTCGGCGCAGCACTGGACAGGGTCAGATCCCTTCTTGAAGAAACGTATCCGATTGGCCTAGAGGTATACAGGGACGAGAACGGGAGCATATTTGTCGTCCCTGACATCGCGGGGATAGAAACCAACCTTCAAGACAGTGGCAAGACATTGGTTGACTTAATCTATGAGGCGTTCCGGAGTCCCCCTGGCATTCGTAGTACGCGGCCTGCATTCTGTGAAGTCGTACCCGAAATCCAATCGGATGCTCGCAACTGGGGTCGGGCCGACAAGACTGGATATGACGTACCACCAATCGCTTCTCACTTGACGCGCGATGTCTATGTGAACAACGACATTGCCTGCATCAACAAATCTTGGACTGACAGGCACGAGAACATCTGTGTTTCTTGCGGACTGCGACCAGTAGGCCCGAGCAAGAAGTCGCGAGGACGAGACCTCTGCGATACCTGCGAGGAGCGAAGAACGGAGAGGTCTGAGGCCTGGCTGGACTCGCTCTCGAAGGTCTCCAGCACAGTGTGGGTAGATGAGACGGCGGACGCCAACGGAAGAATCGCCCTCGTCGTTGGGGGATTTGACCTTGCTCACTGGCTCGATGGAACACTTGTTTCGACTCTACTTGCGAGAGCGCCCGGCGAGGACAAGAAGAAACCTGATGCAGAAACTAAGAGTCCCTCATTTGCCCGACTGCACCGCATCTGGGAGACAACTCGTGCCTTCTGGCAGGCGGTGTGTCCGGACTCTGGGAGCATAGAGGGTTCAGTCGTGGAAAGAGAAGTAGCGCGCTGCGGTTCGCGTCTTAGAATAGTACCAAAGGAACCTTGCTCACTAGGGCTGGCCAGAGGTCACGTATACAATATCGTCCTGTCTTCAGGGACTAGGATCAGTGTGGTCTGGGATGCGAGAAGTGAGTCGTTTGTCACGGCAGACAATCTCCTCTATCTGGCGAGACAACACGATGAAAAAATCAAGACGTACCGTGATGCTGTCAAGTATGTCGCGGCAAAGTACTTTACTGGACGACTGAAGGTGGAAGAACCGGCTGGTTACGGCTCTCGCAAGAGGGTGCTGGGAGAATTCGAAGTAGAGAGAGTTGTCGAGATAGGCCGTGGAATCCTCTTTGTCCCGGCAATCCCAATACTGGCGGAGCCACGAGTCTTCATGGTCATCGTACCGGGGAACAAGGCCTTTGCTGTGGTCAAGGCCATCAAGAGCAAGTACGAGTACGAAATGGGCAAAGTGCAGAACCGACTGCCACTTCAGCTGGGGATAGTCTTTGCGGGGCGAAAGACACCACTGAGAGCCCTCTTTGACGCAGGACTGCAGATGCTCAGACAGCACAGCGAAGCGCGTGTGTGGACAGTGCACGACATCTCCAAGAGGCATGGGAGCAGAGGACTGCCGGGGGGCGTACCAGCGACTGGCAAGAGCCACTACACGGAGTGGGCTGAGGTGGTGCTCGAACGGAACGGGGAACGAATCACGTGGAACGTACCGACGATGATGGCGGATGGCACGACCAAGGACATATGGTATCCCTATGTGTTTCTCCACAATGCTCCGGGCGCTAGCAGTCAGACATACCAGTTCCAGTCTGACAACCCGTGGTCCCAGTCTGATAGAGTCCTCGTACACGTCGAGGGCCTCAAGAAGGGGGACCGCGTCTGGTTCACGCCTTCAATGTTCGACTTTGAGTTCTTGGACACGACTGTCCGGCGCTTTGAGATATACTATGATCGAGAGGGGAAGCGTGCCTCACGGCCGAGCCGACCATTCTATTTGCAAGACATTGACCGGATGGAAAGGATTTGGGGTGAGATGAAGAAGCTGTCAAAGACCCAGCGCCACCAGGTCGTTTCGACAATAGAGGCCGCCCGTGCAAGCTGGTATGAGGGCTACGACGAGTCCTTGAAGGACGGTGTGTTCCGTAGGTTTGTGAGAGATACGCTAGCAGGCGCTGCGTGGCCTTGCAAATGGGGGGACATGGATGGAGGAGTCCGCAAGGAACTGGTCGATGCCGGCGTGAGTGGCATGCTGACAGATACGCTCGAACTGTTCATGAAGATAGTATAGGAGGAATAGCAATGGTGGTATTCAAGAAACGACAGTATGTCTTGATGACGGTTGACCCTGTACACGTAGGTACAGGTGGATACCGTCTGGGACGTGTGGACAATAGTATTGTACGAGAACCGGGTACGGGAGTGCCAAAGGTTCCAGCAACAAGCATCCACGGCTGTGTCCGCTCGCACTCGGCTAGGCTCTATGAAACACCAGAGGCGGCAGGACAGTCACACAGTTCTGT
>JALVPN010000006.1:0-3157 GCA_027031765.1 Promethearchaeota archaeon | reverse complement strand
GTTCTGTAGCTGACCCGGACACGAACCCAATCTGCTATACGTTCGGGTACATCAGAGGCGGCCAGGACAGTGAGTTGAAGTCGTATTCGGGAGTTGTCAACATCTTTGATGCACATCTCCTGTTCTTCCCAGTCCGTTCGGTTGAGTCCGTTGTGTGGGTCACGACACCGGAACGGATGACAGATGCAGGGTTTGATGTGAGCGTACCTAGCGAATGGGACGGCAGCGGGCTCCTCTTGACGTGGGAACGGCAGAAGCCCTTGAACTTGGGCTGGCTAATGCTAGGTGTCCAAGGCAAGGTGGACATAACGCCTCCCGAAACACTGTCGGAGACCGAGAGATGGACTGCCGTTAGGAATCGTATCGTGGTGACCGATGAACGGAAGTTCAGCCACTTGGTGAACAGCAACCTCGAAGTACGGACCTCCGTCAGCATCGAACCAGAAACGGGCGCTGCCAAAGAGGGTGCCCTCTTCACATACGAGGCAATCCCTCGGGCCTCCTTTATGACGGTGGAAGTCATCCTCGACGACTACAGAGGTGGGGGATCCCGCGTATTTCCTGCGAAGAGGACTGCCAAGGGTCACGACTTGCCTTTTGGGCCCTGGAATGAACCGTTGGATGTGGTAGACGCAGGCATGAGGGCCATGGAGTGGCTTGGAATTGGAGGCATGGGCACGCGCGGGTTCGGACGGATAGCAGTTATTGGCCGGCCCACAGAAACAGACCTCTTGCAGCACCAAGTGGGGTCAGGGGGTGGGCATTAGTGGCGAAACGGGGAGGTCTAGTCAACCTAGACTATCTGGCCGCTAAGTATGCGCAGGAAATTGTCGCAGAGCTTGTAGATAAGAGAGTCCAGCAGGAGTCCGTCGATATCAAGAAAGCGAAGAGTTCGGCAGACAACACAGTGACCAAGGCTTTGGGAGTCCTACAAGAACATGGGGTCTATGCATGCTTTCTCTATCTGTTTGCCAAAGAAAAGGAGAACTCTAAGGCGGTAGTCCCGAGGATGCTGGAAATCCTCAGAGAGATTGGCATACCAGACCCGCCTTCGAAAGCAGGGAAAGGTTCCGTCGACTCAAGAGGAACTCTTGCGCACATAAGCGAACACGTGACAAGTGATCTTGAACTCCTCCTTCTTGCACGTGACGCGCTTGAGCGGCTCTTGGTCTACGCTAGGTATGGGATAAAAGCACGGGGTTGAGAGGGACTGCTATGGGATGGCGAGTCTACGAAGTAGTCTTGCAGTTGCAGACTCCCATGCACATAGGCTGGCGCAGGACTGGGAATCTCCAGATGACACGACCATATGTGACAGGCCGGGTTCTGTGGGGTGCTCTGGCAGCCCGTCTGACCCGCAACAGAGCAGTGGCAGAAGGACTCCATCCTGTCCGCAATGACTACGAGCAGGTCGAGAAGGCTGTCAACGAGCACTTGCGCTTCACGTATTTCTATCCTGCACTCATGGGGGGAGCGAACATTTCGGGCGACTATGAGATCCAATGGCCTTGGATGCGAAAGGACAGATTTCGCTACAGAATCCTAGGTGGCTATGCCAGCACCGCATTGGAACACTCGCAACGGGCCGCAGAGGAGGGGACGCTACATGAAGTGGAGTACATCTCCCCACGGATCAGGGACAATGCCAGCCCTGTGTTCCTGTTGGGCTACGTCTTCGAGAAGGACGGCAACAAGATACGGTGGAGTGATACACTAGACGGTCTGCAACTGGGAGGGGAACGCGGCTATGGCTGGGGCTTGGTTTCTCTATCAAAGGTTGAAGACCTGTCTAGGTCTGGGAGCGTAGACGGCAAACCCCTGTTCGAAGGGAAGATTCACATCAAGTCTCTGGGGAACAACAGTCCGGTAGTCACTGTGGGCAAAGGAGAACGCATACTCGCTCATGCTCACACAGATGGTGTTTCGGCCAGGGGAAACATAGAACCGCTAGTCGGACACAGGTGGGTTTCTGGAGAACCGAATAGAGCCAGTTACCAGAAGATTGCATTTTCGGCTGTGTGCTATGCGCCAGGAGCTCTTCTTGAGGAAACGACCAACTTTGAAGTGGTCGAGGATGGTCTCTGGAAGAGATTGCCGTAGGGCTAGCTCAAGAGGATCTTGAGATGATATTGTGGTACCCGCTGGACTCCAGTCTGACGCAACTCTCTCACAGTGCTAGTACTTGTGCTAGTAGACCATCGACGTTGCCGAGTCAGCAGTACCCTTCTGACGCAGTAAGCGTTTCGTCCTAAGTCCATAGCAACCTCGTAGACATCGACAAGGAGGTCCATAGGCCACGGTTCTGTCAGGGCCACTCCTGTCCAAACGCACATCGTCCGACCAACGAGTTGGAGCTCATCCCACCCAGAAGCGACTGTTCGAAGGGCAGACCCATGTGGTCTAGTTTCTTGCCGCACCGGATGCCAGTCCAGCTCAGTCACACACCGGATGTGTGCATTCGGCTCGAAATGGGGGGCAGTTTCAGACGACAGGCTTCGATTAGGTTTCACTGGCAGATTAGCACGTGAGAGCACATACCAAGGTCGAGGTCTGACCTAGCAGTACTTCTTGAGAAAGTACCTGAGGGACTCGCTTCTCTGTCGTGCTACGGCCAGATTGAACTTGTCAAGAATCTTAGCCATGAATGCGATACGCGGCATCTCTGGAGGGATTACACTTTTGAGCCACTCCTTCGTGACATCCGTGACGGCCTCAGGGGGTTTCAGTTTCTTATCGTTGGTGAGATCCCGCAAGGTTTCCAAGCGCAGTCCGGCAACATACCAGGCCTCAATCTCGCGGACGACCACGGCAATGTTGCTAGGCCCCGTGATTCCATATTGGTCAGCCACACGTTGTTTCTTTGCGGTCACACACGGAAAGCTATTGAGATTCCCGACGAAGCCGAACTCCCTCCCACCCTTCTGAAATGCACCTACGTACTTCCGTATCTTGCTTGTTTTCAGTTGGACGTACGTGATATACTCAACCCGACCATAGCGTGCCTCTAGCAAAGGCTGCAAGACCTCGTGAAGAACCGTCTGTCATCATCACCTTCGACGAGGAGGTAGAGCGCTGCCACCCGTCCGACCCCGCTACTTGAGGATGCCCTGTATGAACAGGTCCTCAATGCCCACGTCCTCCTGCAGGAACGCCGCGA
>JALVPN010000005.1 GCA_027031765.1 Promethearchaeota archaeon | reverse complement strand
CACGTCAGGTGGACATCTGGCGGTCGGACCGGGACCGTCTCGACCAGTGGACGTCACGGGGAGTCATCATCGTAGTGATTGGACCGGCTGTCACTACCGGCGAGGGGCCATTGCGACCGTGACAGGCCCGATGGCCACGACCACAGTCACACCCGTGATGATGGAACCGTCAACCGGGCTGGTCGGGTCCAGTCCTATTGGGACCTCCTACGCATGGGACAGGCCGTCGTCATCGGAGTCCACATCCACCGGATCGGTGCTCTTCCTGACCTCCTGACCGTCCAGCAGGCGGTCTCCGTCGCAGTGGCGGTCGTGGGGGCTGCTGTCAAAGGACATCTCGGAATGGTCAGAGAGCATATTGCCGTCAGAATCAACGTTGCCAGTCCAACCAGTACGCTGGAATGAGGCATCGCCGCTCAGGCCTTGCTAGACAGGAGCGCTTCTCCAGACATCTGCGCACACAGTCTGCCAGAGGACAACCCTTAATATCATGGGCGCGCTTGAACGACCAACATAGGCCCTGACAGCACCAAAGGCTCTAATGGGATGTGTTTCCTGTGGTCAACGAAGTCAACATAGAGCCAAAGAGAAGGGCGGACATGCCCAAGACCTCCTACTCGATGCCTGTGGTCGGTTCGACCGGCAAGACCGGCAGCTGGCGGACGTTCGACCCTGTGATTGACTACGACTCCTGCATCAAGTGCAGGACGTGCTGGTTGTACTGCCCAGAGGCGTCAATAGACATTGATGAGGAGGGCTATCCACGGATTGACCTCGACTACTGCAAGGGCTGTGGCATATGTGCCCAGGTCTGCCCGAAGAAGTGCATCGAGATGGTCCGGGGAGAGGTGGCACGCGAGGGAGGTGACGCGTGATGAAGACCCTGCTCATGAGTGCAAACTATGCCGCGGCGCGGGCAGTGGTCTCGGCGCGGGTCGAGGTCGTGGCTGCGTACCCGATTACACCGGCGACGACGGTGCCGGAGCAGATAGCACTGCTCAATGAGGAGGGCATATTCAAGGGCGAGTTCATCCGGGTCGAGTCCGAGCACTCGGCAATGTTCGCATGCATTGGAGCGAGTTCTGCGGGTGCGAGGGCGTTCACTGCAACCTCATCGAACGGGCTGCTCCTGATGGACGAGGCGCTCCACTGGGCAGCTGCAGCTAGGTTACCTATTGTGCTGGCCAACATCAACCGGTCGGTCTCTCCAAGCTGGAACATCCATGTCACACATGACGACAGCTACAGCAAACGTGACACCGGCTGGGTCCAGTTCTACGTCTCCAGTGTTGACGAGTTCTACCACACGGTGATCCAGGCCTTCAAGCTCGCGGAGGACGAGCGCGTACTGATGCCAGTGATGATAAATGCTGACGGCTTCGTCCTCAGCCACACAGTGTCCACCTTCGACTACCTCGAGCCAGAGGAGGTGGACCAGTTCCTACCACCGTACAGCCCACCACACTGGGTCATGGACCCCGAGAGAC
Organism: Promethearchaeota archaeon; assembly: GCA_027031765.1. GTDB lineage: Archaea > Asgardarchaeota > Thorarchaeia > Thorarchaeales > Thorarchaeaceae > JALVPN01. The sequence continues at coordinate 1,067 of JALVPN010000005.1, read as the reverse complement.
CTGTCTCTCACGGGAACATCGTGTTCCCAGAGTACTACATGGAGTTCCGGTACCAGATGCACGAGGGCTCCAAGAACGCCCTGAAGGTGCTGGAGGAAGTCGAGGCGGACTACAAGAGACTGTTCGGCAAGTACTTCGGCGGGCCCATCGACTGCTACAAGTGCGACGACGCCGAGGTCGTCTTCACATCCCAGGGGTCGGTCGGTGCGGAGGCCAGGGATGCGGTGGACGAGCTCAGGGAAGAGGGCTACCGTGTGGGCAGTGCACGGATGCGCATGATCCGGCCATTCCCAGTGCCCCATGTCCGCAGGCTGGCCTCGAAGGTGAAGGGCATTGCCGCCTTTGACCGCGGTGTGTCCTACGGGTTTGGAGGGCCCGTGGCGAACGACATCCGGGCCACGCTCTACCACCAAGAACACAGGCCGATAGTGAAGAGCTATATCGGTGGACTTGGCGGACGGGACGTGACCGTAGAGGACATCAAGGAGATGCTCCTCGACACGCTCAACGCCGTTGAGAGCGGAGAGCTGGGGCCCGAGGAGACATGGCACGACCTGATGGAGTGATGATGAGAGATGCCTGTAGCGATACGCGACATGCCACTGAAGGAGTACGTACTGAAGGGCAATGCAGCCTGCGCGGGCTGCCAGGACATGGTCGCCCTGCGCCACGCACACAAGGCCCTGGAGGGTGATGTGATACAGGTCGTCCCGGCATGCTGCACGAGCGTCGTACAGTCGCTGTGGCCCAGGACTGGCCTTGGCATACCCGTCCTGAACACGGCATTCCCCGCTGCTGCAGCCACTGCATCCGGGGTCAGGGCCGCACTCAAGGTCAAGGGCAATGACCACACGACCGTCATGGTCTGGGCAGGCGACGGCGGGACATTTGACATAGGCATCCAGGCCCTCAGTGGGGCCTTCGAACGGCGCACCGACTTCCTCTACGTGTGCTACAACACCGCAGCCTACATCAACACCGGGATCCAGCGGAGCTCCGCCACACCCCTGGGGGCCTTCGCCACCACCGAGCCGCCGGGGAAGAAGAGCATCGGTAAGCGCCGTCGG
>JALVPN010000004.1 GCA_027031765.1 Promethearchaeota archaeon | reverse complement strand
GAGTAGGCAGCTGGGAGGGTAATCTGGAGCTTGACACTCTCGAACGAGATTGGTATCACGACCCGTAGTGCCTTGACAACCTTCGGCACCTGCTCCTCAACACTCAGGAACGGGTCCACTCGTACATGTGCCTGGGACATGGCCTGGCGAATCCTCTCAGGAGGGTGAGGGTGGCCGGTCTGTGGGTTCATCGCTCTCTTTGCAATGTGCGTCACGATTGCCTCGGCCTTCTCGCGCACAAGCTGCACCCTCTGCTCATGGGTGAGCTTGAACTCGCCGGCCCGCAAGATCTCCGGGGCCACGTCGAAGACCTCCTTGCTACCAAAGTCCTCGCGTACCAGCTCCTCGGAGGCACGCATCCCCCTGCGGGCATCCTCGAATATCTCATAGGACTTGAGGACGGACTCCAACGGGACGTCCTCACCCCGTCTGTACCGGAACGCCAAGTCAGGATCCACAAAGAGCTCATAGCGGTTGGGACCTTTCTTCAGACCAATCACCACTGCGTCCAGGTCAAGCCACTTCTCGCCCACCTTTCTGGAACTCAACTGAGCCATCAACTCCTCCGTGCTCACTGTTTCAGGCCCTTGGGACCTAGATACGCGCCCGTCTCGTCAGGAGAGAGTTTGTGGAAGGTGCCGGTCGCAACCGGGATCTTGGCAATCTCAACATTGTTCGACGAGAGCGTCGTGTCCGAGGCCTGTCGGAGCGCGTCAAGTGCAAGGGACACCGCCCCGTCAAGGGTGAGGTCTTGCTTGTAGTTCTCCTCAAGGAACTCACCCGCACTCCCAGAGCCACGGCCGATGACCGTGGCAAGATACCCCCAGTAGGCGCCGACGGGGTCGGTCACGAACAGGCGAGGCCGGCCACCAGGGTCGACGGCACCGATAATCAGTGACACCCCATAGGGCCTCATGCCACCACCCTGTGTGTACTGGGCCTTCTTGTTGCAAATGAACTCCGCAAGTGCCTCGGCGGGAATGGGCTCCTCGTAGGTGAGCCAGTACGACTGCGCCCTCACCCTAGCCTCAATGGTCAGGACACGGGCATCGGCCATGAACCCGGAGGCAGCAACACCGATGTGGTGGTCAACCTCCGAAATCTTACTTACGCTGTCTGGCTCCTGTAGCGGCATCACCCGCTTCTCAGCAAGCAGTACCACGCCCTCATTGCACAGAATGCCGATGGAGGTCGCACCCTGTTCTACAGCCTTCTTAGCATATTCAGCAGCGAAGATACGACCCTCCGGGCTGAATATGCCCGTGGACTTGTCGTAGTCTCCGCCGGGTATACCAAACACTCAGCTTCCTCCAATCCATCATTATAGTGGCACTCCGGAGGTCAGGATCTCATAAGGGGCTCTTACTGACAGTTCCGGACATCCAGCTCGGGACTCGTCGGCTGGAGATTATTCCTGCCTCTAGACTTCAGGCGGCTATCCCCGACCACTACTCATAAAGCTTCTGGTGAGGTGGAAGGACTCCAAGCCCCCGCACATGTAACGGTGAGAGTACATGTGGGATGGGGGCTGCGGGCCCGGCCTGTGGTGCTACATGTCTACTGCGGCAGCCGCGCCCTCACCCGTGAGCAACAGGTCCTGCGGTGGTCACCGGCCCCTGCATCAGACACCCAGCAGGCTGTGACCAGCACTAGGGGTGGGTAGTCCGTCAGCAGGAGAGCGGCGGTTGCTACTCTTGGAGGAGGTACAGGTATACAACGAAACCAAGAGACAGCACCAGTGTGACAGCAGCTGCAGTCGGTGTGAACATCACCCATGTGAGGGCAGTGACAAGTATGAGTGACACTATGATCTCCAGCCAGCCGGCACGCACACCAGTGACATAGTGACGCAGGTTGGCAATAGTGACGACAAAGAACACAAAAAAGCCGAACATCGTGAACACTTCAATAATGGGTGCCAGGAACGGGTTGATGTCGTTCAGGGTGGTAACAATGGTAGTGGCATCAATTGTTGACCAGTACCAGAACAGGACCCCCACGACTATGAAGACCACCATCAAAGAGCCCGTGATTATGCTCGACCGGACAATCTCGTCTTTCTCAGGAGTGTCGCTCAATGTCTTCACACCGACCTTGGGGGGCGAGAAGGCCCCACTCACCACTTAAAGATAGCGTTCGGGTGGGGGTGCTGGCAACAACTCAAGGGCTTAATGTGCATGCTGCGGCCGTGTCTTACCCGTGCCAGTCGTGCACTCCGGTCTGACATGTCCGGAGCTCCACGTCTACGTCACATGTCGTCCGTACTGGAACGGGCGCCTGCGGGCATGGGCTCCTCAGTGAATACGTCGTCAGGTATGACCTGCGGAGGGGTCACGCGGGCCGCGCGCTCACGAAGTGCCCGCACCTGCATGGCAATGACGTAGGTCATGGCAGCAATGATACCTGCAATAGCACTGGGTGACGCATGGAACGAGAGGGACACAACAATCCCTGAGAACTGTGACAGTAGCGCAATCACGAACACAGCAACGACCACGCCACGGACAGAACTCAGCACCTCATTCGATGCCGCAGCCGGTGCCACCATTATTGCGTAGACGAGTAT
>JALVPN010000003.1:14421-21646 GCA_027031765.1 Promethearchaeota archaeon | reverse complement strand
TTCCTCTACTTCTTCCTCTTCCTCTACTTCTTCCTCTTCCTCTACTTCTTCCTCTTCCTCTACTTCTTCCTCTTCCTCTACTTCTTCCTCTTCCTCTACTTCTTCCTCTTCCTCTACTTCTTCCTCTACTTCTTCCTCTACGTCCTCGTCGTACCCGTAGATTGCCTCAATCTCGTCCTCAGTAAGTGTTACGTTCTCTGGCTCCTCTTCCACGGGTGCTGGCCTCTTCCGTTCCCTGCGTGCTGCCTTTTCCTTTTCCTTCTCCTTCCTCTTCTCGCCACGCATCTCTGTTGTCCCAACAGTCCCAGCATACAGCCTCTTTCGTAGCCGCCAGTACGATGTGCGGGCCCGTCTCAGTCTGCGCATCCTCCTGAAGTCCACCTGATGTGGGTTCTGCACCCGCCGCAGCCGTGCGAGCTCGCGCTCCAGTGCTCTCATTCTGTTGACCATCGCCAACTCACCTCGGGACTCCCACGACCCACTCCGTGATGCTGTTATAACTCTGTCGAAAAAGTCCTGCGACAATGGCGAACGTTTTTCTTGACATGGTGTGTCATGCCTCCTAGGTCTGAGCCATGAGCAAGCAGTCCAAGGAGGGGTACGTGAACATCAGGGTACGGATAGAGCGGGAACTGCTTGAACGGATTGACCGCCTTGTCGGGACACGTGGCCGCCAGAAGTTCATCCGTGAGGCCATCCTGTGGCGCCTCGACCAGGAACTCCCGCCACCCGTCCTCGAGCTCGTGGAAGAGGTCGAGGAGCTCCGGGCACGCGTCGAACACCTGGAGTCGCTCCAGTCGCCACGCCTCTATTTGGAGTCACTGGACAAGTCGCTCGTGTCCCAGATCTGTCGTGATGACCTCGAACGGCGTCTGCTGGCCTATTTCCTGCGACACGGTGGAGCCACTACCACGGAACTGTCGGCTGCGCTACTGGGCAGCCGGGACAAGCGGAGGACCGTCTTGAACAGGATAACCGGGATTAATGCCCGTGCGGTAGAAGTGATTGGTGTCCCTCTACTGGTGCTTGACCGGGCCCTTGTCCGGGGGAAACGCGGCGCTTGGTGGCTGGTCAACGAGGAACGCCTAGCGCGGGGTACCTAGTCGCGTGGTGCTTTTATCATCGCCTGTGCACTCATGTTGGGTAATACAACTGACCGCCGATACCATGCACGGATTCGAGCCCGCCTCCTCTGTGATCCAGCGCTTCGAAAAGTATCTCAATGGCCCTCTCGGTCGTCCCGTGGCCGACGCTCTTGAGGAGGGCTCTTCTCTACAGATCCAGACCTCATCACACATACTACGGGTGACAAAGGAAAACGGCCGCCTCGTGGTAAGGGCTGTCGGCCGATAGACCCTACTATGGCGAAGAGTCTATAAGCCAAAGCAATGCTCCACTCCGTGGGGCCGTAGTCTAGCTTGGATAAGGCGCCAGCCTCCGGAGTTGGTAATCCCCGGTTCGAATCCGGGCGGTCCCGCCACCTCTCTTTCTCTATTCTGTCTGTCGACATGCGGCCTCGTCTGGCAAGACCCGCCGTTGGTCCTCTGTCCTCTGGTCATCGCCAGCCACCCGGGACCGGCCTCTTAGGGCGCTGTCGGTCCGCAGGTGCTCCTCCGACCTACACACGCACAAAGGTATTATTTCGGATTCTGTTTCTCTATTGCATAATGTCACAGAGGTGTCGCTTGGATTGGCAACTACTGACAGCAGGTCCCTGGCATCCACGGTAAAGAAGCTCGTGCTTGTTGGTGCAGGAGGCGTCGGAAAGACCTCTATCGCAACGCGGCTCATCATGAAACGGTTCATAGACCCTGAGATGACTGTTGGACTTGATGTTGAGTCCTGGACGGCCGTTGACACGGAACACGGGGTTTCCATGAGAATAGTATCGTTCGACCTTGGTGGCCAGCCACAGTTCAGGTTCTTCCAGTCTGATATGGTTGCCGGTGCACACCTTGCGCTGGTGGTGTTCGACATCACACGTTACGAGTCATTCCTCGAACTTGGCGAGTGGCTGGAGATGACAAGTGAGATACCGGCCAGTCGCAGAATTCTGGTCGCGAACAAAGTGGATTTGAGGCCCATGGTGATGGTCGATGAGGCAAAGAGTTTTGCGCATCAGCACAACATGCCCTTTGTACTAGTAAGCGCCAAGGAGGGCATAGGCTTCGATGACCTTGAACGCGAGATCTGGGCTGCTCTCCTGCCACAGGCGCAAGGCACCTCGTGATACATAGCGGTACCACGGTCCACTAGAGGATGGATGTCACATTGGCACAACTCAAGTTCGAATGTCCCATCTGCCATGAATTCTTAGTGGTGAACATCCGGGACGCTCAGGTGAGGTACTCTCTTCGCAATCCCGTGCCCATAGTTGTGACCCATGGTGACCCTGAGCACGCCATAACGCTTTTCGTGGACAAGGAGTATCGCCTGCGCGCAATCAGCGGTTCCAATATTGTCGAACGCGCTGAGGAGGCGAAGGCTGCCCGGAAACCCCTCACCCGGCGGTTCGTCCCAGTTCCCATGAAGGGACAAGTGGACCTGGATGACCTGAACTCGTTCCAGATCCAGGTTCTCGCCCTTGTAGACGGGAAACGCAGTGTCGACGAGTTGGCCCAGGTGCTGGGGGTTGCTACCATGCGTGTGAAGATATTATGTGAACAACTTGTCCGGCTCGGTAAAATCGAGTCGGTGCAGGTGGTGATTGAGTAGTGGTAAAGAACTGGTTACTGGTACAGGCCTCAAAGGTCAAGAAGTTCAGCAGTGAAAAGGTGCTAACACTGACCGTCACGAGACTCAACCAGCTGCTCGTCGAGAGCCTCGCCGAGGTGATGGGCCCGCGTAAGGCGCTGCAGCGAGTGTTCGAGGGCGGCATGTCACTGGGGCACGAGTTCATGATCGAACTGTCAGCCCATCTCGACCCTGACCATGAGCGCATCCCAGCCTATGGTGAGGCCGCATGGATCATGTTCGCCGGCAAGTCGCCGACAGAGCAGAGCTATGAGACCGTAGAGATTGATGGTGAGACCGTATACATCTACCGGTGGGCCGATGACGACTGTCCGTTCTGTCGCAACATCCGGTTCCCCCATCGGTTCTGTCAGGTCCCGGCTGGTGCATATCAGGGTGCAAGTCAGACCTGGGCAGCCCTGATGCATGACGGTGCCTTCCACACCCTCGCCCGTGAGGTGAAGTGTAAGGCGACCGGTGACGAGCGGTGCGAGTTCATAATGGTCATGGTGCGGAAGGAAGTCCCAGTATCCTTTGTCCAGAAGCACATGCCCGAGCTGTTCGAAGACATACAGCTCGGCTTTGTTGACTACTAGACTCTCAGTGACTTGACCAGTGCCCATGGTGCCCTCCTGAGTATCTGGGAACGCGCCTCGCCATACGTAACGTAGCCGAGTATTGCCTCAGCTGTTACCCGGCGTACCACCTCGTCTGCAGTCATCAACCGGACAACAAGCTCCATCCTCCTGGTCGACTTGTAGACCGTGTCGGCCAGGGACAGTCCCGCGCCGGTCATGTCCCTGCCAAAGTCGTCCATCCAGCGCTGCCGGTAACTCTCCACAATACCCGTGTCAAGGGCCTCGTCCAGACTGTCACGGATGGTCTCCGCAGCCAGTCTTCCTGTGGTCGTGCCATAGTATAGCCCCTCTCCTGTGACCGGTGAGACGAAGCCCCCTGCATCTCCTGCCAACAACACGTGGCCTATGCCAGTGGGCTCGAATGGGCGCTTGAATGGGATTGCAGCAGGCCTCTTGGGGGCGGTGTCAAAGTCTTCTGGGAGCATGCCCCGCCCCTTGAGGAGCCTGACAAAGTCGTCAAACACCTCGAACTGGTTCTTGCCCGGTGGGTGCTCGTTACCAAACCCAATACCGACATTCAGATAGCCCTTCTTCGGGAACAGCCAGCCGTACCCACGGGGGACAATGCCAAAGAAGATGTGCAGCCTGTGCTGTCCCTGTGTGATCTCGTCCACGACCCTTTCGTCCACTGGTGTTTCAGTGCAGACTGTCCTGGCCATGTACTCGTACGGCTGTGTGAAACCGAGCCGTTTGCGGTATGACTTGAGACCCGTGCCGTCTGCAAGGACAACGTACCTGGACGCTACGGTGTCACCCGTTCCAAGCACCACATCGACGGTGTCGTCATGGGGCCTGACATCCTTCACAGTCGTGCCTGTGACCGCTTCTGCCCCTGCGTCCTGGGCGTCTAGGAGCACTTGGTAGTCCCACTCTCTCCGGACTACAAAGTATGCTGGCTCGTGCACATCGTGCACAACCCTCCTCAGGCCCGGGGAGTATGCGACGAGCCCGGTGGCCTCACAGTTGACCGCTTTCGAGGCCCGGCTGCCCAAGTTCTTGAGTGTCCTGCGTGACAGGGCGCCCCCACATGACTTGAACCGCGGGAACTGCGCCTTGTCCACTACCATGACATCCAGTCCCGCCCTTGCAGCATGCATGGCACACACACTGCCCGCAGGCCCAGCACCGACTACGACCAGGTCCTTCATTGTGCTCGACACCCTATCTGTTTCCTGACTAAAAGGTCTACTGTCCCTCGTGACGTGCACCCGGGAGATCCGTGGGCCAGATAGTCTCCCACTCCCCGGTCACCCCCCATGAGCCCCCCTAGTGACACCATCCTCAGCGAAGAGTCTATAAGTCGAACCATTGTCATCCTCGCTGGGGCCGTAGTCTAGCTTGGATAAGGCGCCAGCCTGCGGAGTTGGTAATCCCCGGTTCGAATCCGGGCGGTCCCGCCACCCTCCTATTTGACCCGACCTGTCCACTGTGTGGGCCTGTATGTCCGTCTGGCCAGGGCCTGCGTCAGCACCATGTTGCCCGTCATATCGCCCTCTGCCAACGCAGCAACTTCTGGAACACAGAAGCAATGGTCTCGGCCCGCACCACATGTGTGTCAATCTCGTCTCTTGATAGCTCCCTGATCTGGGTCACCGGTGCCCCTGAGTTCAGGCTCCGGGGCGGTATCACAACATTTGATGGCACTATGCTGCCTGGAGCAAGACGCACGCCCTCCCCAAGGGTCGCCCCATCATGGACGACACAGCGTTCTCCAATGTCTGCCTTGTCACCCACATACACGCCGTGCAGTATCGAGGCAGTCCCGACTATGGCCAGCTCCCCAATGATTGCAGGGTTGTCGGGTGTGTGGGCATGTATCACGACGCTGTCCTGGATGCAGACCCCTTCTCCGACCCGCACCATGGCACCGTCACCACGTATCACTGCACCAGGCCACACACTTGCCCGTGCAGCAATCTCCACATCACCAACAATGGTCGCCTGGGGGCTTACATATGCCCCCTCATCTATCTTGGGTGTCTTGTCGCCAAATGAGAGCACTGGCACCGTAACGACCTCGCCATGTCTGTTATCTCTTAGTGCCCGGCTTGGCTGGCCAACCGGGAGCACTCTGCGCTAACCAGTCATGGCTAAATAACGTTTCGTGGACTGCCCACCATGAGTCCTAGGTACGCTCCACCGTTGGTGCCGCCATGGGGTACATGTCTTTGCGGGCCTACTGGAGTCCTAGGTGTGTGGGTCTGGACATGTCAGCAGGGACCCACATCATACATGGGCATCGCGCCTAGCCCAAAAAGTGCTTTATGACCTCCTCGAAGTGTGCTGCCGGACGTACACCGACAAGTCTGTCCACAGCCTTGGTGCTGTTCTGGGGCTTGTACTCTGCTGGCCGCCCCTCGTGGAATATGAGGACGCAGGGGATTGCAGTGATCCTGTACTTCTCTGCGTACTCTGGGTGTTCCTGCACATTCACCTTGAGGAACCCGACATCTGGGTTGTCCGAGTACTTGCTGTCCAGTTCCTCCAGTATGGGGGTCAGTGCGTGACACGGGCCACACCATGGTGCCCAGCAGTCGACAAAGAGCAACTTGGTGCTCTTCACCGCTCTCTCGACATCCTCGGGTCTAACGTCTCTTACCAATGTCAGATAGCACCACCTACAGCGCCTATTCTCGTTCCTAATAATCTTGCCCGTACCTCTGGGAGGCTCTGGGACTGTCGCCCGGTGGTCAATACAGGACAGTCGTCCTACCTATGACCCCCAGATGGCAGTCCCGTCCTGTCCATGGTCTCAGACCTGTGCGAGCAGGTCCTCGACTATCTGCGTGTAGATCTCAGGGGGCATGACACCAACAAGCCTGTCAAGCCTGTTCCCCTCTCCATCGTCAAACACGACGCGGCTACCACCAGCATAGACGAAGACGCACGGCACTCCCGTGATCATGTTCTGACGGCTGAACTCCGGGTTCTGGTCAACATCCACCTTGACAGCCTTGAACCCTCTGTCCCTGTACTTGTCCTCAAGCTCCTCGATTATTGGACTGAGCATCCTGCAGGGCGCACACCAGGCGGCATGACAGTCAACAAAGACCACCTTGTTGTCCTTCACGACCTGCTCAATCCGGTCAGCTGTTATCTCTTCGACCATTCTTCACTTCACACCTGTTCAGTCGGTTGTGTACAGTTCGTGCACAACCGCTTTTAACCGTTGCTGTAGTGGCCCATAGTCGTGGGTCGGCACCTGACCAGTAACACATCCCGACCGGGTGGGGGACAGGTCGGTGGGGTGACGAGATGCGGCCTGCTCAAGTCCAGTGACAGCCCGGTCAACCTTGACCACTGCTAAACGTTGATAAACCTCATCCTCCGACTGTTCCCGGTACGGGCTGCTGGGCAGGACGACAGTCTTGGGAGCTGTTGCCAGACCTCCCTGGCCGGTTCCAGACCATACTGTCCCGTCCGCCCTCCTGAGACCGCCCTGGCTACTGGTGATGTGATGTGCCTGTTCTCCACTGCGCCAAGTGTGGGTCGACCCTCAGCATCAAGAGGGCCGGCGATGTGTGGAGTGTGAGGTGCTACACCTGTGATGCAGAGGTCCTCGTGAAGGGGAAGGACAAAGACCTCTTTGATGCCTACGAGGCATTCACCACCGCAGTCCAGCGTGGGACGGCAAGGCCGCTGTCGTCTGACATAGAGTACCCATCAGACGGTAGGCGTCGTCCACGAGGGCGGCGGAAGCGGTCACGTGCCCCCGCGCGTGTCCAGAGCGTGAAGGAGGTGGAGAGAGTTGTCAGCAAGGGCGGCCGTTCTCTGGAGTCACTCCCCCCTGCCCTGCGCAATGTCGTCTCCGCTGGCACCGACTACCTAGTCTCCTACCGCTACATGCCCGCGAC
>JALVPN010000003.1:11091-14411 GCA_027031765.1 Promethearchaeota archaeon | reverse complement strand
GGCCAAATACGGCCCGGCAGTCACAGAACTGGGACTGCCCGCCCCGCTTGTCGAGTACCTCAAACGCCGTGGGATATCTCGCCTGTACGAGTTCCAGGGGGAGGCGTACAACGCAATACTCAGAGGAAAGGATGTGGTGATAGTAGCGCCCACTGCGCAGGGCAAGACCGAGGCCTTCATCCTCCCGGTCCTCAAACACCTTGTTGCAGGGCTCGGACCGCACCTTGTGGGGCCCGGTATCCGTGCACTCCTCATCTACCCGACAAAGGCACTCGCACGCGACCAGCTCACTAAGATATCTGAGATGTGCGCGGCGTGCGGTCTGCGTGCAGACGTATTTGACGGTGACACGCCAAAGAAGAAGCGGGAGGAGATATACCGCAGTCCACCGGAAGTCCTCATCACGAACCCCGATGTACTCCACTACCATATGGGCTGGGACAGGTCTCGTCTGGAGCCGCTACTCCACACGGTGCGCTTTGTCGTACTCGACGAGATACACCTCTACACGGGTTCCTTTGGTGCGAACGTCTACTACATCCTCAAACGGTTGGCAATGCTCTGTGGGAGCCCCCAGATGATTGGGGCATCTGCCACCATTGCGAACCCGAAAGAGTTCGCAGAGCTCATGTTCGACACAGAAGTACAGCTTGTCGAGTCGAAACAGGCAAGGCGTGGCCCCATCCACTTCATGATGTTCTATCCGGGCACGGCGTCCAAGTACCTCATGATCACTCGCATTGTGGAACAGTTGTACCGGGCCGGGCATAAGATCCTCGTCTTTGGGAACACACACTCGGAGGCCGAGACCCTCAATGCAATGCTCACTCGGAGGCATGTCAAGTCGAAGGTACACCGTGCCGGCCTCCCACGCAAGTACAGGACCGAGGTCGAGAAGGCTTTCCGGGAGGGCGACCTGCGTGTGATCGTGTCCACGCCGACTCTCGAGCTCGGGATTGACATTGGCGACCTCGACTGCGTTGTGAGCATGCTCGTTTCCGTCACACGTCTGACGCAACGGGTGGGCCGGGCCGGCAGGAAGGGGCAGGAGAGCATGGCCTTCTTGGCACTGCGGGACAAAGACCCCATTTCCTCCTTCTACAGGCACAACCCCGCGAAGTACTTCACCGATGTGGACGCAGCGTACATGGAGCCAGGCAACGAGGTCGTAGCACGCTACCAGCTCATGGCTGCAGCCCGTTCTGGGATGCTCACCACCGAGTTCTTCCCCCGACAGATGGATGTCCTCAACGGCCTGGTCCAGGAGGGCATCCTGCGTGTCACGGGGAAGGGCCGTGTAACAGTGAATGACTGGTCCAGGCTCCGGTCGGAGTTCAATGCGTATAGCATCCGTGGGATTGGGGACACCGTGGAGATCAAGGAGGGCGACAGGAAGATTGGTGAGCGTACTATGCCGATGGCGGCGCAGGAGCTGCACCCGGGTGCAATATACATGCACGGGGGGAAACGGTACCTCTCCTTGGAGTTCAGCTATGTGCCCGGGATGGGACGTGCGAGGGTGCGTGAAGTCCCCGCCTCTGATGTGCACACACGGCCACTATACTTCATGACGCCACGAATTGACGCCGTACACGAGAGCCGGAGGGTGTTCGGCACCGAGGTGCACTACTGCTCCCTCACAGTGACACAGCAGGTGGAGGGCTATGTGGAGGTCAATACGCTGAGCAGCAAGGTCGTCGCACTGAGGAGTCTGGATGTGCCACTGGAGTACTCGTTCAAGACCCGTGGACTGGTCTTCCGCGCACCTGAACCGGCCCGGGCGGTGACTGACTACCTGGATGGCCGGCTCGATGACGCTGGGGGGCCGGTCCTGTCACCCGAGAAGCTGTTCATTGGCACCTTCCATGCGTTGGAACATGTGCTGCTTGAGTCGAGTGCCATGTTCACTGGTGGCGGTTCAAATGAGGCCGGCGGCGTGTCAATGGGGGACTCGGGCTTCATATTTGTATACGATGCTGCTCCCGGCGGCAATGGTGCCTCCAAGCTCCTGTATGGCCGTCTTGAAGAGGCGTTCTCAAGGGCCGAACGGATACTTGCGCAGTGCGACTGCAAACGGGTCGACGGGTGCCCTCTGTGTACCTACTCGTACCGATGCGGCAATAACAACCAGCCACTGTTCAAACATGGCGCACTCGACAGTCTGAGGCAGATCCTCGAAGGGGTCGAGGTGAGGACTGACGTGACACAGTACTCGGGCCACAAGCCAGTTGTATGAGGGAGCATGATGACACTCTTCAGGACTAATGGGGGACATGATGGCCCGGCCCGTACTGGCACCCTGAGCGTCAGTGGTCTGAATATCAGGACACCTGCTCTGCTGGGCCCCTCCCCAGTCCATCAGGGCCAGATGGTCTATGCGACAGGTGGGCGTGATGCCCCCCCACCGGACGTGCCACTGCTTGCTGTCCTCCCGTCCGTCCTCAGCTCTGAAGCCATAGACCTGCATACCGTCGACGATACCGCCCTGCTCCTGCTGCCGTCACTCCCTGCAGCCCGGGGTCTTGGCAAGGCCGCGCTCGATGCGCTCATGGAACACCAAGTACATGTCGTTGAGCGACAAGCTGAGACCATTGTACCATCCCGCCTTGTCGTGCGCGTCCCGCAGGGGATGGACCCGGGTGAGGCCGCACCCTTCTTCTCACGCCTCCATCGACTTGGTGTCCGTGCAGTAGCACTCGTGATGGACGGCCGCGGCCCCGGCCTCGACCTCGACTCGCTTGCAGTACGTGCCGTAGTCCCGCATGACTGGCTCGTCTTGGCGGTGGGCAGCTTGCCGCCCTACTACCTGCCCCTACTGTACTATGCCGGTGTCGACATCTTCGACGTGAGCTATGCATGGGGTGCAGCGTCGCGGGCGGTACGCCTGTGGCCCCTGTATGAGGAAGCGCTATCGGGCGGTGCAGAGTCGTGGCGCTACTGTCACTGTGCCGCCTGTACTGCTGCTGGCCCGGCCGCAGACCTGGAGGACACCACATGGCTCGTGCAGCACAACTTCTACGTCTATCATGGGGTCCTCTCCGACTGTGTCAGTCACCAGAAGAGGGGCTCTCTCAGGTGGCTTGTGGAGTCGTACACCCACGCAGACCCATCGGTCACGTCGCTCCTGCGTCGCGTTGACCGTTCCCTCTACGGGTTCCTCGAGGAGTTCACACCGACTACAGGCAGCGGCCGTGTCCTCCTGATTGGCCCCGAGTCCTACAATGCCCCCCTCGTGAGGCGTTTCCGTGAGTATGTTGCCAGCCGATACCGTGCCCCAGCGGGTAAACGCATCGTGGTCGTCCTGCCGTGCTCTGCAAGAA
>JALVPN010000003.1:0-11081 GCA_027031765.1 Promethearchaeota archaeon | reverse complement strand
CTGCAAGAAAGCCCTATTCCACCTCTAGGTCTCACAGGCTGTTCGCACAGGCCATCAGCTCGGCAATGTCCAAGAGGCGTCGGTGGCTCTCAGAGGTCATCGTCACGAGCCCAATCGGTGTTGTGCCCCGGGAACTCGAACGGGTCTTCCCGGCAGCCAACTACGACCTGCCAGTTACGGGTGACTGGGACGCCGAGGAGGTCGAGATTGCAGCAGAGGCACTCGCGACGCACCTCTCAAAGTTCGACGAGTCGTGTGTTGTTGTCGCGCATGTGTCCGGCGGCTACGAGGAGATTGTCAGGCACGCGGAGCCCGACACCCGTCAGGAGGTCATATACACGTGTACTGGCCAGGCACATACTGCGAAGGCCTCCCTTGACTCCCTGACAGAGGCCCTCAGAGGACTGTGTGCCTCGCTCTCGCTGACACGCGCCCCGTCTACAGAGGTGGTGGACACCCTGCGGGCCGTTGCAGACTTCCAGTTCGGGCCCCCTGCCGGTGATGTCCTCGTCCCCGATGGCTGCCGCCTCACGGGCCGGCTTGACCGCATGGTGGTCGTGAGGACGGACAGGGGTCAACTGTGTGCATTCGTGGCGCCCCAAGGGCACCTGTCCCTCACACTTGCAGGGGGAGAGCAGCTCGCCACGCTCGACCGTTACTGGGTCGCCTTCGAGGGCCATGAGATCCGTGGTGGCTCCCTCTTCGCGGTCGGTGTGACCGGTGCAGACGCGGCAGTCCGCCCTGGCGACGAGGTGGTGGTGCGGTCAGACGATGGTCGTGTGGTCGCTGTGGGACGTAGCAAGATGTCGGGGCCCGAGATGTGCGCACTTGAGTCGGGGGTCGCTGTCGACATAAGACACAAGGTGAGATAGTATGCAGTCGCTCTACGATGTCCTCTCCGGCATTGTCCGCCGTTCCTCTCTTGAGGCCCGTGGCACGTCAGTCCACACACGCCGCCGGAGAGACCCGACCAGGCCCGCCGCGACATGGGTGGCCGATGCAAGGGTGGCCGGCAGGCCGGGAAAGGCCATTGCAGTAGTCCTTGCCACGCAGGGCTGTTCACATGCACGCTCTGAGGACGGGGGCTGCACGATGTGCAGTTACCTCCTCGATGGGACGTCAGCCCCGGTCACGTCGGACGACCTTGTCCTGCAGTTCAGGAGTGCAATGCAGAGTGCAGGCGACCTGTCGCCGCCGGTTGCCGTGAAGGTCTATACGAGTGGGAGCTTTCTCGACCCGTGCGAAGTGCCACTGGAGGCCCGCGAGCGGATACTGCAGCTCATTGCCTCTGACGACAGGGTGGAAGAGGTGGTGCTCGAGTCACGGCCCGAGTTCGTCACCGGTGAGGCCCTGTCAGGAGTGCGCTCTGTCCTCGACCACCATTCTGTGCAGGTCGGTGTGGGCCTCGAGTCCTCAAGCGACCCGGTCCGTATGGTGGCGGTGAACAAAGGGTTCACTACCGACCAGTTCCGTGCTACTGTAGAGGTCGCAGCCGAGTATGAGGTGGGTGTACGTGCCTATGTGCTCCTGAAGCCACCGTTCCTCACGGAGCGCGACGCACTGGTCGATGCACTGGAGACCATAGTGGCAGCTGCGGACATGGGTGTCAGGACCGTGTCTGTGAACCCAGTCAATATCCAGCGCAACACGCTGGTGGAACGGCTCTGGAGACGTGGACTGTATGCACCGCCGTGGCTGTGGACGTTGGTCGAGCTCCTCCGGACCGCTAGGGGTCAGGTAGCCCCGGCGGTCGAAATCGTGTCCGACCCGGTCGCCGCGGGAAAGAGGCGTGGTCCCCACAACTGTGGGCTCTGTGATCCACGTGTGACCCGTGGGATCCGCGCCTTCTCCCTGTCACAGGATGTCAGGCATCTCCATGTCCCGGTCTGCAGTTGCATCAACCAGTGGCGCTACTTGCTGGTACACGAGGACATGTCACTGCTTGTGGGAGATGGTGACCGGTTGGTGGACACAGGCAGCAGGGCCTGAGCCGTGTACTGTCAGGGCTCAAGTGGCCGGTGGAGTAAAGGATAAAACCAAACCGGGCGGCGGGTGCAGTATCCAATCTACGAGGCGTCGGATAATGTCCCCATATGTGACAAGAGTCCAGATATGGTTCAACAGTGAGGGGACCACCCCCTCCAAGATAATCCAGAAACTCACAGCCATGGGGTTCACACCTGTGCGGGGGGCCTACGACTTCATCTATAGGCACAAGGCCGAGGATATGAACAGTGCCGACCTGAGCACTGCAATCCTCGATATCTCGGATGCCCTCCACTCTGCGCTGGCCGGGTTCAAGGTGTTGTTCACGCTTGACACTCACTACACGGAGGACTCCGATGACTACGTCCCCCTTGAGCTGCTGGACGCCGAACTGGAGGCGACCCGGCGTGAGCTGTTGGAGGCCGAGTCTGAGGCGGCCGGTCATCTAGGGGAGCAGGCATGAGGGGTCGGCCCCATCCGTGAAACATGTGGTAGCACAGTGTACGCACTGCTTGCACCGGACTAGTCCGATGTGACCACAGGTTCCCGGCGCTCGTACTCTCCCTCACCGCGCACATGTACTACCATCTTCTTCTTGTCGCCAGGGCTCATTCGGGCCCACCTCCAGATGAGGTCGGTGCCGTCCTCTGCAGACTGGAGTGATGGCTCCTCCTCTGGTGGGTCTACAGACTGGAACTCGAAACCGGCCGGTATCCAGTCCCTGACGACCACGTTCTCCACAGTCACCTCACCCTTGTTCTCCACAACTATCACAACATCGTATTCGCCAGCACCCGCACCCCGGTTGATGCCCTTCTTCACCGCAATCCGGCGCTTCTTGTAGATGACACCGAGCTTGTGCCCGTCGGGAGCACTGCCTATCTCAGTGATGAGGCCCGCCGGGTATGTGTTCGCTGTGCAGTGGATTGGTGACGGGTACTCCTTCTCGGGTCTGTTGCGCCATGCCATGATGGCGTAGTTGATCTTGATGCTCTCACCGGGCTCCAGCTCGCCGACAGTGTCCTTGAGCCCCGTTATCCTGAACGTAAGGGTGTGTGGCTTCTCAGGATCCTGGTCGTCGGGCTCGATACTGAACTCATAGTCCCCCGTGTACTCCTCGCCCTTGACCCAGACCGTGATGTGCTCGCGTTTTGGTGGCATGACATCATCTGGCAGGTGGTCTTCCACCGTGACCTCGTTGAGCCTGGCCGAGCCCACATTCTTGACCTCGACAGTCACCTCCACAGGTGTCTTGTCGAAGCTTGCTACTGATGGCGGGTCGAACTCCTTCATGTAGTCGATCTGGTAGACCGGGATGGTCTGTGGGACCTTCTCAATGGTACCGAGCACCCTCTTTGTGACAGTGCGCATGGGTGTGTACACAACATCGTGTGTGCAGCGAGGTGGCGACTTGCTCTCAATCTCGAACATCTTGCTCCACTCTGCGTTCGGCTCCATCTCCAGTGCCGGCGCCTCGTCAATCATCTTGACCTTCTCGCCACCCCCCTCTGGCTCCACATACGCCTCTGCACGGTCGAGCCGCACCATCAGGTCACTCTCGTTTGAACACTCAAGTGTACACTCCCACTGGTTCGGTTCGGTCTCGGCAGTGTCAATCCCGGTCAGGAAGTCAGTGAGCGCGGTCATGTCTGGGGCCAGGACTGACCTCTGCTGTCCCTCGGCACGATAGGTGACCAGTATCTTGCCAGCATCCTTGGGGCTGCTGTCCTCGACCGTCGCGGTGGCGGTGATTACCAGTGTTGAGCTCTCTCCCGGGTATACTATGAAGTCGTTCCATACGACCTGACGGTTCTCAGGGTCATAGTTGGCGTTCCCAGACTCCATGCTCTCGATAACGACGTTGTCCAGTTCCGGTGGAATCCACTTGGTGACCGCTATGTCGTCAATCTGTCCGTCACACTCGTTCTTCACTGTGATGGTAATCCTCACAGGGTTCTCCTTTCCAAAGGCATACGCCCAGTGTGGTTTCTCGCTCTCCACAGTACTGCAGGTGTCATAGACCTCTGTCAGCGTCAGTACCGGTGCATCTATCTCTATGCCATACTCGGTCCTCCACTGGCTGCCCGCGTCGATCTCTCCAGCATGGAGGACATCCTCTTCGAAAGTCGTACGTCCTCTCGTGTCATCCAGCAGCACCCTGACGTTCCAGATCCTGTTCTGTTCCGAGACATTGTTGATACTCAGCACTCCTGTAGCCTCAGCACTCTGGAGTTCGCTGAGCTCCCCAATGACGGTCTTCTCGCTCTCTTCTAGGTCTATCACGACCATCTTCCTGTTCTCGCTCAACTGACTCACCACTCGACCTTGCGTATACCTTTCCGGGATGGCCCGTCCCAGCCTCTTCGGTGCGACGCACACGGATGTCAGGACAGTGTGTATCTGAACTCGTTACCGGCAGCCCACATGACCTCGAGGACCTGTCCGGGCTCCATGACCATTGGCACCGTGGAACTACTGAACTGGTCCACGTACTTGGCGAACTTGGACACCTGGTCAGGCGACGATGCACGTGCCGGGATACCGAGCCGCGGGGCTGCATCAATGCAGAGGCTCACTGCATCCTTGATCGGGAACACATCGCCACCCCCCACTGGTGTGATGAGGATGTCCATCTCGAGCTGCCCGAATGGCCCCCTCACAACTGTGTCGCCGAGATACCCCACTCGCATTGAGCCCATCTCTATGTACAGGCCGAGGTTCTCAAAACGCTCGCCGGTGTCCGGGTCTGCCCTCTGCAGCGAGTACGGCGTTATGCTCAGGCCCGGAATCGTGTAGGGCTCCTCTGGTCTGAGCACATGGAGGAGCCATGGTCTGCCCCCCTGTTCGCGTACCCTCTCTATCGTCCTCTCATTGCCGAGTATCCACGCCTTGGAGTTCTCAGCAATGGCGGTGGCATTGCCTACGGCGTCGTCCATATGGTGGGTGAGTGCGATGACCCTGACATCAAAGTCATCAGGCACTACCGGTTCCCCGTCCCAGATACCAGGGTTCAGTAGCAGTGAGGTCTCTGCGGACTCAAGTGCGAACGTGGAGTGGCCAAAGTAGCGTATTCTCAGCAAGCAAACACTTCCCAACATCCTGTTTGGGCCGCACCGAGGCCAGAACACTGCGGTTAGGATTCTGACTGCCTTTGTTTCTTAAAAACAAATTGCCTCTGTGTGGTCATTGGCGGATGACTGCGCCTCTACAGGCCCTCCTGGGGGAGTGCTGGCCACACTGGTCGGTGTCGTCCTCATGGCGCCAGTGACGGTGCACAACACCAACGACGCCCGGCCCCAGTTGTCCGCCCTGCCAGCTGTCCGGTCTGTAGTGCTGGTACCACGCGCCTCTCAGCCGTCATGCGTGCCCGTTAACAGTTGCAGTCTGTCGTCGGAGGTTGACCGACCAGTGTGGGCCGGGTGAGTCATTGTTCCCACTCGTCAGTACCGAGTAGTATGTTCTTATCAGCTCTGGTGGAGGGCATGGTGTGCTGTACTGCTGACGGTACCGCAATGCCGGGCAAACAGGACTGGACTGGCCCTGCCCAGACCCGGCCCACTGCCACGGAAGAGTAAGACCCGAGGTGTCTGAGCCCATGTTCGCAAGAGTCCACTCGGACCGCCTGCGCAAGGCCCTGACGGCCGTGTTCGAGGACATCAACAATGCGGAGCTCCTTGAGGAACACCTGCTGGACGCCGATGAGTCGCGCCTGCGCGATGACCTCATAGTGCTCCTCGACCCCATACCGCTCAATGACCCGCCTGACGACTTCGAGGACTTCGAAGTGGCTGCTGTGGACGGCTCGGGTACAGACAGCCTTGCAATGCTCAACGATGTCCGCGTGCACTTCTTTACGACAGCGACATCTGTCCTGAGGTCCAACATACGGTCGGACACACCGTTCACACCTGTGAGCCCAGACGAACTGGCCCAGACCCTTGGCCCACAGCCACACTTTGATGTCCACTGGAACTCCACAGTGCGCGGGGACGCGAAGAAGAAGCTGGCCGAGATCCTCGAAACAGTGTACGAGGTCGAAATCGAGGAGCTGATCCGTCCGTTCTTCGATGACGACTTTGAGCTGCAGAGACGGCTCCGTCATAACGCCTCCAACCAGTTTGACCGTTTCAAAGACAGACTGATTGAGATGGAGGACTTGATAGGCCGTGAGCAGATACTCTCCTCTGCAGTGGTTCATGAGGAGGTCCGCAAAGCGATGGAGTACGCTGCGGCCCGCAGGGTGCTGGAGAGCGACCTGCAGCCAAAGTACCTCCTGCTGGATGGGGCCCTCTCTGTGTTCATCAGCCAGGAGCGCATCCCCGTGATGCCGAGCGGTTTCATGTTGCGCCACCTCTGTGCGCTTGCAAGAGAGAAGGGGACTGTCCTCTGTGCCGTCAGCAAGGGTCACAGTGTCCCCTTTGCACACCGCATTGCGAGGATGGCCATTGAGAAGTGGAGTGATGGGTCTGGCTGTCAGGGCCATGCGTCCGGCACCGGCGCGTGCAAGTGGTTCTGCCTCCTCCCGGGCAGGGACCACCCGTCCGGTGGCCTCAATATCCTCAAGAACCGGCCGTACATCCCCCCACACCTTGCAATACCCTACCTGTTCTCCTTCAGCGAGGACAACCGTCCCTCAAGGGTCGACTTTGACTGGGTGTGGTGGCGCAAGGAAGTGTTCGTGGAGGATGACAATGAGGAGACCCACGCACGTGAGCGCAAGCTGTTCCGCGACCTCGAACTGATGTCACGGGACGCCCGCTGGTACGGCTATCCCGTGCCGCTCGCGCTTGCCCACGTCGTGTGCGAACTCAAGCATGAGGACGTTGAGGTGCTCAGACAGATGTGCCGTGAGGTGCGTCACGGGGCAGGCCTTGACGACCGGCCGGTACGGCCACTGCGGGAGGACTATGGTCTGTGAGGTGTTGTTATGAGTACGACGGAACTGGGTGAGAGGTTGGGAATTGTCGGTGGGGGCAACCAGGTCGGGCTCCTGGTCATTGGTGCCAACAAGGACATCTGCGTTGGAGAGATGCTGCTTATCCGTTCGAAGCGTGACGGGGGCGAGCGTATATTCCTCTTCAGAGTGCTTGAGCTGGAGAACTACATGCGTCTTGTGAAGGACACGCACGCCATGGCCGGGACATTCCTTGTGGAGGGGGAAGCCTACATCTCTGGCATCGACCGCAACCTGCTAGTGCTCCTCAAGGGCCGCCTGTTGGGCTATGCCGAACAGGTCACTGACGGACATGGCAAGACAAAATGGGTGTTCCGGCCACCCCGGCGACTGCCTGCTCTGCTGGCTGAGGTATACCGTCCAACACGGACGGTCACACCTTCATCTCTCCCGGACATGCTCGCCAGTCAGCTCAGAGGTGACATCTACATTGGTAATCTCCAGGCCGGAGAACGTGAACTCGACATCCCCGTGACCCTCCCCGCAGAGTACCTGCCGATGCATGTGGCAATCTTTGGTGCTACCGGCTCTGGAAAGAGCAACCTGATGATGGTGCTCATCAAGTCTATCATCGACCACAACATCAAGGTACTGGACGGCAAGGCCGCTGGGCCGTCAATCTCGGCCTTCTGTATAGACCCCCACGACGAGTTCGCACGGGGTGTAGACAAGTATGGTGTCAATGACATTGTAGCAGCGCTGGACAGTGATACGCGCAGACATGTCATTGGTGACTACTACTACCTCACGACCAGTGCACGCGGTACTCCACGTGAGATCCAGCGCTATGCACGCGATATCCGCATACTCTGGAAGGAAATCCAGCCCCGTGACCTGTACTCAATCATGGAGTTCCGACCACAGATGCAGCTCTTCATTGACCGACAGTATGCAATCAAGGGGGAGAACTGGATTGCATCAATACTTGAGATGGAGGAGAGCCCGAGTGGTGTGCAGGCCGTGACCTTTCACGCGGTGCGCCGACGTCTGGGCTTCATTGAGAGGTCGCCCATCTTCGTCGAGTCGGGCAAGTCCGTGCTCGGTGAGATCTACGAGGCGATGGAGTCTGGTCGCGTGCTGATAGTGAACACCAGCCTAATGTCCGAGACCAGCCAGTTCCTGCTCACCACTGTGGTGGCGCGTACAATATTCGACATGCGCCGTGCAGTGAAGAGCAGCGGGACGATTGCTGACTTCGAGAGCCAGGCAAAGAGCCGCCTGCCAGCCACCTTCCTCCGAGGGGTGCTGGACAAGGCAAAAGGGTTCTACCGTGGGCGTGGTGCAGCAGGTGACAGTGCTCCAGTGAAGGACACCAGCGAGCTACCTGTGGTGCTTGTTACGGTGGAGGAGGCACCCTCGCTGCTCAACCCAGACCTGATGCGCGGGGGCTCGGTATTCAAGGACATCGCCCGGCAGGGCCGCAAGTTCAACATCGGCCTCTTGGTGGTCAGTCAACAGGTGAGTGTGCTTGACAATGTCATCCTCAGTCAGACGAACACGGAGATCAACCTCCGCCTCGGCAATGAACGCGAGATATCAGCCTGCATAGACAATGCCAGCGTCAACATTGCCGGTTTCGAGGACGAGTTCCGGGTCATGGGGCGTGGCGACGCCATCCTGACAGCCTCATACCGTGACATGCCAGTCCCGGTCCACGTCCCCAAGTTCGACGAGCTGTTCGAGAGGACACAGGCACAGTATGGTACCAAAAGAGAGAAGAAAGAAGAGCACATCATGTGAGGGGTGACCATGGTCGTCCGGATTGCCCACCTGTCCGACACTCATTTGGGGGCCAGGCCACAGGAGGGTATCCGACAGAACATCTGGGCTGTCGAGATGCGCTCCCGCCTCCTTGAGAACGACTTCTACGACCGCTTCGAGGAGATATTCAGTGCCATCGCTGCTCTCGACCCGCCCGTTGATGTCGTTGTCCACTCTGGCGACCTGTACGACTCACCCTGGGAGGGCAACCCGTCACAGCCCCCCGTAGTGGCACAGGAGACCGCTATCCGCGTGCTCAAGGACTTCATAGAGCAGACCGGCATACCGGTGGTCATAATCGAGGGCAACCACGGCCTGTTCCGTACCCTTGAGGTCTCCCTTTTGGACACCCTGCGACTGGCTGTGCCGGGGCTGTATGTTGCGACCCAGCAGGACCTGAAACGGGCGTTCGCGTCCGGAGAGCCCCTCATGTTTGGACTGGACGAGCTGGATGTGTTCTGCTTTCCGTTCATGCAGCCGGGACCGCTGCGGTCTGCTGACCTCATGCCGGAGTTCGAGGGGTGGGTCCTTGAACACCAGGCCCCCACAAGCGCAGACAGGCCGTCCATCGCAGTTGCACACGGCATGTCGCTCGATGGCACGCTCTACTCCTCTATTCTCAGCCACCGGTACGACTACATCGCCCTTGGCCACGACCACCGCCAGCACAAGCACTCGGCGAAGGCATGGTATGCGGGCTCCCCAGAGAGGTGGCGCTTCGATGAGGCAGGACATGAGAAGGGCTTCCTCGTGGTCGAGGTCTCACCGGGCAGTGCACCACATGTGGAGCCACACATCATCGAGTTCAGACGTCCTGTACTGAACAAGAAGCTCAGCATGGACGGTGCGGCAACGCCCCAGTCGGTCGTGGCGCAGGTCGAGGACTGGCTCAAGGGACAGGGCTTTGTCGGGGAGTTCGACCCTGAGACCGCAGCCCGTGTGCGCATTGTGCTCGAGGGCTCTCCAAAGACGGGGGGCACACTGGAGACCCGGATTGCCCTTGAGGCCCTCCGTTCATCAGTCCTCGCACGGGACTCGACGTACAACATCGCGCAGTTCGTCTGGGACCTGCGGTCGGACATGTCTGCAGAGACCCCACTAGCATACCCCGAGATAGAGTCTGAGTACCTGATCGAGAGCCCGGAGGACGACTTCAGGGAGTACCTGTCTACTCTCGACATCGGGGAGAAGTACAGTCCCGATGTGCTCACCAAGATTGCCGTCAGGGCACTCCGCCTTGCAGTTGGCGCCGACACAGGGAAGATGGTGCCCGAAGAGTTCGTGGGGGACTTCATGGATGAAGATAGTGAGCCTCAAGATTGAGAACTTCAAGCCGTTCCTGCGCGTAAGGGTTCCCGAGGAAGGGGAGCTCCCAGACGGCCTCATACTTGTACGTGGCCCTAACTCCACCGGCAAGTCGTCACTGTTCGAGGCGATACTGTGGGCGCTGTGGGGGGCGTCAGCTGTTGAGCTGAAGAACGAAGACTTGGTGAACTTCTCGTCCACCTACTGTCGTGTCGTACTGGTCTTCGAGGTCGCCGGTGTGCGCTACAAGATTGACCGCTCATACGACCAGGCATCAAGGATGCAGGTCTCGCTCTACGCACAGGTCAAGGGCGCCTGGAAGCGGGTCGCGGACAAGAGCCAGTCCGTGGCGTCCAAGCTCACCGAAGTCCTCAACCTCGAGCTGAAACAGGCCCTCAACACCCTGCTCGTCCGACAGGGTGAGGTCGCCCTCATTGCAAGTGCAACGCCCTCCGTCCTCCGAGACCTGCTGGTAAAGGTATACAATATTGAGCTGTTGGAACGTATGCGTGACCAGCTCAACGACCTTGAGGCAGAGCTCAAGGGCCGCCTCGTAGCGCTTGAGGCCGACTTCACCCGTCCCGAGGTCATCGAGAAACAGGTCGAGGACACACGTCGTCGTCTGCGGTCGTTGGAGGACGACCTTGAGCAGAGGCGTGCCGAGATGCGTGAGTTCAAGGAGTTCCTCGCCGTCCTGCCCCCTCCTGACGTCTTGGACACGGTGCAGCAACTGGCCACTCAGCTGCAGCAGGCGACCGCTCGCTACAACGATGCTGTCAGCCTCCGCGACAGGGACATAGAGGCGGTCGGTCTCGTGTCGTTCGACGAGAAGGCAGTCAGGCTCCGACGGGAAATACTTGAGCGGGAGCTGGCCGAGCAGGAGGCCGCCCTAGATGACCTGCAGTCGAAGACATCAGAAACGAACCGCCAGATCGGTGCGTTCCAGGGTGTCGAGCGTGACCTGCGGGAGAAGATTTCCCGCCTCCGGGAGGCCGGGGATGGCGACAGTACTGAGGGCCTGCGCTGCCCTACCTGTTCGAAGCCAATCACTGCTGACGAACGGGACCGCATAATC
>JALVPN010000002.1 GCA_027031765.1 Promethearchaeota archaeon | reverse complement strand
GTCGGGGTCGCCCCGTGCCCGGTGCACCTTTCCTGCCCCGAAGGTGTTCCATGCCTCGAACCACGTGCTGCCCACCCTCCGGGCCAGTTCTGCGCCCTCACTGAAGTGTCCTAGCGCGCCTTCCAGGTTCCCCTCCGTGAGCGCGACTTCACCTAGGCCCCAGTTCGCAGCGGACGCATAGAGTGGCATGCCCCTCTCTCCTGCGAGCCGCACGAGCTCTCGGTACAGACGCCCGGCCACTCGTAGGTCGCGCACGTTCAGTGCGGAGTCCGCCATTATCCTCAGGGCCTCGAGCGCCTGTCCTACGAGCCCCTCCTTGACGTATCGTTTCCATGCTTTCTCAGCAGTCTTCCCGGCCTTCTTGAACTGCCCCCTGGAGAACAGCTCTCGTGCTGTGTCCAGCAGTCTGTCAGCCTTCTCTGTGCCGTCGTTCATATGCGCCTGTCGTGGACCGCCCTTTTAAAGGGACGTTTGAGGCTGTGGCCCCCGTCCCCGTTGGCCACGTCTGAAGGACAAGCGGCCGCCTAGTGTGGGGGGCAGTGTGCCTCGACCCGTACAACACGCTCCTTATCGCGCAACACTCTTCTGCCGACCACTATCACCACCAGAGTTATCACTGGGTGGAGCCGGGACGGACGCGCGGGTGAAAGTCCATGTCAGAAGAAGACAATACAGTGCCATCTGCGGCCAGTTTGCCCTCGTCACACTTGGGCGTATGGGCGACGGAGCTACGTGCCGGGTTCCTTACCGCATCGGTCGTGCCAGTCCTGCTAGGTACCGCCATCGCATGGTACCGGGCCGGTGCGTTCCTCTGGGATGTGTTCCTGCTGACCCTTGTCGCCGCTGTCTGCCTGCACCTGGGGGCCAACACAGCCAACGACTACTTTGACCACACACCAGAGGGCACCGGCCCCGACGACATCAACGTGGACTTTATCCGGCCCTTCAGTGGCGGCAGCCGGATGATCCAGCTTGGTCTCCTGTCACCCAGGGCGGTCATGTCGGCCTCCGTGCTCTTCTTCGCTGTGGGCGGCGGTATTGGGCTCTACCTTGCATATACGCGTGGCCCCCTCGTCCTCGTCCTTGGAGTCCTCGGTGGCGGCTCAGGTCTGTTCTACTCAGCACCACCCCTCCGGTTCTCGGGCCGTGGCCTGGGCGAGGGTGTGGTCGCCCTGGACTTCGGTGTCCTGATGACCCTCGGTGCGTACTACGTACAGGCCCTCGACATCACTCTTGAGGTCCTCATCGCATCAGTCCCGGTGGCGGCTGCCATTGCCTCCGTGCTGTTCATCAACGAGTTCCCGGACTACCGCGCCGACCGGGACGGTGGCAAGAGGACGATGGTCGTCATACTTGGGCCGCACCGTGCCGCAGTCCTCTTCCCGCTGCTGGTACTGTCACCCTTCGCACTGGTGGTCTGGGCGGTCTTCACGGCGCTGCTGCCCCCGGCGACACTCATTGTCCTGACCACCCTCCCTGTTGCCCTGCTTGGAGTCCTTGTGTGCCTGTCTCACCACGACAGTCCGGCACGTCTGGTACCGGCAAACGTCGCGGTCGTGCTATGGCACCTCCTTACAGGAATCGGTCTGACCGTAGCCTATATCATCTCTGGCCTCGGGCCCTCCCCGGTGTATCTCGGCAGTGTTGTCATTGCATACGTGGTAGTCGTCGCAGGAGCAGTCCTGAGACTTGTCAGGATTCACCGGTCGCTGGAGGTCGCCACAACTACTCCGCAGGTGTGAGTGTCACGTCCACATAGGCCGGTCGTCCTCCGAGTCCCTCCGTGCTGACGACCGTCCCGTACTCTCCCAACCGCTCCAGCAGACGCCTGTCCGGCATCCCCCAGTCTTCCCGCGGATACGTGGACACTACGAACGTCCTGTCACCCCGTCTGTTGCCCATGAGGGCCCCCCATGCCTGCGGGTCATCAATGGGGGTGCCGTTCCTGCTGGCATGGTGGGCCACCTTCAGGACATCTACAGGCCTCAGGACGCCCGCCTCCTGCATTATCTCCCAGCTCGGGATCTCTGCATCGCCGGGGAACAGCAGTGTCCTCCCCTCCCACGTCAGGGACAACACAAGGCTGGTGGCGTTGTCGAACCTGCGCTCGGCCCACAGCAGTTCGCGGAGGCTCTCTTCACGGGCCGCACTAGCGAGCTGACGTGCCATATCTATCAGCCCGCCCCTGCCGAGTGGCCGCCGCTGCTTGTCGTGGCCCAGCGTGCCGAACACCCTGTCGACGTACTTCTCTTCCTCCTTCTCGGGTGCCAGCACTTCTACTCTTGCACGTGTGTCACGCAGGAACCCAGCGAGGGGAGCAGCTGCGCCTCGGTAGAGGTACCGGGTACGCTGGCCAGTCCGCCTGCAGACCTCGGCCGCCATCTCCTCGGCGTCGGCCCTGTCACGTGCAAGTTCTTCCTCCTCACCCCTGAGGTGCCCCTGCTCAAGTCGTTCGCGGACGCCAGCAAGGGCCTCTTCCAGTCTCCGTAGTACAGGCCCGTTCCTAGTACCGACCCGTCTGGCGCCCGGCCCCCTGAGGTAACATGTGGTCGCGAAGACCGCGGCCCTCTCGTCGATGTCGTCG
>JALVPN010000001.1 GCA_027031765.1 Promethearchaeota archaeon | reverse complement strand
GAGCAGGAGGCCCAGCGGGTGGCGCTTGCCCGTGCCCTGGCACGCGAACCGGGCCTCCTGCTCCTCGACGAGCCGCTCTCAGCCCTTGACCCGCAGCTCCGGACCAGGTTGCAGCAGGAGATCCGCAGGACTCAGAGGGCACTGGGGATAACCACCATCTACGTGACCCACAGCCAGGAAGAGGCCTTCGCCATATCCGACGAGGTGGCGGTCCTGCACCAGGGCACTGTGAGACAGGTGGGGACACCCGAGGAGCTCTACTGGCGGCCGGCAGATACGTTCGTTGCGCGCTTTGTCGGGGGCGGCAGCATCCTGCAGGCGGAAGTGGTCGGCAGTGACGCGGGCACTGTGGTGCTCAGTGTCGGTGGGGCGCGCCTGAGCCTGCCGGGCAGTCACAGTGTCGGTAGCAAGGTGGTGCTGACCGTGAAACCGGAGGACGTGGTACTGGGGCCCCCGGCAGATGATGGGTCACTGGTCAGTGGCAGGGTGGTGACTGTCGTGCCCGGCCTCGGGAACCACAGGGTGACTGTTGACACCAGTGCGGGAGAGGTCACTGTAGCGGTGCCCACGAGCAGGTC
The DNA here is from genome assembly GCA_027031765.1 of Promethearchaeota archaeon. Taxonomy (GTDB): domain Archaea; phylum Asgardarchaeota; class Thorarchaeia; order Thorarchaeales; family Thorarchaeaceae; genus JALVPN01. The sequence continues at coordinate 2,014 of JALVPN010000001.1, read as the reverse complement.
TGGCAGCCACGCAACGTACAGGCCGGGCGACCGGGTCTCCTTACGCCTCTCGCCGGAGTCTGTCGTCCTCTTGAAAGACGCGGGGCAGCCCGACGCGGCCGCTAGCAGTTGACATGGGTGGCGCTGACCACTCGTGGGTGGTCGGTCCAGGTACGGAGTGGCTGACGGTGTACCCCGTGAGGTGCGGGACCCGGTCTCGGTCTCCAGCACGCCTGAAGTGGGCTGTGATTGTTAACACCCGTATCAGCAGTGTCCCGTGACGGGCAGATTACTGGTCTATGTCGCCGGGTGCGGGTGTGTGCGTCATGGCACCTGTGGTGGTGTCGCTGTCAGTGGGCCCCTCGAGTGGTGCGAGCATTTCCGTGTCCACGAGGGCGAGCACCTTCGACCGTATCTCGCCGCTGGACTCCAGTATCTCCGGCCACTGGTATTCCTCGGTCAGCAGTCCGATTGTCCTTGCTGTGAGCTCTGCCTTGACCCACATGAACACGAGGGTGAAGTCGAGGACTATGGAGAACAGTGGCCCGAGGGCAACAATGATGACGAACAGTGGCACCCAAGGATAGGTATTGATGCTGAGTTCGAGCCAGACGAGCACGATGTCGACGCCCGCGAAGAACTCCAGCATGTCTTCAAGGTCATCGCCGACGTTGCTTAGTGAACGGTCCTTGGGGTCGAGGTGGAACAGGCCAGCGTCCTTGATGAGCCAGGGGCCATAGTAGAACTGCATGAGGGTAAGTGGCAGCACCAGTGTACTGGCCAGCATGACGTAGTACCCAAAGCGGACGTAGTTGTCCTGCACCATGAGGTCGAAGCTTATCACCGTGAGCGCAATGCCGGTGACCAGCAGCGAGCCATACAGGGACCTGCGGACAATCACTGACCAGTCCTGGACATCAGGGTCGGGACAGACGAAGTACTCGCCAGTGCTGCGCTTGAAGAACTGGTGCAGCTTGAGTGGCAGCAGCATCGAACTTGGATACTTGAGCATGATGGCACATATGACCACGGCCACGAGGGTCATGATTATTGAGCCGGCCAGCATGATGGTGGTATACAGGGTAGCGCTCTCAGGTGCAATGATTATCACACCAAAGAATGACATGACATAGAGGAGGCCCCATGTCGAGGCCACCAGCAACAGTGTGGAGGCTGCAAAGCCAAGCAGGAGCTGGCCGCGGCCCACGACAGTGACACGGGCCAGCTGTTCACGGTAGACCTGCATCCGTTGTTCTGCGTCCATTGCCAGTCCATAGAACCACGGCACTCCCCATAGATAAGGGTTCAGGGTACGGGGTGGCACACAGACCGCGAGGACGTATGCGCACCCGGTGCGCGCGACTAGGAAAAGAAAAGGCCATCGTACAAAGAGTGATATAGCTCAGTCTGACAGTAGGTGTAGGATACACTGAGGCACATGCAGCTATTCACTAGCGCGCAATTATGTATATCAGGTGCACAGGTACATATTACGTCAACCGATAAAGAAGCTGTAGTGATCAATCATGGTTCTTGGCTACGAAGTATCAGAGGACGGCACTCTCGTAGAGGTCGAGATCACAAAGGAGAACCTCGACTCAACAAAGGTACTGTGTGTTGTTGATGAGGCCACCAAGAGCATATACCTGTGGAAGGGGAGCCAGGCCGGGATACGTAAGAAGTTCATAGGTGCGAGGGTGGCCACCAACCTCCGGACTGAGTACGGGTTCCACTACAAGGTCCGCTCACTGGACGAGGGCGAGGAGCCCCCCACGTTCTTCGCAGCCCTTGAGGCAGCACCAGCTGCTCGCGTCCTCAGGCCGGGCGGCCGACCACAGACACCACCACCCAGACGCGCTGCCACCACAGACGCCGCATCAACGGAAACCGCATCAAGGACGACGACACCGCCGTCCTCACCGCCGACCACAACAACAACCACACCACCGCCGACCACAACAACAACCACACCACCGCCGACCACAACACGCCCACCCCCACCCCCACCAGCGAGGACGAGGAGCACGACCACTCG